>NZ_BAAAHH010000050.1:0-41302 GCF_039525175.1 Actinocorallia libanotica
CGGCCACCTCGTCAAAGCCATCGCCGTCCTGCAGAACCACCGAACCGCTCAAGCCGCCCGAGGATGAAAGAGGCTCATTGATCTCCGAGCCGTGGACGACCAGGACCGTCTCCCCGTTCCCAGTCATATCGACGTCCCCGCAGCCGCACGCGAGGTAGTTGTCGTCCTCCCGGCCTTTCTTATCGTCGACCTTCTTCTCGATCTCGACGGTCGAGCCGTTCCGGCTCTTCTTCAGCAGGACGGTCGTCGTGCCCGCGGTCTGGTGCATGGCCGGGTACAGCACGGTGTTCCCGTCGTTGCTGATGATCCGGTGAACGCTGTGGCCGATGAGGCTGTGGTCCAGCCATGCCGTCGTCGGGGTGCGCCCGTCGGATGCCAGGTCGATCTCCCCGTCTCGATGTCCTTGCGCAGGAGATAGGACACATTGCTGTCGGGCTGGCGGACCTCGGGCGGCATGAGGTTACCCTTCGCCAGAGCCTCGAAGAGGGCGTAGCTTCCGTCACCGCACATGTAGACGCCCCCGAAACCGGCCCAGCCCGTGTCGTCGGGGGTGTCCTCGGCGTCGACTGCGACGTTGGTCTCCTCGCCGTCGAGGCGAAGGCCGCGGCTGGGGGTGAACAGAACGGATTCCCGGCGGATCAACGGCGCGCGGGCCCGTACCGGCTCCCGCCGGTACGGGCCAGGGCCGTCTCACTCCGGATGGGCCAGCATGTCCTTCTGCAGCTCCGCGGCCGCCAGCAGGCTCAGTTTCGGCTCCGCCTGACGGAGCGCCTTGACCGCCGCGACCGCGGCGACATCGCCCGTGAACCCGGCGGCCGCCAGCCGGTCGCGGGCCCAGCGGGCGCGCAGCCGGCCATCGGTCCCGGCCGCGACGCTCTCCACGAGCGCCACCGCGCGCTCCAGGCCGGGCCGCTCCTGCGGCGAGGCGCCTTCCAGCGCCTCGCGCAACGCCGCTCCGACGACGTCCGCGTCCCGCAGCAGCAGGACGAAGTTGTGTTCGACGCTCAGATCTCCCAGACCGCTCATGCAGATCATCATGTGCGCCGGTCCCGCCGTCCGGCAAACGGCCCCGCGGCCCCCGGGGATCCCCCCGGGGCGTCCCGTCCTCCCCCGGGAGGATCTCTGATCCCGGCCTGACCAGGCCGTTCGCCGGCGCGCCCGGACCGGGGCCGACCGGCCGTCCCCCGAGCGAGCTACGCGCAAGTGTCCACCGCCTGGTGACGATCTTCGGCTCCAAGATCCGTAGCGTTCAGGACGTCAACGGTATTCAGCCATAGATCCGGCAAAGGAGTCCTCAGTGAGACTGGTCTGGCAATTTCTCGCCGTCGCGGCGGTCGCCCTCATAGGCAGCCAGGGCGTCATGGCGGTGCAGGGGAACGCGTGGCTCACGCTGCTCATCGGCGCCCTGACGGCGGTGCTGTCGGTGCTCGTCTACCGATGGGTGGTGCGGCGGACCGAGCACCGCACGGTCACCGAGCTGGCGACCGAGGGCGCCCGGGCCGCGACCTACCGCGGTCTGCTGATCGGCTTCGCGATGTTCGGGGCCGTCATCGTGAACCTCTTCTTCCTCGGCCACTACAAGATCGACGGCCCGGGTTCGATCACGGGCGCGCTGGGGCTGGTCGGCTTCATGCTCGCCGCCGCCGTGACGGAGGAGCTGCTCTTCCGCGGCGTCCTGTTCCGGATCGTCGAAGAGCGCATGGGCACCTGGATCGCGCTGTCCCTGACCGCCCTGCTGTTCGGCCTGGCGCACCTGCCCAACCCGAACGCCACCCTCTGGGGCGCCATCGCCATCGCCATCGAGGCGGGCGGCATGCTCGCCGCCGCGTACGTCGCCACCCGCAACCTGTGGCTGCCGATCGGCCTGCACTTCGCCTGGAACTTCGCCGCGTCCGGCATCTTCAGCACCACGGTCTCGGGCAACGACACCCAGCAGGGGCTGCTGGACTCCTCGATGTCGGGCCCGGCGATCCTCACCGGCGGCGATTTCGGCCCGGAGGGCAGCGTGTACTCGGTGCTGTTCGGCCTGCTGCTGACCGTGTTCTTCCTGTGGCTGGCCCGCCGCCGCGGCCACATTGTCCCCCGCCGCCGCCGCACCGCGCAGGCCGACGCCGCCACTACACTCGCCGAATGAGCAGCACCCGGCGGGCCGGCGAGATGTGGCGTCGGCTGCCCGTCACCGTCCGGGACCTCCCCGTCGGCCTCTTCCTCCTGGCCGGCTCGTTCACCCCGGCGCTGCACGGCAGCGGAACGCAGATCGGCGACCTGCCGACCCGCCCCTTCGACACGCTGGCCATCGCGGTGGTCGCACTCGAATGCCTTCCGCTGGCCGTGCGCCGCCGCTGGCCGGCCGTCTGCATCATCCTCGTGTCGCTCGGCTTCGCCGCCGACCAGCTCTACGGCTACCACCTGGTCGCGGGCACGGCGCTGCCCCTCGCGCTGCTGAGCGCCGGGGCCCATCTGGAACGGTACCGGCGCGCCGTCCTCGTCCTCCTGACCGCGGCCTACGTGGCGTTGACGGTCGGGCTCTCCCTGATCGGCCCCGGCGAGCCGCCGGAGCAGTACGTGACGTTCTATCTCGTGATGGTCTTCCTCTGGGGCGCCGGGGCGTGGCTGCGCTCCACCCGGATCGCCGAGGCCGAGCACCGCCGCCGCGTCGCCGAGGACACCCGCGCCGCCGAGCGCACCCGCATCGCCCGCGAACTCCACGACGTCGTGACCCACCACGTGACGGCGATGGTCGTCCAGGCCGAGGCGGCGCGCTACCTCACCGCCGCGCCCGACCGGCTCGACCAGGCACTCACCGCCGTCAGCGGTACCGGACGCCAGGCCATCACCGACCTGCGGCACCTGCTCGACCTGCTCAACCCCGACCACGGCACCGGCGGAGAGACGCGGGCGCCGCACGCCGGCACGCTCCGCACGCTCGTGGAGCAGACGCGCCAGGCCGGGCAGCCGGTGGAGTTCACCGAGGAGGGCACGCCCGCCGATACGGCCGGAAGCGCCGACCTCGTGGCCTACCGCGTCGTTCAGGAGGCCCTGACGAACGCGCTCAAGTACGCTCACGGCAGCCGTACGTCGGTGCAGGTGCACCACCGTTCCAAGGAGATCACCGTGGAAGTGAGCACGGACGGCACCGGTTCGCCGATCCCCTCCCCCGGCGGAAGCGGACGCGGCCTGGCCGGACTGCGCGAGCGGGTCTCCGTCCTGGGCGGCGACTTCAGCGCGGGCGGAGGCGACGGCGGCGGTTTCGTCGTGCGGGCCCGCATCCCCGCCAGGAGCACTCCGTGACCGAGCCGATCCGCGTCCTCGTCTGCGACGACCAGCTGCTCGTCCGCAGCGGGCTGGTCACGATCATCGGCTCCCAGCCCGACCTCGAGGTGGTGGGCGAGTGCGGAGACGGGCGCGCCGCGGTCGACCTCGCCGAGCGGCTGCGCCCGGACGTCGTGGTGATGGACGTGCGCATGCCGGTGCTCGACGGCATCGAGGCCACCCGCCTCCTGGCCGGCTCGGACGTCCCGCACCCCGTCAAGGTGCTCGTGGTGACCACGTTCAACCTCGACGAGTACGTCTACGAGGCGCTGCGCGCGGGCGCCAGCGGCTTCCTCCTCAAGGACGCGCCCCCCGCCCAGCTCCTCCACGGCATCCGCACCATCGCCGCGGGCGCGGCCCTCCTCGACCCCGAGGTGACACGCCAGCTCGTGGGCAAGTACGCCGCCCGGATCCGCCCCGCCCGCCCCGCCCCGCAGGACCTCCCCCTGACCCCCCGCGAACGGGAGGTCCTGCCCCTCCTCGCCGACGGCCTCTCCAACAGCGAGATCGCCGCCGCCCTCGTCATCAGCCAGGAGACCGTCAAGACCTTCGTCTCCCGCATCCTCACCAAACTCGGCCTCCGCGACCGCGTCCAGGCCGTCATCTACGCCTACCGCCACGGCCTCGTCCCCACCTGAGCACCCCGGCCCGGGGGTCCCGGCCCGGGTCCCGCCGCCGAGGCCGGAGCGGGTCTCAGGGCTTGCGGGCGACTCCGCCGACGATGAGGCGGTCGGTCGGAGACGGCTCGCCGTCGGCCCCGTTCAGGGGCGCTGCCGCTTCGGGGAAGACCTCGCGGTCGAAGGCGGGATCGGGCCGCCACCGGGACGCGTAGACGAGCCCCGGGTCGGCCATCTCCATGCCCAGGAAGTACCGCTGGATCTGTTCCATCGTCCGGTGGTAGCCGCTCCCGACGGTTTCGAGGAGCCTCCGTTCGATGGCCTCGGCCCCGGGCGCGCCCCGGTGGAAGTGCGAGACGACCAGATGGCTGCCGGAAGGCACCGCATCCATGTACGCGCGAACGATCCCCTCCGGGTCCTCATCGTCGGAGAACTGGTGCAGGATCGCGACGAACAGCACCCCGACGGGCTCGCTGAAGTCGATCAGCCGCCTGGTCCCCTCGTGTTCGAGCACGGCTTTCACATCGCGCAGGTCCCCGGGAACGACCCCGACCCGGTCACCGCCGAGAAGCGCGTTGGCGTGCACCACGACCATCGGATCGTGCTCGACATAGACCACCCGCGCCTCTCCGCCGAACCGCTCGGCCACCTGGTGGGTGTTGTCCCGCGTCGGAAGCCCCGACCCCAGGTCGATGAACTGCCGGATCCCCGCCTCGCCCGCCAGGTGGCGAACGATCCTCCGGTGCATCGCCCGGTTGATCCGCGGCACCCCCATGGACTCCGGCATGTCCGCCTGGAGCCGCGCGACGACCCGGCGGTCGATCTCGAAGTTGTCCTTCCCGCCGAGCCCGTAGTCGTACATCCGCGCCACACTCGGCCTGCTCGCGTCCACACCCGCGGGCACCCGTTCTCCCATGGTGGTCCCTCCGCCCTCGCCATCGGCGCATGCGCTCTCCTGAGGCTGACCACCCTTTCAGGAATTTTCCTACCTTATGGAGACTCGCCATAAGATTCCGTGCCCGATCGCGGCCCGGACCGCCCGCACGGCCTCCCCCTCAGCCGAGGCCTCCCGTGGCGCGGATGTTCTGGCCGGTGATCCAGCGGGCGTCCGGGGAGGCGAGGAAGGCCACGACGTCGGCGACGTCGGCCGGAGCGCCCAGCCGGCCCAGCGGGGTGATGGAGGCGATCGTCTCGAGCGCCTCCCGCGGGTTGGTGCCGCGCAGCAGTTCGGTGTCGGTCGCGCCGGGAGAGACGGTGTTCACCGTGATGCCCCGGGTGCCCAGTTCCTGTGCCGCCACCAGCGACAGCTGCTCCACGGCGCCCTTGGTGGCCGCGTAGGGGGCGTTGTTGGGGGACGGCCGCACCGTGTTGAGAGTGGAGATGTTGATGATGCGGCCGTTGTCGCGCATCGTGCGCGCGGCGTGGCGCATCAGGGAGAAGACCGCTTTGAGGTTGACCTGGACGGACCTGTCGAAGTCCTCGTCCGCGGTCTCGGCCAGCGGCACCACGGGAATGAGCGTCACCGCGTTGTTGACCAGGATGTCCAGCCCGCCGAGGTGCCCGTCCGCGAACGAGGCGAGCCGCCCGGCCGCGTCCGGCTCGGCCAGGTCCGCCCGCACCGCGTGCGCCGTCCCGCTCGCCTCCTCGACGGCGCGGACGACCTCCGCCGCCGCCTCGCCGCGGCTCGCGTAGGTGAACACGACCACCGCGCCGTCCGCCGCCAGCCGTTCCACGATGGCACGCCCGATCCCTCGGGAGCCTCCGGTCACCACCGCCGTCTTTCCCTTGAGCGCACCCATCCGCCCAAGCTATCCCCGCCGCTCGCTTTCCGGGATGCTTCGCGCCGGCGGAGTTCCGGTTTTCCGGCCGACTCCGCAAAAGACGAAGGCGGGGGCCTCGATGAGGCTCCCGCCGAAAGTCAGGTGAGTGGCTGGGGTACCAGGACTCGAACCTAGAATAACTGAACCAGAATCAGCCCGGCCCTTCAGCGGGGTGACCCTCATCGGGTTCTCGCTACCGCGCAAAACGGCCTCCGACCAGCCTGTAGGTGGATCGGAGGCCGACGAGAGATGTCCGGCCATCTCCGGCTCACACCGGGCGTCAGCGGGTGGCTGTTCCCAATGTGTTCCCAAAAATCCGAATCAGCTTCGGAGCACCTCCAGGATGCGACGGCGGGCCGTGATGGCGTCGCCGACAAGGCACTTCGCATAGGTCTTGTTCAGGACCTCCATGCTGTTTCCCGCCCACTCCGCGACCTGCTTGGCCGACACCCCGGCGTTGAGCTGGGTGGACAGGCAGGTATGGCGCAGGTCGTAGGGGCGCTTGGCGAGAGGCGAGGCCAGTTCCTTCGGGGTCAGCGCCTTCGCCCGTGCTCTGCCCCAGACCTTCCGGATCGTGCTGCCGGGGACGTGCTCGGCTCGGATGCCCCGGAACAGGCGACCGTCCTTGCCGACGCCGAAGAGGTCCAGGTGCTCGCGGAACAGCCTGCTCTGAACCGGTGGCACAGGGATCGGGCCTCGGGTCTCACCCTGCGCGCGATGCTTGGGCATCTCGCGCCGGTCACGTGTCTCTCCGTCGTCCGTCCACTCCCTGGCCACTTCGGGTGAAACAGAGCCGACATAGAGTTCGCCCCAGTCCTCATCTTCCGGCGGGTCCTCCAAGCTCTGGGTCTCGGGGTTCCAGATCCGCGGCTGGAGAACCAGGGTGTCGGTGGAGATCTCCACGGCCTCCTCCGGACGCAGGCCGCAGTAGAGCATCGCGCCGAAGAGTGCGACAAGGCGCGGCCCACTCGGCTCCTGCGCCTTCACAGCAGCGAGGAGGGCTCTCCCCTGAGCCGGGTTGACGACTGAACGCCGATCGACCTCGCTGGACGTTTTTACGGACACCCACTTCAAACCGGTCAGCGGGTTGGTGGCCAGCGCCTTCTTGATCACCGCGAACTCCAGAGCGTTGTGAAGAATGCCCCGGTACTTCTTCACCGTGACAGAGGCCGCCCGCTTCCCGTCTCGCGCCCTCGTCGTGATCTGGTCCAGCACGGTTTGGAGCAGGTCGACATCCGCAATGGACTCGACGTTCTTGGTGTTCGACGAGACCCATACCAGAGCTGCCTTGACGTTCTCCGGGGCCTGGTCGCGTTCCTTGGTGTTGTAGGCGTAACGGGTCAGGGAACGCCGGAGCAGGGCGTCTTCCGGCTTGCCCTTTTCGCTCGACAGCATCGCGAGGGTCGAGAGCATCATCACCCGGGCGATATCGGCGCGGTGCTTGGCAGACGCGTCTTTCCACTTGCGGTCCACGTACGCGACCGCGAAGTCGTACCAACTCATCGTCACGGTGGTCTTCGCCCAGGAGACAGGCCGGCCCGTAGTCACGTCGAAGGGTTCGGCCTTGTTCGCGGCCGTCTTCAACTCGGATCGGAAACTGTCGGCTTGGGCCTTCCGCTTGAAGGGCTCGTGGAAGAGGTCACGAGCGACCTTCCAGTTGACCCGGTAGGACGTGGGCTTGCCCTGGGCGTTCTTGCGGGTCTCGATCTCGTAGACACGGACGTCGTAGCTGATGTTCTGCATCAGCCCTCCAGCCCGTCGAGCCGCTGGAAGAAGGTGACCTTGCAGACGTCCTTGAGCGAGAGCCGGTCTGTGCGTTCGGCGTCCGCGAGAACCACTCGCCGGCCGGTGTTCCTGCGCGTAATGGGCAACAAAACTCCTGAGGATCTGTCGAAGACTGGTCGGTCCAGATGGCCGTGGGCTCCGGCGGCGGGCTTGGTCGTGGCGCGCCGGTGCTCACGGGTTGTGAACGGAGTCGGGCGAGGCGGTGGCTCGCGCGCTCTGGCTCTGGGAGTTCGGTGCGGGGCCTGACCCCGATGACGGGATGACGAAAGCCGACGGAATTCGGTGGAGGTCATGAAGCGTGTGCCTCCGGGTGAACTTCGTAGGTGATCGCGGCGGGGCGGCCTCGTCCGCTGCTTGCGGGTGCGGGAAGTTTGCGGATCCAGCCGTGGGCTTCGAGGAGGGCAAGGGCGGGTTCTATTCGGGCGACCTTCTTGAAGCGGTGCTGGTTGCCGCGTTGGACGTCGCGTGAGGTGAACCTGCTGGCGCTGGTGGTGTTGATCCATTTGAGGACGGCGCGGGCATCGCCGACGGTGGGGTCCGCGCCCATCGCGTCGTAGGCGGCTTGGGCGTGTTTGGCGAAGTAGTCGCCGATCTCACGAGCGTTAGCGAGGGTGCGTGCAGTGATCGGGTTCTGCCAAGTGTGGAGCAGGGTGCCGTGATCGGTGTGTTCGGCAAGGTGGAGGAGGGCAGAGATGCGCAGGATCGAGCCGACGATCTTCGCACCCCAGTCGGTCATATGGGCCAGGTCGCCGGTGTCGGGGTGGAGGCGGAGTTCGTTGGCCTCCAGCAGGTCATAGACACCCTCGGTGGCTTCGGCATCGAAGGGGATGAGAGGAGACTCGGTGAACTGGTGCAGGGTTCGGATGAGGGCGGACAGGTTGGCGGTGTAGAGGGCGGTGTGGTGTTCGGGGACAGGTTCGGCATCGCGGTAGCGACGGGTGCCGAACAAAGACGGCGGGAGGGAGAACAGGATCCGGCCGAGCAGCCCTTGTCCCTGGAATTCAGGGATTGTGCCGAGTCCTTCCAGGACGGAAGGCTGGGTGCAGATCCCGAGGGTGAGGGTGGCATGGGCGATGTCCTCGCCCTTACGGGTGACGCGGTTGACGCGGACGGCTTCGCCGGTGAAGCCGCTTTTGAGAATGCCGAAGTTGGGGCGCCGGCTTCCGGAGTACTGTCCGGCGGCGATGTCGAAGATCTCGCCTTCCGGGGAGAGAACTGCGTATCGGCCGCCTTGGGCGGCCATGATCGATGACAGGGCTTCGATGGTGACGTTGCCGGTGAACAGGCTCGGTTCGGCAGGCACGTGGATGGCCTGGGCTTCCAGAGCCTTTTGCACCGCGACGTCTTTGAGAGCGTCACGTTCGACCCCGGTGGCGCTGAGCGCTTCGCGTTCGGCCTTTTCTGCATCCACGTCGGCGATGCGCCGGTTCATCGCGGCTTCGGTGATGATCGGTTCGGCTTCGGCGCGAAGCTCGTCCTCGAATGCCTTGATGGGCGCGGTCATGGCCGCGTATACCTCGGACTTGCGGCTACCTGGAGGGAGCGCCATGAGGACGTAGAGGCAGAGCGCTTCTTTCCACGTGGGGGCTTGGAGCCGGACTTTGCCGCTGGCGGCAACCGCCAGGACGACGAGGGAGAGGCATCCGGCGAGATCGACCGGGGTCTGGGTCTGTTCGGCGAGACGGGCGGCATACTCCCCCATCCAGTCCGGCAGCACTTCGACAGGGAACGGTGGGAGCTCTGCGACGGCCGAGAGCGGGATCGGTTCGGGCCACCCCTGGACTTGGACGGCGGTCATCGCCGCGATTTCGGCAGTGACCAGGGATTGCAGGTTCGCGCCGGCATCCGGGTCGTGCCCGAGCTGGAACAGGCGGGTGCCGGTCTCCACCACGCGGCGGCGGAACGCCGCATCGCGAACGAGCTGGGCGTAGTAGCCCGCGTTCGCCGCTGACGGCACGCGCTGCATCAGATCGACGAGGTAGGGCGCTCCGCCTATCCGGGTCAGATCGCGTCCCAGCTCCGCGCCGACGGCGACCGCGTCGAACGGCAGCCCGTTATCGGCGAGACCGGTGATCGCCTCCCAGATCAGGGCGTGAGCGGGTCGGTAGAACGACTGCGCGGAGACCAGGGTCCGGACATCGGCCAAGGCCCGCGGTTCGATCATGACCGAACCGAGGACGACTTGTTCGGCGTGCAGGTCGTGGGGGTCCTGGCGGATCGGTTCGGGCTGGTCGTTGAAGATCTGGACGACGGTCATGCCAGGCTCCCCGCTGACGATGGGGCCTGGGCGAAAGCCACCTGCGTAATCCGGTGGCACTCCCGGTCGGTGACGGTGTGGTGGGTCATGATGGAGGTGCTCCTTTCTGGGCCCCTTCGGGGGCTGGTCGGTTCGGAGTGGCGGCCCTGACGCGCGGGCTTGGTCGTGCGTGGCGTCAGGGCCGCTCGATGGGCGTGTGGATCTATCAGGACGAAGGGCTTGCGGGCGGGAAGTCGTGACACGGGGGGCTTGGAGAACCTTGTCCCGTGTCCCACGTCCCATCGGGAAAGGCGCTCATACGCGCAGGTGAGGGTTGATGGCGCGCGCGGGACGGGACAATCGCTCATTCGGCTTGCGTGGGTGGGGCGGAAAACCAACGGCGGTCGCGGTTGGTGAGTAGTCCCGCATCGCGTAGGTCTGCCAGATGGCGGTAGAGCGTCGAGGCCGAGAGCCCGGTAGCCGCGAGCAGATCGGTTCGGGTCAGCCCCTCCCCCGCCTGGGCGAGGGCAGCCAAGATCGCGATCGCGGCCGGCTCCGGTGCCGGGGAGTCGTCAGCTGCGGGGGTGTCGATGACGTGACCGTCCACGACCTTGCCGAGCGGGATCCGCGGTTCGGGCACCAGAGCGTTGAGGACGGTGAAGAACGCCTCCATCGCCTCCGGTTCTAGCTGGGCGGCATCGGGTGCGTACCGGGCAGCAGCATGGGCGATCTGCGGATCGTCCAGCCAGTAGGTGCGGGCGAGCTTGGGTGTCTTGGCTCCGCGTGCCCGCAGGTAGAACGAGCCCTGGCGGGTGTCGTCGATCTCGTGAGCGCGCCAGGTCTTGGACATACCGTCTCCGAGCACCACATCCACGTGCTTGCTGCGCTCCAGCGCGTACACGAGTTTGTTGCCGCACTGCCCGCGCAAGATGGAGGAGACGACATCGGCGAGCGGGTACTGAGTCGCGATGATCAGAAACACCCCGAGCGCTCGACCTCGCGCGGCAATGTCCTCCAGGAGCAGAGTCGCCTGCTCACGAGTCCTGACGTCGCTGACCTTCGTCAGCGCGGCGAGCTCATCGATCGGAATCCCGAAATACGGACCTTCCGGCGTGGCGGTCCACTTGCGCTTTCCCTGTCGTTTGAGCTGGGCACCGCGCACGTCCATCACGGTCACCACGCCTTGCAGCAGGTTCACCGCCTGCTGAGGGGTCATCGCGGTGGCAATGAAGGTTTCGGTCCAGGGGCCGAGCTCCAACCCGTATTTCAGATCCGCGCCCGCCAAAGCCCATCCGGCCGCGACCAGGTTGTGAATGATCACGTTCAGGCCGCCGGACTTCCCCGAGTCCGACATGCCCGCGATCAGGGTGTGGTGGACCCGCAGCAGTGCGGGCGTGCCATCCTCATACGGTCCGAGATCGATGGGGTCGGTCTGGCTGGTCATGGACGGACCGGGAAAGGTGACGGGCTTGGTGTGAGGGTCGGCGACCATCACGCGGATCCGAACCTTCCGCGCGTGGGAACGGTCTTCCTCCACGCGGGCGGAGCGGGGACCGGCGTCGAGCGC
The DNA here is from genome assembly GCF_039525175.1 of Actinocorallia libanotica. Classification (NCBI taxonomy): domain Bacteria; kingdom Bacillati; phylum Actinomycetota; class Actinomycetes; order Streptosporangiales; family Thermomonosporaceae; genus Actinocorallia; species Actinocorallia libanotica. Next base: position 11,338 of record NZ_BAAAHH010000050.1, read on the forward strand.
GGACTCCAGGCGCCGCAGGTTCCCGGTCAGATCATCAGCGGTGGAGCCGTGCCGCAAGACAACGGTGAGGGTCATCGAGTAGGCATCGGCCTTGATGGTCTGGAGACGAGACCCAGGAATCTTGGCGGCCAGAGCGACGGCTTCCCAATCGCGCACCAGGCCGGCTGCGCGGTTGATCGCCCGGCGCCGCTGAGTGGCAGCCATACCGATCAGCTCGACCGCGACCTTGGCGCGGATGGCCCGCCACCGCCACCACGGGACCGCCAGCAGACCTGTCAGGACCAAATGGATCGCGAAGGCGTGCCGAGTGGATCCCATCACCGCTACTGCCGTCGTCCACCCTGCCGCCATGACTATGACGGCCGCGGCATAGCAACGGTGGGAGCGGCGGTTCAGACCTAGCCGGGAGGCTCGCGCACGGACCAGAACGACCAGAATGGCGATCGTCAGGACCACCAGCCAGACCCGGTCGGGGTGGCGGGAGACCTGGACGGCGACCGTCCACAGCACCAGCGCGATACCGAACGGAGTCAGCTCTACCCGGTACCGCCACGCCGCCCGTCCGGCCTCGACGTGAGCGGGCCGCCGACGCTTGCCCCGCCGGGCGGGGACGGCTTTGGCCCGTCCCGCGCCCGGCTTGAGATAGATCGTCGTGGTGCCGGTCATCGTGCCGCTTCCCACCCCTGAGCAGGCACGGCAACGTGTTGCCCCGCATCAGCGTCAGGGTGGGCAAGTTCTTGCTTCGCGTCGATGTCGGGGTGGGCAACCTCGCTGCGCACGACCTTGACCAGAGCCAGCGCAGTCGCTTTGGCGACCCGCATCGTGCGGGCCAGGTTCTCCGCCGAGATAGGTCTTCCCTTGCTCGCCCGGTGCTCAGCATCTATTCGGCGGGCCTGGGCAAGCTGCTCCACTGAGTAGGCAGGCTTCTTGGCGCTCTTGCCCTCACGCTTGCCCGCTGGCTTGCCCACGGTCGTACGGACCGTGATCCGGTCGGCGACCGTCGCCGCGCTCACAGACCCGGACCGGTCCGGGTCTGCATCCGCCTCGTCGCCGTGGTCTTCCTGCTCGGGAACGACAGCTAGAACAACCGTGTCGGACACGGATGATCCGGCTACTTCCTGACCGGTCTGAGCTTCCTCACGGACCTGGTCCGTCTCCGCAGTGGTCTGCCGGTCGGACAGGTCGCGGCTGGACCGGACCACCCACATCGTCAGCTCATAGGAGATCACCAAAGCGACAGCAGGCCATGCCGCGATAGCGGCGGCAAGCGGCCCGTGCTCCAGCCCTTGAAGCACGTTGGCAGCCAGCGTCGCGGCGATCCCGCACACAAGAGCCGTACGTGACAGCCACCCGGCCTTCAGGCCGTAGCGCGCCGCCCAGAGCATCGACATCGACGAGGCGTAGATCATCCCGTCGATCGTCAACGGGATCAGGTGGATGGCGGGGTCTTGCTCCGCCCCGTACCGGCGTACCACCTCAACGGCGTGCCAGTACGACACCCACCCCGCCACCAGCGCCACCCCGAGCACCGTGACGGTCATCGACACCCGGATGACCCGGTCCCCTGTCGACCGCTTGAACTCCTTGCCGTGTGTCTTCATCGGGTGGTCACCACCATCCGGCGGCCGTTCGCCGTGGCCAGCGCCTCCAAGACGAGGGCGATGTTCCTTGCGTCCAGGCCGCCGACCGCATCCCGCAGATCCACAGGCAGACCCTCGGCGATACTCGCCGCGACCCGCAGCATCGCGGCCTCACTGCTCGTGCAAACCAGGCGCCCGGCCTTCACCGCGGTCACAGCGGCTTTCCATCGCACCAACGCCATCGGGGTGTCTCCCGCATAGCGGGGGTCGGTCTCCACCTCGACGTATCGGGCAAAGTCGCCTCGGGTGAGCCACACCCGGTGGCCGATCAGCAGATCGACGGCGGCCGACGTGGTCAGCAGGCCATCAGCGGCACGGCGCAGCATCGCCGCGAGTTCAACAGAGCTGTAGGGGGACATGGCTTCTCTCATTTCAGGAGCAGGAAGAGAACGATGACGGCGGTGACGGCGACGGCAGCCCTGCCGCGTGAGCTGGTCGCCCACAGCAGCACGATCAGCACCGCCCGGATCGGGACCATCAGGTCGGCGAACCGGCGTGCTCGGTCGGACTCGGCGTACGGACGAAGCCGCACCCAGTCCGGCTGGACCTCGACCATCGGCGGAGCGCCATAACCGTGCGGAACCCAGCCGCCGGCATGACCGGCATCCAGCCCGCGAGGCTGCGCCTCGACCTCCTCGCGCGGCTTCCAGCGCGGGATCAGCGCCATACGGCACCACCCCAACCTGGCCCCGCCGCCGACAGGGCAGCGGCATCGGCGGCGTGGATCAGCACAACCACGCCAAGCGCGGTCCTACCGACCACCACCGACGACAGCCCGCAGACCGTCCGCGTCAGGGCACAGTGCTGGACAAAGGACACGCCCATGACAAGTCCCACGAGGGTGGCAAACGTGACGGCAACGATCCCCACGATCCGCAGCACCTGACCGACCAGCAGCAGCACGACCACGACCGCGGCCCGCTCAACGGGCAACACGACCAGCAGTCTCGCCAGCTCCAACCGCTCCAGCGCCGCACACATCAGGCCACCTCGACCAGCGACGCGAGCCGGACGGCCCTGCGAAGCCGCGCCAGCTCGTACGTGATGTAACCCGCCCACACGCCATGGGTCAGACGAACTCGCAGCGCGTACTCCAAGCACGCCGCCCACACCGGGCACTCCTCACAGACCTCCTTCGCGGCATCCACGCGAGCCTCACGCTCAGCACGCGACTCGGTCTCGAACAGATCCGGCCCCGTGTGCAGCTCCGGATCGAAACGACAACCCGCCACTTCACCCAGGCCGGCGGGCGGGTTGAACGGGTTCCCCTCGCTCATCGAGAGCGTCATGCGGTCCTCCAGCAGGTCAGTTCGAGGCAGCGATCCGGATACGCGGGCTTGGTCGTGCATGGCATCCGGATCACATGCAAGATCAGCTTGTGTGCTGTCCTGTGCTTATCGAACATGTACACCTTGGCTCTGTCAAGTACAGAGGGCTGCCGACTTCACGATGAATGCAGGACCCGAGAAACCATGAGCAAATCCGCGGATCATGAGTAATCGTCCGTGGTTGATGGACAATCTGGGTTTACACCCATGGCCGAGCCATGGAACCTAAGCGACCGAAAATCCCTGAGATCTCTATGCTCAGAGGCCAGCAGCCCCTCCCGTTCCCGCAAGCAGATCACCTGTGCGAGTACGGTGCTCCGGTGATTCCTCCCAGGCCGATGGCCAGACGTTCTAAAACACTAAGGGAGATCGACGCATGGAGCGTTTTCGAGAAGTGCACTGGGCGAAAAGCGCGCGATCGGTTCGAGGAGAGATATAACATCCGGGGTTTCGGCGAGTGCTTCACTCAGTAGCCAACGACGGCGGGCAGAGTCGGCTCGTTGGGCAATCTCGGCAAGGGTCTGTGCGCGTAGAGCAGAACCAGTGATGGACCGGGCGATTCTCTCCGCCTGTTCTGTTCCTCCTGCTTCCGACCACGCTGATGCGAGAGCCCTTGCACCCGTCTGCAGGAGAGAAGGTTCGAGAGTTCGGTAGGCGGATTCCGCCCGTTCGAACTCTCCGGCTTCAGCCAGGGATTCAACCAGCTTGTTGACACCCTGTATCTGATTGACTATGTCAACAGTAGAATTTGCTATCGCCTCAGCGATGTCGAACTGGCCCGCAGACACCAGCGCTTCGATGGCGGCCTGGCACGCGTATTGTCGATCCATGGAGTTATCAATCGAGCCGATCACCTCAACCACTCGGGAATACTCTTTCACCAGCACGAGAACTTTCACATGGCCTGCGATGGCAATGGCTCTAAGAAAGTGTTCAGGGAGGTTGTCGATGAGGCCCTCAGCCATGCTGATGATGCGCTGCACAAAACCGGTATCGCCCGCCTGGATGAGTACCGGCACTAGAGCGTGGAGAATATGAATTCGGGAAATAGGATCGGTGACGGATTGAGCAGTGGTGGTCTCGACCTCCTGGACGATCTCCAGCGCATGGGAGAACCGACCTCCTTCCATCAGGGACGGGAGGATGGTGATCAGCGCACTCTGCTTTACGACCGGGTCTGGGATGGAACGAGCAGTGCGCTCCGCGTGATCGAGTTCGTTCAGCCCGATCAACACAGAGACGAGAGCACTCAAGTCAGCCGTTTGTGTGCGGTTGTCGGCAAGGAGTCCAATCATCTCTTCAGCAGTGTGGATGACCGCTCGTACTCGTTCGGGTTCATCCGCTTTGAGCCACGCGGTCATCAATGAGATGACGGCCTGCACCCGGATGACAGGGTCGGTCGGTGAATAAGCAATCGTCTCGGCTCGCTCATATTCACCCTGCTGGACCAACCCGGGAATCAGGGAGACCAGGGCGTGCGTACGTGCGGTCGTGTCAGCGATACGGTTGACGGTTTCTTCTGCTCCACTGAAGTCGTGCGTTTGGATCAGCGCCAACGCGAGGGTACCAAGCGTACGAGAGCGTTCAGCAGGATCATGGTTGGAGCGGGCAGCCAATTCGATGCTCTCAATGACCCGCTGCGCTCGGCTTCGGCGGCCGGCCCTTACAAGTGCGGGCACCAAGGTACTGAGTGCACGATCCTGCACGGCAGTGTCAGTGACGGACCAGTGGATTTCTTCAGCCGCCTCAAGGTCCCCCATCGAGACCATCTTCGCCAGTAGCGCACTGAAGGGTTCAGAGCGGTCGGAGGCTTCAGTGATAGCATTGGCCGCAACTCTAGCCCTAGCGAGATCACCCGCTTCGGTCAAGGCCGATGATAGTTTACTAAATGCCTGGGATCGGAGATCTATTTCGGTGAAGGCGACATGCTCAACCTCACCGCAGATCCGATGAGCACTATCAAGGTCTCCTGCTGTGGTGAATGCGGGTATGAGAGCACACAGCGCGTAAATCCGCATATTCGGGTCTGGAAGTGATCTTGCTGCGGCTTCAGCCCGATCGAGTTCTCCCGCCTCGATCAACGCTGGGACCAAGGCTTGTGATGCCTGCAGTTCGGCGTAGGGTTTCGGCGCGGTGAACGTCACTCTCTCCGCTTCCTCGAAATCTCCAACCTGCACCATCGCTTCGACGAGGATTCGCCATAGGAAGGCGTCTCCCATCATGTCTCCAGTAGACTGGATGGCGCTCTTCGCGCGGGAAGCCTCCCGAATATAGACCAGCATGGATACCAGCGAGGTTCGTGTTTTCTCGCGAGTGAACGGATCGGGGGCGGAGTTCGCTACTATTTCGGCAGTACGGACCACGCCGAATGCTTCATCGAACTGTTGGGCTCTAACCAGCGCTCGTGTAAAGACATTCACTGCGCTCAACCAGGGAAATATATAGCGAATTCGGAAAATTATCTGCTTAGCGCGGTGGAATTCGCCGGATGTGCAGAAGGACGTTACGAGGGATTTTAGAGCCCAGGCCGTGTCTTCGGAGTCGTCTTGAAGGGCGTGCCCGATCGCCTCAGCCCGATCCAGTTCGCCTACAGATACCAGAGCCGTGATCAGAGACGCTTGGACGAACGCTCGGTCGGCTGGGCTGGTGATCGAATGAGCTACCGCTTCGGCTCTGTCTACCTCCCCGACTTGCGACAACGCGGCCACAACGGAGCTCAGCACATGCGCGGGGAGGGAATGATTTGTTCCAGAAATGGAAGTGTTATCGGTTCCAGCTGTTGCGGCCAACGCTTCGGCCCGAGCGGGATCTCCTACCAAAACGAAAGCCTCAGCCAGATTCCTCTGTGCTTGCATCCGTGCGGCCGGGTCAACGATGGATCCTGCCAAGGATTCGGCACGGTCCGGATACCCGAGGCGCGCCCAGGCAGCAGGAAGAGTTGTCGGGATCTTGCTGTTGCGCCAGGTGAGATACCGGCGGGTCAGGGCAAGGCGGAGACACACTGCCAGATCGGGAACTGGACTGTGGTTAATGGTGGTCTGGGTAGTAGTGATGTCGGTCAAGGCAGTTGCGTCGCCGCCGCTGACGTCAAGCATCCGGTCGAGTCGCGCCCTGTCGACCACCAACTCGATCATTCGAGAAAGGTCATTGTGCTTATGAAGAAAACGGAAGTAGCCGCGTAGCAGGTATTCCGGTGTTCCTATCGGCCACCCTTGGCTGCGGTAGGTGTCACACCAGGTGTGGAGACGTTCTCTGAAACCTGCCAGGACCTGCCCACCGAGGCTGGCAAGTGCGTTGGCCTGGAGTTCCTCGTGTGCCAGGACGAACACGTCCGGGGCGGTGCCGGGCTGCCAGCGGCTAGCGTGGCCGGTAAAGGTACGTCCAGACGGCCCTCGCAGGACTTTCTCGATCTTCCACGGCGGGGCGTCTATCAACTCAGCGAGGTCACGGATGCTCAGGCCTCCGCCGGCAGCCACCACGAGGCCGAGAACCTCATGCGCCACCCCGGTGTCCTCAAGCAGATTCTCGAGTTCATGGGTGACGACATCACGGATGACATGCGCGTGGTCAGACGCGGTGAGGGTCTGGATGATTCCAGGGTCACGCAGAGGATGGTGGGCAGGAACGTCAGTGGGGATCGGTGGGGCTGGTCTACCTGCCACGATCACTTTCAGCCCCTCGGGTAGCCGCACGGGGAGAAGCGCGGCAATGCTGTGGGCATGTCGGCCCTCGGTCACCCCCCGATCCTCATCCAGCCCGTCCACCAACAAAACCAGCCGCTCACCAGCCTCCCTACAGACTGCGGCCGCTTCATGAAGAAGCTGGATGAACCTAGACTGCCGCATCGCCTCCGGCAGAAATGACGGCTCTGGATCGCCGGTAATCTCTGCAAGTTGCTCCAGCACAACGTCGAGGAACGCGGCACGGTCAGACTGGTCAGCGAGTCGGGCGGTGATGAAGAATGACACCACCCGCACGCCCCGAGGCGGATGTAGGACAAACCACAACATCAACGCCGACTTGCCGGACCAGGCTGGAGCCCTCCACCACACATACCTCGGCGATGACTCAGCATCGTTTCTACAGAAGGAAGTGAGGTCCGCGAGCTCAGCCTCGCGATCAAGCAGAACCGGAGGGGCAATGCTCTCCACCATCCGCAGATAAAATGACCGCGCCGCCCTGGGCGGCCCCCCAGTGTCTGCTGACCCACATGCTGGGTGGACGTGGAGTTGGGCTCCATCCTTAAGGATAATGCCTTGATTGCCGGTGATTATGTCGCCCTCTTGGGCTTGATTGAGGTCGCGACCAACGTTAGTGCCGGTGACTTCCTGTCTGGTATCAGGGACACCTTCTCGAGGTTTACGGAACCACGACATTAGGGAGTGGGTTCCTGGGTCTGGTTAAGATCGCCGGTGACCTGGGTGCCAGTGACCTCTTGGGTGCCAGGAGAGGCCATGGTCTGGCCTACGGAACCTCCGACAATCGTGTCTTGAATGTTCTGTCGTCCGTGTTGAATTGGCCCTGGCGCGGTGGTGATAGGGAGCCACCATTGGATGAGGCCCCCGAGTAGAAGTAGAACGGCTCCGCTGACCCACCAACCGATGTTGCTGTGGTCGGTGAAGAAACCTGTGGCGAGGTTGACCATGGCGGCGATAAGAACAGTCCCTGCCGCACCGAGCAGTCGTTGAAGTCTTGGACCCATCACTGACCTCCCTGGCAAAACGAAACCCGTGACTCCCAGTATCCCCAACGGAGCGCGGGTCTCGCCACAAAACGGTATGGGGGCGCTGCTGCTCTGCGGCCCGGAGCCGCCGCATTCGATCTTGCACAAGTGTGAAACAAGGTACCTACCTCTCCTTAATGTCCCGGCCGGAGAGCAAGAGAGACATCCGTTCATGCCGCCTACTGAGCGCCGTAGGCTTTCACTGCGAGTGCCCAGTAGCAGGAACTCATGTCAGGTCTGTGAAAGCACTCGTCGTCCACGACCAGGCAGATTTTCCACCAAGCCCTCAGATTCGAGCGCCGCGAAAGCGCGGCTGACCGTGATACGAGCAACGCCGTACTCGGCCGCGAGCGTCGGCTCTCCTGGAAGGATGCTGCCGACCGCGATCTCCCCACTGACGATGGCTTGCCGAAGACGTTCCGCAACCGAAAGCGTCCTGTTGGATTCGCCTGCCAAGTCTCCAGCGAACCATCCTTGGCTCTGGACAGCCGAGATCAGTTTCTCACCCTCAAGAACGGCCAGAGCCTTCCGCACGGTCCCGGTAGAGACTCCGAACCTCTCCGCGAGGCCATCGACGGGTTCAAGCCGTTCCCCCGTCGGCGGCTTTCCCTGCGCGAGCTCACGGCGGATCGTGTCGGCGACCTGCTCGTACTTCTTGTCTGTACGAACAGGTGCACGGCCGGTCTCCGAAGTCACGAACCGACCGCGGCCCTGTTTCGCCTCGATCAGGCCATCGTCTTCGAGCTGAACCAGCGCCCGCCGGACAGTCGTCCGAGAGACCTGGTAGATCTCCGCAAGAACCGACTCTGACGGAACTGCGCTCCCTGGTGCGAGGTCACCGATCTCGATCTTCCTGCGGACCTCTGCAGCGATCTCGTGGAACCCGACTCTCGGCACGGTTCTCGCTACTCCTGTGGCTGGTCTAAAGGCGTCTTGTCAGAAGCACATCGTACGCAAGGTCCAGCCACGTGAGGCGGCTAGCATCCTTGGCCGGATCGAATGAGCCGAACGTATTCGTTCCGTCCACCGCCCCGGGGAAGAAGCATGAAACCGCCCCGTCAGTTGGACTCGACCTCTTCGCGGAACTCCCTAGCAAGTCGATCATCGGGGAGTTTGTCCAGGAACTCCTTCAGTTCGTCACCGACCCGCCCAGAGTCGATGGATCGGAGAAGGCTCAGGGCTTCCCGACCGGTTCCGATGGCCGTGTCCAGCTCTCCGAGTGCGAGCTGGGCCGTGCCGACGACTGTGAGGGCCAGGGCGTGGTCCCTGGGGTACTGATGGCCGTCCAGGTCGATCCACTCGCGAAGGTTCGACTCGACGTTCTGGGGCTGCTCAAGCTGGAGCATGGCGAGATTCGGCTCGATCGTCGTGGAAGGGCGTTGCATCCAGTAGATCCAGGTCGGATCGTCCTCTGGACGGCGCTGCTCCCAGTGCTTTTCTGCCCGCATCAGGGCCTTCGCCGCTTCGTCGGCCTCCCCGAGGTTCGCGTGGGCTCGGACTCTCCATGTTTCGAGCATCGCGTGGACGGTTTCGGAGACATGACCCAGCGAACCCTTCGCCGCGTCGAGTAGAGCGATGGCCTCGTGGCCATCACCAGCGTAGAAGCGCTGCATCGCCCAGTTCGAGAGGATGTAGATCCCTCCGTCGACGTCATCGGCATGCTTTGAAGCCCGAAGGCCCGCGTGCCAGTACCTCTCGGCCGCTGCGGGCCGACCTCCGTCGAAGGAGCCCCAGCCGGCCATCCGGCAGAGACCCCCCGCAACGGCGTACAGGCGCCGTTCGACATCGAGACTGTAAGTGCCCCTGCGGAGCATCGAGACGACCATCGAGAGATCGGTATCCGCGAGCCGCGCGCTCTGCGCTCCGCCTACGTAGTCGTCGACCACCCAGAGATCCGCCAGGCGGCGTTCAACCGTGGCCGCCAGTTCGGTGTCGATCCGGCCGCCCTCAACGGCCTGGCGCACCTTCTCGTCAGGCGGCAGCGTGGACGGGTCGGTCCACCCCTCCGCGATGTGCGCGAGTGACGCGTCGGTGAGGATCAGAAACCCTCGCCGGTCATCCAGTGCTCCCAAAGTTCCTGCCAATGCCTGTGCAGCGGTATCAGCCGTCCAAGGGTCCGCGGTCCGCTCCTCCATGAGGACGAACAGCAGCCAGGACGGCCAAGGGTTCTTATCTACTATTCGACGAGGTACCCCGAGTTCTTTGGCCAGAACGTACTGTGCGGCATCTTCTGGCCGAACACCGCGTTTCTCCCAGCGGTTGACCTTCTGCCTCCACGAGGCCATGTTCCGCCCGTCAGCGATCAACATCGCGACGTCCTGCTGAGACCATCCGCGCTGCTCACGGATGTATGTCAAGGGGTGCTCGGTCAGGCCATATCCCATTGAAAGTCTCCGCCCGTGCATTGCGAGGCTACACGAGGCTACTTCGAATGTGTTGAGTGCCGCAGCCTTCTCACGCTTGTCTGTAAACAGATCGAGACGGAACGCGTACGAGGATGAGCGATGGCCCCCATGATGACGACGCACCGCGAAGAACTGAGACAAACCTGGCCCATGTCGAGCAAGGTTGTGGTCGGCATCGCCCGCGATCTCGCGGCGCATCGCATGGGGACGTGGGGAGTGCCCCAGAAGGTCATCGACGACGTTCTCGTAGTCGTCAGCGAGGCCATGACGAACGTCTTCAAACATGTGAAGAAGGGGCCGGTGAAGCTGCACCTGGCCCACCAGGGCGACGCTGTCCTCGCCGAGATCTGGGACTGCTCGCCGATCGCACCCACCCTGCGGCCTATCGACCCCGACACCGAGGGCGGGATGGGCCTGCACATCATCGCCGGCCTCACCGAGAACCGGTGCGGTCACCGCTGGGACTCCGGCGGCAAAACGGTCTACGGCTTCATACCGATCCCCTGAACTGCCCGGCCGACGTCGTTCCTGCGGAGGGGGAGTCGCGGATTCGTCGGCCGGGCCAACTCCTCCGGGTGGGTGGTTCTACCGGATGTGTGCAACCACCAATGGTCACCGCCCACCCGGAGGCTGCTTCGCCACCGCGCGCATGCTCAAGCGAACAGGACGGCGGAGCCACCTCACGGCCCCTATAAGGGCGCCTGAACGACCTTCCGGCCGCAGTATGCCGTCGACCCCTGCTGCGGTTGGGAGGTCCACAGATCCTCGGGAACAGGGCCGCTGCAGATCCCGAGGTCTGCCGCGGTCTCGGCATTCCCTCTACCGCTGCCACTCCCTGGTCGGACGGTGTCGCGGTCACAGAGGAACCTGCCGGGGCCGCGCTCCTTCACCACGCCCAAAGAACGAGCACCTTCAGGATGCTGAGCATTGGGAGAGACCGGATGCTTCGAGGTGGACCGCGCTTCAATGAATGGATGTGGTCGGCACCGACGAGCCGCCTAGTGGAGATCAACCCTCGGTCGCCCGCGCGAGTTCGGCGACTGGTGCTCGACTGCATTCAGACTGTGGATCCGGGACAGGCTGAGACAGTCCCATTGATGGCCTCGGTGGAAGCCGCAGTAATACGAGTGCTGAGGATGCAACCCGATCGGGCATGGGCGACGTGCTGGACGAGGACCACAGACGAGTTCGCGTCCGTGACGGTGGTGGTCAGCGCGGTCGGCGCATGCGTGAGGCCCATCGACGACTCTTCCAGGTTGCTGACCGCCGACTTTGTACGGTGCGTAGGTTCCCCGGGCCGGTTGTTGCTCGCACTGACCCAGAACGTCGGCGTGCCTTCGCCGGGCGCTCTCTATCAAGGAATCGCATTGGAAGGAAGTGCGGTGCCCTCGACGTTCTAAGCGGGTGAAAGAAGAAGGCATGCCTGCCAGCCCTCGTTCCGATGAAGACGGGGCTCAGCCTGTTCTGTGAGCGCCAAGGCGACTCCGACAGCCCCGAAAAGAACGCCTGGTGCCTTGGGGATCAAGGTGGTCGTCATGGCGGAGTACGCCCTGTCATGGGCAATGGAGCTCCTCGGGACTGAGACGAGGATTCCGGCATGGCCGTGACAGATATCGGGGCCTTCCACGTCCCAAGCCGGCTTGGCGTCGAGGGCCTTGAGCGCGTCGTCGGCGGCCCTCGTCCATGCAGGACGGTTCAACACGTTGGCTGCTGTCCGGAGGGCGTTGGTGATACCGGGGGTGCCGTAGCACCAGGCGTCGCGGCGCCCTGGGAGAGGAACGCGCTCACCGGTGTCCATCTCCTCGCCCGTGACCTCTGGCGGCCAGTCACTGTTGGGGGTTTGCCATTCCACCAGCCATTCAGCGGCCCGTTCGATCGCATCGGCCTGAAGGGGGACCTCGCGATCTGCTCGGAGCGCGGCTGCGAGAAGAGCCAAAGGGCCAGCTATGCCGTGAGCGAGCCCGGTGTCGGCAGCACCTGATCTCGGTGCGTCCTGGGAACGGAGGTGGTGCTCGGGCAGGATCCACCAGCCTGGCCTTGGCTCGCTGCGGGGGTCGAGAATCATCGCGGTGAGGGCCTTGAGGGCGGCGCGCAGGCCCGATTCAGCGTCGGGGTAACCCGTGACGTTGGCGGACAGGAGGACTCGGCCTGTGGCGGCGAGTCCATTGATCGCGTCGTAGACCTGCGGAAGGTTCGCGGCCTTCTGTGCGGTGGCGGATGCTTGAGCGGAAAGCCAGCGGACGGCCCGGCTGACAATGTCGGACTGTCTGGTGGAAGCCGGTAGGTAGAGGTTTCCAAGGATCAGCGAGGCAGCGACTCCGCCGGCAGGCTGGTGGATGCTGGAGCCGGTGCGGGGTGAGGTTCGAAGAGCGCTTTCCCAATGAAGGGCTGCAGCACGGGCGAAGGTCGGATCAAGGTGGGAGAGGCGGGCGTGCAGGAGAGCCGTTCCGGCGAGTCCGGATAGTCCGGCTCCGCCGATGGCGGCGGCGTCCGTGGTGAGGAATCGTTCGGCGATGGTGAGCGCGAGGTCGATGCTCATCGGGTTCGCGCCAGAAGATCGATGGCGAGCGCCCGGATCAATGGCTCGTCGGTGTTGGAGGCGATTCGGTTGACGTGCATGTGGACGAGAGAGGACGCGCACGCGGTCGTGGACTCTGGGGTGAGGGCTTCGCGATAGGCAACGAGCGTCTTGTGGCGGTCGGTCCATGCGTCGCCGTCTTCGCGTTCCATTCGGGTTCTGGCGCGGAGCCGCTCGTAGTGGGGCCGTGTCTGCCGAGTGGTTCTGGCGCCTCGCAAGGCGGTGCGGTCGCCGTTGGCGAGCGTGGTGACGATGTCGGCTGCGGATTGGGCGGCCAGGACGAGGCGATCGTCAGAAGTCCGATTGAGCGCGCTGAGGACGAGGTGACTGTCCGCGGCGAACACGAGCTCGGCTTTCTCGATCGCGTTCGTGCCTCCGTAACGCTCGATCTCCTGGTCGTAGGGCTCGATCGTCAGGCCGCCGGCCATACGGCGTGTGAGGAGATCGCTGCACCAGACAGATATCGAGGGCAGGAGGTGGCCGGTCAGGATGCGTGGGTCTCCGTGGAAGCGGAGCCGGAGATGGGGACCGTGCGTCGGGTTCGAGTAGCGCAGCCAGAACCATAGATCGAGGTCGTGACCATGGTCAGTGATTACCTGGCGCAGTTCGGCCAGGATTCTGTCCTGGTGGTGGCGGGGTGCTGGGATCGCCAGGGACAGCCAGAGGCTTCCGGGAAGAAACAGGCCATCTCCCACTGGGCGCGGTCTCGGAGCAGGTGAAGAGGGGTTCGTGGGAGAGGTTCTTCGGAAGAGCGGGACCGCGATCTCCAGGACGTGGGATCCGTCGGGGCCGGGCAGGATCGCGTTCGTGGTGTCGGGTCCGCCGAATGGCTCGAACAGCCCGCACAGCCCTCGACGGACGTAGCGGCGCAGCAGCTCGCGATCCGTCGGGTGGTCGAGGTCGAGCGGGAGATGCCGGTCGGCCTGGTCGGTGATGACGATGCTTGGAGGGCTGGGTAGGGCGGTGGTGCGCCATCGGTCGAGGGCTTTGCCCCACTTCTCGCGGTCGCTGGCAACGTCGCGAAGTTCAGAGGGGATCGCCCAGCGGGCGGGGTGAAGGATGACCGAGCCCCGAACGACGCGAGGAGTCCAGGGTGCGTCGGTGAGAGTTCCCCAGGACCAGGTCTGCCAGGGGCGGGTTCCGGATCGGCCGAGCAAGGTGAGAAGGCGCGCAACCGGAGGAACGAGGTCAAGGGACAGGCGCGAATGCAGAACTGGCGTGATCGTCTGGTTCAGCAGGTCAGACCAAACGAACAGGCGATGCCCGTCAGAGAACACCGACAAGTCCTGCAACGGCAAGTCCGACGGGGCGCCGGGAACCCCGACAGGTATCCGGTGACAGTTCCAGCCGGTCGGCGGCGCGAGCGTCAACGCGGAACTCGCCCGTGGACGCACCACGACCTCCACCTCGTCACGCGCCCTGTTCTCCGCAGCTGACGCTTGAAGGAGGCCGTTGACGCGGCCGAGCGTCGCCCCCGCGTGCTGAGACCCGCCTCCAGGTACGACCGCGAGGCTGAGCCGACCGTCGAAGTCGATTACCCGTGTGACGATCTCAGCGGTTCGCGGAACCTCCCCGCCCTGATCGAGTTCGGCCACAACGGCATCAGGGAGGGACACCGGGCTCCCGCTGATGGCTGCGGTAGCGAGAAGACGTGCCAGCGTCGCATCTCTCGTCGAGGAGGTGGAACTCCTGCCGAGATGAATCTCGGTGACGGGGTCGACCAGATCCGCGAGTGGCACCCGACGTGATCGGCCAAACCTCTCCAAGAACGTGGCATGAAACGCGGTGAGAGGGTCGTCGGTCGGTGTGACCCGCCACAGGACGGTTCCAGCGTCAGCGGCGTCTTCGGCGAGCTGCCGCGGCAAGGTGATCATCACATCCGCGCGGGTATCGCAGACGAACGGCCGATCCCGAAACACGATGTCGTCCGCGACGTCTCGGGCAGCGACAAGAAACCCCCTACGCGCATGCGCACCGGGCAAGTGCCCATCGGCGGCTGCGAGCAGATCACGCACGGCGGAGAGCGAACGCCGAGCCTGGTGGTTTCCGGACAGGAGCGCCAGGACGTGACCGAGCGGATCGGCGGTGACATCGACGGGTAGCAGGTCGGTGATCAGGGCTCCGAGCCGGGCCAGATCGGTGACCGCAGAACTGATCGCGTGCCCAGGTGCGGAGGGGAAGGCATCGGACACAGCCGTCGTCACCTCGGCCAGGGAAGCTCCTTCCGCGCACGTCCGCAAGACGAGATCAACAGCATCGGTAGCCCGGATCGACCTCCGTTCGACGGCGCCGCCCTCGGTGGCTTGCCCTTCCCATTCCCACCGGTCATCGCTTCGGCTGAGCAGGTTGCTGGTGGTGAAGGTCAAGACCGCGAGAACGGCAGGATCTTCCAGGAGCTGTTCGGCGATCGCAGCCAGCCATGGCCCGCTCGGGTGGGTACGGGCGACGTGATGACCCCCCATCCGCAGGGTCGCGGCTCCGCCGGCGAAATCGGCGAGCGCGACCCCGGCGAAGACTCCGTGAGGGGTGGGGCGATGGCGAGCGCGTAGCTCATAACCGCGAAGGGTCGCGGTGGCTCGTTCGCCCGAAGGTGAGGAAGCAGCGGGCCGGGAGGCGAGGAAGATCCCCTCCTCGACGAGGGGACAGACACCCGCTTGCCCGGGTTCCGCTGGAAGCAGCGGAACCCGGGCAAGGGGCCTGCCTGCGGAGAACAGGCCGGACATGGAAAGTCAGTCCTCCCCGTCGTTCTCTCCGCCCTGGGTGCATCCGTTGCTGGTGCACTCCGGCGTGGCCATGGCCCCGGAGACATCGGCGATGGGCGTGACCTGAGCGTCGAGGTCGAACAGGTCGGTCGTGGTGGAATCGGTGGGCGCTGTGAGCGTCGTCTGCTTCATGTGGTTGACGGTATGCCGAGGCTGCTTGTCCGCCCCAGGCCCTGACATGCAACTCTCAGTCCCTAAAAGGATCGCGCCACAGAGAGAACCACATCCGGCAAAGCAAGCTGTCAGGATTCCAGGATGATGGACACCTGTTCGTGGCGCTTGTCGATGGTCCAGCGAGCGTTCGGCGGAGCTTCCCCGTGCGGGTGGACTTCGATCCGAGCGCGGCTGCCGCGTTCGACGTCCCATTCCCGGACGCGCTCGGCGACCTCGTCGGCCAGAGCGACCTCGTCTGTTCCCACAGCGCACACGCCGAGTTCTCGCTCATCGCCCTCACCGCGGGCGGTGAGGTAGGCGAACGTTCCGCCTTGCACGGCACCCATGCTGCCCCAGGCATACAGGGCGCGGGGCAGTCCTCTTTCGAAAGCGGCGTCCATGAGGATGACGCGGCAGAACCCGGCCAAGGTCATCAGCCAATAGTCGAGCGTCGCTTCCGGACCTGGCGGCCTCACCCCGGTCCAGACGATGTGCGCAGGCCGGCCGAGGGCTTCGGCGAGCGCCGCCTCCTGAACCTCACGGTCGTCGTCGAACCGCAGCAGCACGGAGTTCTCCCCGAGCATGATGTTGCGCTCAGCGACGCCACCAGCGCCCTGGATCGGTACGAATCCGCACTCGGCGGAGTCCTCACTCACCCACCGGTCGCCTTCTCGTCTCAGCGCGACCGAGCGGGTGAGACCTCGCATCCGCAGCGGCACCACCAAGAGGCCGTCCGGCGCGAGCTGGTCGGCCCACGAGGCGGGAACGTCCCATGCCCCCGCGGTGACGATGATCCGGTCGTAAGGTCCGCCCGCAGCGTCGCCGAACTCGCCGTCGCCGAGGAGTACACGGACCGTACCGTGGCCGGTGGCATCGAGATGGGCCTGCGCCTCCTGCACTGCTTCGGGAAGGATGTCGACGGTCGTGACGGCCCCGCCCGGTCCGACGAGTGTGTCCAGCAGGGCGGCGTTGTAGCCCGTCCCTGCACCTATCTCCAGGACTCGGTGCCCCGCCCGAACATCGAGCTGCCGAAGCATCGCTCCCACGATCCCCGGCGCCGATGCCGAGCTGAGCGCCACCCCTTCCGAATCTCGATGGGTGACCACCGCCTCGTTCCGATAGGCCGCCCGAAGCTCCGCCTCGGGAACGAACTCATGGCGAGGCACCGCCCGCATCGCCTCAGCCACCGCCCCGTCCTCGATCACGCCCGCATCGACAAGGCGCCTGACCATGCGAAGCCGGAGCTCACCGGGACTGCTCGTGCTCGTTGAAATGCTCACCCCGGCGACCGTAGCCGACCCGCCCACAGCGAACGCGGAACTCGCTCACACCGGTTCAGCGATTCCTGGCGGCCCTGGGCCCGCTGAGCCCTTGTCGGTAACCTTTCGCGATTGTGGGGGTACCACCCCAGGGACCGTGCTCCCTGCACGATCTTTTGTCGGTTATCGTCACCCCGTCATCTACCCCAAGAGGCTTGCCTAAATGCTTGCCCAGGCTGTTGTCTAAGCCGGGAAGGCGCTCGTCCTTCCTTGGGCATACGAGCCTCTGAGCTGGGTGGGCAAGGTCTTGCCGTCACAAAGCAAGACTGTTGCCGCTACAGTCCGGAACCAGTGGCTCGCCCCCATCTCCGGAGTGAGCATTCGTCCCTTCCTGGGGCGGACAGTCCCAACTGAACATGCGCCGCGGCGGTGGAAGCAGGTTGGTCTGGTGCCGCGGTGACACGGCCTCATACCTGGTGTTGGCTCGCACAAGCCGAGACTCGATCTGGGCCTCCCTCACCATCGCGTCCTTGGCGAGCGGACGGACAGGGCGGGTCTTCTCGATCATGATCAGAAGTTCCAGGCCCGAAGCCCTCCTGTCCGACCGGATGTGACACAAGAGGAACCTGAACCCCTCTCGAACGCGTACAAAGAGGCGCAGGGGCAAGCTGACAGCGAGCCCCTATCCACTTGCGAGCCCCCCAGGAGTCGCTTGCCCGCAGCCGCCCTGTAGCCGTGGCCGGCTCCGCCTACTCAGGCTGGACCGAAAGCCCTTTGGATCAGAGCGCCCGATCGCATGACCCACTCCGCCAACAAGGCGATCAGGTGCCTGTTTCTATAGCTTGCTCACGGCCCCGCAAGGGTGGGCAAGCGTCCGTCGGTCCCCAGGAACAGGTACCTGTTCCTATAACTTGCTCGCGAGCTTTCATCTCTCTGATTTTCGATCCGCCGGTGTCGCTGAGCACCGCCTCCCTCCGCAAACCCCACGCCTACCGTCGGGCCTTCGCCCTCACGGTGGACGGCATCTGAATGCGGCCTTTGCCGGTGAACCGTCGGAAGGCCGGCCACGTCCAAAGGGCGTAGGGGTCCGGGTCAGCTCTCGGAGGCGATATGAACCCACTTGCCGGCGCAGCGGCGGTCATAACCATCTGCTCGTTCCTGCTGGCGCTCTGGCAGTTCTTGGACGCCCGACGTACCCGGCAGAGCGAGCGAGAGCGGATCGCGGGGCAGAGCGAGCGGCTTCAGACTGCAGTCGCCGCGGCCATCGGCGGGGCGGAAACCGCGGACCTCATCGTCCAGCGGGCGCGCGCGGGGGCGACCGTCACCGAATTGCGGACCATCGCCAAGACCATGCGGGTGCATATGGAACTGCTGGCTCGTCAGCTCGAACGGGAACATTCGCTGCTGGAGGACTGGGAGCCGGGCAGGATGACGAGGAGTTCGAGGCCTCGGATTTGGAGGACCGGAAACGACGGCGACACGGGGTCCGCAACCACGACCCCGGACAGCGCATGACCATCGCAGCTCCGGCCGCCGATGCTCCGGAGGAACGACCGGAGAACAACCCGCCCATGCGGCTCAGTTACTGTGAACCGATCAGGGTAAGGCGGGGTGGCATGGGACTCGTCTACCTTTGCGAACGCGCAGAGCTCGGTGACGAGGTCGCGGTCAAGATCCTCAACCGCGAGCTGACCGTGATCCCTGGTCTTCCCGAAGCGTTCCTGCGCGAGTGCTTTTTCTGGCTGCAACTCGGCCGGCACCCCAACATCGCGACGGCCCTCTCCGCGCACCAGGCTCCGCACGAGCCGCCTTACCTCGTGCTGGAGTACGTCCCGCGTTCTCTACGCGACGTACTCAACGACCGTCCGCTCAGCCTAGTGCAGACTGTTCGCCTCCTGATCGGCGTCGCAGATGGGCTCGCCCACGCCCGTGAGCATCTCCCCGGATTCGTCCACGCCGACCTCAAGCCCGAGAACATTCTCATCAGTGCCGACGGGACGGCGAAAATTACCGACCTGGGCCTCGCCAGGACCCTCCGCGCGGCCACCAACGCGAACCCGACATACAGTCACGTGGGCGGCGGAGGCACGCCGCTGTACATGGCGCCCGAGCAGATCCTGAGCGGCGTCCCCGCCGAGGCGAGCGACGTCTACGCCATCGGATGCGTGGCCCACGAACTGGTCGCGGGCGTGCCCGCCTACGGAGTGCCGCACAGCGTCGAGGACTACCTACTGCGCCATCTGCACGGCGAGGCAGTTCCTCTGGACAGGTTGCGTAAAGACACGCCCGGGGACCTCGCACGGCTCGTGACGGAGATGCTCGCCAAGACCGCGGATGCCCGTCCCGGTCTCGACCGTGTGCGGAGCGTTCTGCGAACCATCGCCGAACGGATCGACCGCCCCGTCGCCGTCCCCGAAGGAAAAAAGGTCGTTGTGGGCGATCGTCTCATGGCGGCGCAGGGCCTGGTCAACCTGGGCTACCACGACGACGCGCTCCGGATGGCGCGCCGGCTGGCAGGGGAGAACCGGGGGGCCCACGAGATCCATGCGCGCATCATCATTGCCCGCGCCCTGAGTGAGCAGGAGGAGTACGAGGCCGCCTCGAATGAGCTCGACACCGTCGCCGAACTCCTCGACGACGACTCCCCCGAAGCCGTGCGGGGGGGCTACTGGACAGAACGCCTACGCATCGCAGGCAAGAGCGGCGAACCGGCTACAGCGCTGGAATGTGCCAAGCAGGCCATCCAGTCTGCCCCTCGAGCGTCAATCGTCTACGCGAACGTTGCGGTGCTGTTTGAGCAGTTGGGCGACCTAGAGAGTGCCATCGAGGCCAACGAAGCGGCACTGTCCATCGCCGGGAATCTCGCCTATTTCACCAACCTGGCGAACCTACTGCGCAAAGCCGGCCGGTCGGCAGAGGTTCTGGAGGTCTGCGATCGCTTGGTGAACTACCACTCCACTCTTGGAGCGTCCTATGCCTTCCGTGGCATCAACCGCGTCCTGGCACCCGAGGGTGGCGCCATCGACGCCCGGCAAATGGGGCTCATTGTGTCGGACCTCCAGGAGGCTCTTCGCCTCAGTCCGCCCAACCTGGAGCAGACGCAGGTGCTCAGCGCGATTGTCGAAAGCCTGGTAGGCCCGAACTGGCCCAGCTACGGCCCGTCGTAGCCCCAGGTTGTGTCTGGTGAATCTTGGGTGAGACCGCGGACCCAGATCTTGATGGAACTGTTTGAGTGCTGGGCCGAGGCGTTGACGTGGCAGCAGCCAGCCGCAACCCCATGCATCCAGGCACGGCCAGACGACGTCACCGAACTATCCGATGGTGCTGCTGGCCTTGAAAGACATTGGGAGCGCACTCCAGATCCGGACTTCAGCAGTGTTGTGATCTCGGTGCTCAAGCGATCAAGCGAATACGGCACAGTTGGATACGACACACTGCCAGCAGGGGCGGGCAATAGCATCCGGTGCGGACATGGCGCTGGTGGCATAGGGTCTCGAACTGGACCTGCGGCGAGCATGCTCGGACGGTTCAAGAACGCTCAGCCACGTCCCTTCTCGAAGCGACCTCCAGAAACAGGCGCCTATTTCTACAACTTGCTCCGCCTGGGCAAGGAGTAGGCAAGCCTCCTTCCAGCACCACCCACCGCACCAAACTCCACCAGCGACCCCGACAACCCCCAGTGTCCTGGGCACTCACATCCGATGCGAAAAACTCGTACTGAATGCGAACCGATCCGGCCCGCACGCCCTACCCCCGCAGATATCTAATCCTGAGCTATCCCCCGTCGGCGTCAGCGCCCGTGTCCCGGAAGCCGACCTCCTACCCCGATGACACAGTGAACGTTTTCCACCAGCAGATCCGGGCTTGGCGATCACGTCATTATCGTGGTGGCATGTCGTTCTTCGGGCATGAAGAAACCTCCGGCAGACGGGTCAATTACCAAAATCCACTCGATCCGCCAGAGTTTTCTCATGCTGTTGTATCGCGCTTCGCTATCATTCTCGAATCAGACCCTAAAATACGCTACCGGTGTCGTGCGCCAGCACCACAGAAGCATCGGAAGAAAAGGACAGGCCCGGGCAGTCACCATTGCCGATCTACGACCCGACTTGTCATGACCACCGGAACTACCATGACTGTACCCGGCTGGGCCTGCGGAAGGAATTTATGACGGTAATCAGATTCACCGAAATTGAGTCATCACCTTGGGTCGGATGGTTGACCAGGGCTTGCATCAGATGCAAAAAATCGCATCAGGTGGGAAATCTTGGGGCGATACTGCTAGGCATGGGTGCATAGGGTCAAGTTCCACGAACACAATTACGGAATGCTAGGCCTCGGGGGACCGATTGGTGTCCTGCCAGAAGACCAATTCGCTAGGAACATATTCGGCCCCCATGTGGTGGCATGGAGTCCGCGCCTGGAGCGATTCAACAGCCTTGGCAGGAAGTTTCCGAGTGGCTCGCGGGTTGATGATCAGCGCGTTGAATGGGAATCGTCCCACGGAGCCGTAGTCGAGGACGTGACGGCGGTCGTCCCGAAGGGGACGCCCAGCAGCAGCATTGATGAACTGGTGCTGGTGACGGATTAGGACGACGGCGTCGACTGCCGGGTGAGGATGAGGACGGTTGTCCTCGGTCCGATGGAACGAACGTTCGGTAAAGAGGCCAGATGAGGACGATAGCAGCGCCGAGATCGGCTCGTTGACGTAGTCATCCCACACGACAAACAGGACGCCATGGAAGTCTGGGTCAGTCTCGTGGAATTTCTCGAACTTCTGTTGGGAGCTGATCAAGTAATCCTTGAGCGGATTGTCGCGGGGAAGCGCCTTCCGTTTCCCCAGCCTGTCAGTCAACTCTCGGGGCAGCCTGGCGAGGAGTTGAAGATCTGCGGATGCTCTGCTGTGTTGGAGAGAGTCGAGGACAGGGCACTTGACTTCGACACCGAGCCTGAAGGACTCACATTTGACGAGGATTTCGGGATTCTTCTTGCCACCAGGGGCCTTCGGCTCGTGGATGAAAGTGACTTCCTCTTTCCATTCCCATTGGACCAGGTGGTCGATGACGAGCAGTTCTGAGAGCCACTGAAGGAGCTGTTGGTAGTCGGCCATGTCTCGGTCTCGACCACTCATCCGTGCCATGCGATCGAGCATTTCGGCCGCGATTCCGGGCATTACTGCATTACATCGGAGAAGCGAGTCCATGATCCTCCGGGCGAACTCTGTCTCTCGGCCCGTCTCAAGGTAGTGCTGGAAGTTCCAGCGATACCAGTGCCACCTCTGGAACATCGGACCAGCGTAGAGGATCTCATAAAGAGCGTCCCTATCATCAGAATTCATTACTTGGCCGGATCCTTTCAGCGGATGTCCTGGTGCCACGTGGTGTCGTGGGTTAGGTGGCGGTGGTTGGCCCATTCCTGGGCGATCCGACGTCCGTCGGTGAGGAGTTCGGTCACGTTCGAGCGTTGGCTGGGTGGTAGCCAAGCGCTGAGGGAGGCTGCCGCATTGGGGGCGGCGGGAGGCTCGGTGCCGCGGCGGGGACGACCGACTCGGAGGAGTAGTTCGTACAGTGCCGTCGCTGGGAGAACGGGGGGAAGGCCCGCGGTGGTGGCGGTTTGGGAAGCCTTGATGGGGATGGTGAGGCCACTCGGGTCAAGATCTCCGAAGTAGCGGATTCCGGTGATCCGATGCCTGGCGGCGATCGATCGGATCGATGCACGGAAGGAAGCGCCAACTCCCCAAGCGACATAGCCGAGCCGATGATCCGCAGGGAGCGTGTCAACGATGGACCACCAAGTGGTGGAATTCTCGATGACGAGGAGCAGGTCGCCGTGGCCGACCCGATGGAAGTGACTCTTCTCGTCGTCGGTGGGGAAGGTCTCGGTCAGAAGGGGAACCGCTGGGCGGAAGGTACGGAGCACCCTGTCGAGACGGGCGGTGTCGGAGAAGAGAACGCCGCTTCTGAGGGTGTCGAGTGTCTTTTCGGGAACAGGGAAGTCGTCGTCCGAACCATAGGTGCCGAAGACCTCCAGAGTGCGTTCACGGAGCGGCAACAGGGTGAGATCGGGGGTGCTCTTCAGCCAGGTGTTGATGGCCGCGTAGGCGGCCTTTTGGCGCGGGCCGGCCGATCTCCAGGATGCTGCCATGTCGCTGAGTTCGGGATGCCAGGACGGCATAGGAACGACCGTGGCCCGCCGCGGAGCCTTGGGAAGCAGCCAGACTCCGACAGGGAGCGGGATCATGTCGGGGGCCCGTTCCCGCAGCGGTCTGACGATGAGGTGCTGTTCGAGCCGTTGGAGGAGATGGGCCAGCACCTCCGGTTCGTAAGCGTTGTCGGGATTGCGATTCTGGATGTTCTGGAAGATGTCATAGACATCCTGAATTGGGACACGGGTCTTGGAGCCCTTGCCGAGACCTCGCTCGTCGGCCCACCGGCGGAGTCCCGCAGCTAGCTCACGTTCCCTTCGAGGGAGGGGCTTGTCCCGTGTCTCTGCCATGGTTGTAGATTCTCGCAGTGCTGATCTGCCCGGTGCCGTCGGAAGGTGGCAGAGCGTCGAGGTGCCCCTTGACACGCGCGTCGACAGACAGGTATTTGCGGGCGGACCTGAGGTCGGCGTCGTTGCGTAGCCTGATGATCAGGGGGAACTGGCGGAGGGCCTTATCGTCGAAGAGCCCAGTCGTGTAAATGAGCTGGACTCCCAGGGCTCGCGCGACGGACCGCTGGAGATCCAGAAGATAGTCGGCGTTCGCTCGTCCGATTGGATTGTCGAGGAACAAGAGCCCGGCGCGGTGTTCCAGACGTCGGCCACGGTCGTTGGCGCGGAGTGCCGCCATCGTGCAGTAGAGCAGGATCGCGGCGGTGAGTTGCTGCCCACCAGAGAAGACCTTCTTCACTCGGGAGACCCGTTCGCGTTCGGCATGCAGGGTCGTGTCGGGCTTAAGGACGAAGACCTTGATCCCCTTAGGCGTGGATGCGTGAACGGCCCTGAGAACCAGGGCAAGACCGGTGCGCTGGACCTTGCGGCTGTCGGAGGACCTCCCGGCAGCAGCCTCGTCGACAACCTCGCCGAGACGTTGTATGAGGATCTCGTTGCCCAGGAGTTCGAACTGGAATCGGAGGAACTCCTCGTTGTGCCAGTCGCCGAGGCCGCTCGGGAGCCGGGACACCCGCTGGGCGGAGCGGAGAATGCCGATCGCCTTGTCGGTTTCTCCCTTGAGGTTAGTAACGATGTTCCGGCGATGCCGTTCGGTCTGCTCAAGATCGTCGTTTAGAGAGCGGAGCCGGGGACGGAGCCGTTCCTCCCAAGGTTCGGCCCTCTCCGCTAGCCCCTCGGCGTCCGTCGCGTTGATCTCACGCTGGACGGCGGCGCCCAGCTCGGCGAACTGGTCGCTTCTGGTGAAGGTGTGAAGGGAACGCCCGGCCTTCTTCACGTGGTCGGCATCTTCTGAGGCCGCCGATCTAGCGGACCTTCGGGTGACAGTCAGGAAGGTGTGCTTGTTGGCGGCGGACGAGTAGTCGCCCTCATAGGGCGCCTCGGCGGGTTCCGCCAGATCCTCCTCGAGCGCCTTGGCCAGGACTCCGAAGTCCTTAGCCGCCTCCTCTGCACGCGAGAGCTCCCTTTGCTGGAGTTCAAGCTCCTTCTTACGTTCGATGACCAGACGCGCGGCGGCAGCGTACTCGTCGAGTGTCTGCCGGATTGCCAGATCACAGTCAGCGATGTCCGCTGGAATTGGATCGAGAAATTCCTCGATAGGCCCAGCGTCCTTGTCCTCCCACGCTTTTCGGAGCTGTTGGACCTCTTTTCGGCACACGACTCGGTGGATGAGCGCGTCCTGGTGCTCCTTGCCGGTCGCGGCTTTGGCTCGTTCGGCCAGTTCGAGTGCCGAGGTCCGGCCGACCGCACTCGCACCTTCGGGGGTCTCTAGGAGCTCCTCAGCACGTTCCCGGATCTCCGAACTGAGAGCTTCGCAGGCCATGGTTGTGACCGCGGCGGTCCTCTCCGCGATCGCCAGCTCCTCAATGAGTTCCTCACCTGTTCCGATGCGCTGGTATTGCTCCGCTGCCGCAGCGTAGAGCTCGCGCAGCACCGGGACGGACTCCGAAGGTCGCGCGTCAGAGTTGCTGGCCTCTCCCGCGCCAGGCAACGCGGCTCGTTCCACATCTAGATCTTGCTTCGCTCGGCGCTGTCGGTCGGCTTCACGAACCGCGTCGGTGGCCAACCGGTTCTCGTTCAGGGCGTCGATTCCGTGGCGCTCGGCGGTCTCACTCTCAACCTCGGCGGCTTCGAGCAGCCCCCTCCGGTCATTTCTCCAGCCTGGAATCTTGTCGGCTTCTTCGGCCAGAGTGCTGAGGGCCCGGACCCGATCGTTCAGTCTCGTCTTCTCCTCTCCGAGAGTCTGCTGCTTGGCACGGGCTTGGGAAAGCAGGCGGTCGTTCTGCTCCTTGGCCCGTTCGACGCCGGCCACGGCAGCCGTCGCTGCGGTGAGTTCCTCTGCGGCTCGATTGCGATGCTCTTCGAGCTCGGTGACACGGCTCTCGGGGTAGTCCCGCAGCCAGTCGCGGACTCTGCCCACTAGGTCGGAGTCCCGCTCTCGGGCATCCGTGAGCGCGGCGATGGCTGTGGCCCTGTCCCGGTGCCGAAATTCGATCTGCTCGTGTTCTAGTTCTGCGGCAGCCTCGTCGTAGAGCGAGGGTTTGAAGGGAAGTGTGAAGGAGGGAACGCCGGAGCCGGATCGCTCCAGTTCCTCGGTCGTGGCGACGGTTACGACCGAGGCTGATTGGTATCGCTCGTCGGACAGGATTCGGCGGGCGTCATCGATATGATCCTTCGAGTTCAAAAGGATTCCGGCCACCAGATGTGGATGGATGCGAATGAGTTCGCGCCGCCGGTCCCGGTTCTGGATCTCGCTGAGGTATCTCCATCCCGGCCAGGCTTGAATATCCTCCTTGACGAGCGCCGCGCAGGCCTCCTCCACCTCGATCGGCGGCGGGAGCAGATCACCTTCGGTGAGGGCCAGGCGGTCGCGTTCGTCCCGTGCCTCTTCGACCATGAGAGCCACGCTCTTGCGGGTGTGGTCCGCGATCGCCTCGGCGAGGGACTTCGCGAGGGTCGGAGCGTCCTGATCGAGGAGTACGTCCTCGGTCTGGAGGAGTTCGGCAAGACGGTCCTCGGCCTGGAGGAGAATACGTCGTCGATGCGCGTCCTCGACAGCGGCCTTCGCCGCGTCGTACCGCTGCTCGGCATCCTTTGCCGCGTGGTCCGCAGCACGCTGATCGGCTTCGAGAAGAGGCCTGGCATCGATGAGCTCGTTGAACTGCTTTTGGATGCTGACCACCTCTTTGGAGAGGTCTGCAAGCTTGTTCCGATTAGCGGAAAGCGTTGCCAAAAGCGTCTCGGGCCTTTCGATGAGACCGTCGCTAACCGCCTGTTCAATCCGCTTTTCCACGTTGGAGATCAGGTTGGCGAACGTGGACGCGTTCGCCCTTGCCTCGGAGGAATTTCCGATCGCCGTCTGCTGTTTCTCGCGGGCTACTGCCTCTCTGTTCTGGTGCTCTTTGGCACTCTCGGCGAGGATTGCGGCGGCGTCAGCGGCCTTCTGGGCTAGGTCGAGGAGCGCACACGCGAGAGATACGGCCGCGAGTGTTCGGGCTTCAAGGAGAGGACGCGCCCGATCATCACTTTCCTGAACAAGTGCGCGGAGCCGCTCGGCCTCGGCGGCGTTCTTGAGGTGGGAGAGCACCTTGCTGGTACTCTCCCACGCCCTGACCTCAACCTCGGCCCGGCGCGCCTTCTCCTCCAACTCACTCGTGCGCTCCTCGACCGCTTGGAGAGCCAGCACCGCCTTCTGTAGGCGCAGCGCGTCCTCACGGTTCTGGAGGGCGGAGGCTCTGAGCGTGACCTCCTGGACGGACTTCTCGGCTTCCTTCACCTGCTCCCCGAGGCCGGTCAGCGATGAGATTTCACGGTTTCTGCGGGCGGTGATCCTCCCTGCGAAGACACTGAGTGAGGCTTGAGCCCGAACCGAAGCGGCGCGTGAGATTGCGGCGCGCTCCGCGTTACGTCGCAGCGGGTCAAGGAGTGCCAGCGTTCCCTCCACAAAGTCCCGCTCCAGGAGGACGACGCCACGCTTGGCCAGCTTCTCGACATGTTCGGCTACGAGGTCAGCGAGCGGAGCCAGGTCCTGCTCAAGGAGGACAGCCTCCAGAAGGAAATCGACGAACCGCTCGTCGGTCTCCATGGTGAACGCCCGGACGGCCTCCCCCTCTCCCGCGTTCATGTGCCTCTGGTAGCGGAACAACTCCGTGTCGATGCCGAGCTTTCCTAGGCGTTCAGTCCAGTCGCGGTGGGTCCTAGGCCAGAAGAGTTCGAGGTGGGAATCCTCAACGTACGCCGCGTTCAGCTGGACACGGTACACCTGGAAGGCAAGGTAGCGGCCCTCTTCGACCACCGGGAGGTTGTCGAGGCCGAGCTTCTCGCTGGGGAAGAAGCAGTACCACTGTTCGAGGAAGTTGTCGGCGGCTGCTGAGACTGCCTGTCCCTTCCAGGCCATGGTCTTCCCAGTGATAAGCAAACGTCCGGTGACCGAGTGCGTCCACTCCAGGACCACATGGGCCACGTCCCTCGGGCCGACGAAGTCGCCCAAGGAGCTTCCGTCCGCGCCCCCGACGATGTTGCGTTGGCCTGGAAGCAGAACCGAGAACACGAGCTTCAGCAAGACGGACTTACCGCCGCCGTTCTCAAGGAAGACGACGCTGGCCGGCGATGGTCGAAGTACCTCCGACACACTCGCGAACAGGTCCTCCTGATAGCCCGTGACCGGACGGCCCGCCTTGCTGAAGTCCAGCAGGACGTTCTCATACCGTGCCCCGGATGGACCGACGGAACGAAGGTAGATGCGGGAGAGCTCGTACATCTCACTCTTCTCCAGGGAGCGTCGCAGAATCAGGTCGGCGGACGAGCCCGCCCGTCGACATGGGCGGACCGTTCATGATTCCGGTCAGTTCCTCGAACAGCCGGAGAGCCGCGAGCTCACGGACCTGGAGTTGGTACCGGCTGGTCGTCCGAAAGACCCGATCGGCCTCCTCGGCTTCGTCGTTGTATGCCGTGAGCATGCCTTCTTCGACGAGATATCTCACGACCCTGAGGATGAGCGCCTCGTTGGTGTGAGGCGAGACGCGGTCGTCCCGTGTCTCCGTGGCCTCCGGTCGACGGGCGTACAGTCGCCAGACCCGCTCTAGTTCCGGCTCGTTCTGCGGCGGATCACCATTCCCGCCGACCGCGGCCGCCCGTGCGTCCAGTTCCTTGCAAACGTCCTGGATGACGCGGTCGATCTCTCTGACCGAGACCCGCCCAACGTGTTTGTCGTCGGCAAGATCGGCAGGCTTCGGAAAGCCCAGCGCCGCCGCCGCGAGGTGGACGATGCCGTGGAGGACTCGTTCGGTCTCCCGGTGCTGGGCCTGGCGGAACAGCCGAGCGTAGGGTTCGAGCTTCGTTTCGAAAAACGAGCCCGGAAGCGGCGCCAGGACGGTGCCGGCGCTGCTGGTGATACCGATGACGCGGAGCTTCAATCCCGACGCGTAGCGGTGGACGATCCGCTCGAACTCCGGATCCTCGTCGTAGCGCCGGATGAGCGTCGTGTAGTCCACGTCGCGGTGCGGGCGGAGCCTGGGACGGAAGCCGTAGGCGACGAGCCGGCCCGCGGCCTCGATGTCGTCCTCGTCATCGAACTCAGGGTTCACCGCTCGCCTATCCTTTCGTTGTTCCGTTCGATGAGCGCCGAGGTGACCAGTAGGTCGTCGCCTCCGAAATCGGGAATGTCGAGAGGCATGCCCGTTGGGATGGCCAATCGCAGCGAGTGGTCCCCTCTGCGAACGCTTGAGAGCGCTTCTGGTGCGAAGGCGTGTAGGGCCAGTAGCGCCACCAGGTCCGGGAGATTCTCAAGATCGGATTCCACAGCTTCTGTCATTATCTCCGACAGCCTGCGGGCTTTTCCGGGGAGATCGAGCAGCCGCTCCGCAGCAAGCCATTCTTCGTCGGAGAACCCGCCGTGTTCGATCGGCGCCATGAGTTCGGGTTCCGGTACGGGCTCGGCATGCCGAAGTCGCTCGGGCGGGGGATTGAGCAGCAGGGGCACGAGCGTCGCCAAATGAACAGGGGCGGCGGCTTCGGGACCGTTGGAGGCGGTAAAGAACTGCGCGACGGGTTCGGCAGCCTCGGTGATGGCAAGTCCCATCAGTGGCTTGAGCAGGCCTCCGTAGAGGTCGATGCCGAGGCCCTCGGGCCGTCCGGAGAACTCCTGACGGTCCTGTTCTTCGCGGAAGATCGCGCGAGCGCCGATCAGCCATCGCTGCAACACGGTGTGGCGGCGAATACAATCCTCGACGATGTCGACGAGTTCGGCAGCCGCGCGCTTGGGTCCTGGATCGGCCGCCTCATCCCGCATCCGGGTGATCTGCGAGGCTATCCCGCGCTCCATGACGACACGCTCCTCGATGTGCTCCAGCGCCTCGTTCAAGAGCCCGGGCATCGCTTCCATCCAGTCCACTGACCACACGTCGCGCCGGGTGGCGTCAATCCGTGCCCGGATCTCCTCGCCGAGTTGGACCGTTCGGATTCGTGCCTGCTCCGCGACGAGCTTCGCGTCCTCAAGCCTTCCTCGCCTGATCAGATTCTGAAGCCGCACCTCGGCGGCGATCTGCGCTGACTCAACGTCCGTGTCGAGCGCGCCGACCAGCACGTTGAGCGCTTCGTTGGACGCCCTGAGTACGAGTCCGCCGCGCTCATCCCGCTGCTCCTCCAGCAGCCGGAAACGGAAGAGCCGCCTCACGTGGCGGCCCGCCTGATCGGTCACGCCGTAGGACGATGTGAATCCCCGCTCGATATTCTGGGCGTTGAGCAGGCCGTTCAGTACCCAGCGGGCTACGGCCGTCCACTCGTCCGCCGAGCGATCAGGCGTGATCTCCCGGACGTGCTCCGAGAGTCGCCCGATGACGTGTTCGTGCCCCGCGCCCGTCTCGAAGTCCTGGGCGATCGCAACGATGTTGATGTGCCCTGCCGATTCCGGACAGCTTATTTGCGGTTAGTTCACGCCGCGAGCTGCCGTTCGAGGTACTCGTTG
>NZ_BAAAHH010000051.1:0-39356 GCF_039525175.1 Actinocorallia libanotica
GCTCGGCCGGGGCGGCCGGAGCCGCGGCGTCGGCGGGGGCGTCCACGCGGGGGCCCACGCCGAGCTTCTCCTTGATCTTCTTCTCGATCTCGTCGGCGGTCTCGGGGTGGTTGCGCAGGTAGTTGCGCGCGTTCTCCTTGCCCTGGCCGAGCTGGTCGCCCTCGTAGGTGTACCAGGCGCCGGACTTGCGGACGAAGCCGTGCTCGACGCCGAGGTCGATCAGGCCGCCCTCGCGGCTGATGCCGACGCCGTACAGCAGGTCGAAGTCGGCGACCTTGAAGGGCGGCGCCATCTTGTTCTTCACGACCTTGACGCGGACCCGGTTGCCGACGGCCTCGGTGCCGTCCTTGAGGGTCTCGATGCGGCGCACGTCCAGGCGGACGGAGGAGTAGAACTTCAGCGCCCGGCCACCGGTGGTGGTCTCCGGGGAGCCGAACATGACGCCGACCTTCTCGCGCAGCTGGTTGATGAAGATCGCGGTGGTCTTGGTCTGGTTGATCGCGCCGGTGAGCTTGCGCAGCGCCTGCGACATCAGGCGGGCCTGGAGGCCGACGTGGCTGTCGCCCATGTCGCCCTCGATCTCGGCGCGGGGCACCAGCGCCGCCACCGAGTCGATGACCACCAGGTCGACCGCGCCGGAGCGGATCAGCATGTCGGTGATCTCCAGCGCCTGCTCGCCGGTGTCGGGCTGGGAGACCAGCAGGGACTTGGTGTCCACGCCGAGCTTCTCGGCGTAGTCGGGGTCGAGCGCGTGCTCGGCGTCGACGAAGGCCGCGATGCCGCCCATCCGCTGGATGCTGGCGACCGCGTGCAGCGCCACGGTCGTCTTGCCGGAGGACTCCGGCCCGTAGACCTCCACGACCCGGCCGCGGGGCAGCCCGCCGATGCCGAGCGCGATGTCGAGGGAGATGGCCCCGGTGGGGATCACCTCCATGGGCGCGCGCACCTCGTCGCCGAGGCGCATGATCGAGCCCTTGCCGAACTGGCGCTCGATCTGGGCGAGGGCGGTCTCGAGCGCCTTCTCGCGGTCGTTAGCTGCCATGGTCTGCCCCTGTCGGGTCGTCGTGTTCTTCTTCGGATTCGCCATCTCGGGACCGAAGCTACGCGAGCCCACTGACAAAAAAGCGGCCCTCGAGACAGCGCCACTCTACCGAACATAAATTCGATCGGGACCGGGCTCGCCGAGCCGTCCGGAACCGGCGCGGGAATCAGGCTGCGCGGTAAGGACCCGGCGACGTACCCTGGCGCTCAGGCGATCAAGCGGGGGCTGCCATGACCCTGACCGTTCTGTTCTGCGCCGATCCGCTCGATCCTCGGCGCGTGGATCCGCACTTCGCCCGGGAGGCGGAGACCGTCCGTGCCACGGGCGGCGCCCTCGCGCTGCTCGACCACGACCTGCTGCGGCGCGGCGAGGCGGCCGAGGCGGTGCGCCGCGTCCCGCGCGGCTCGGGCGGCCTGTGGTACCGCGGCTGGATGGTGACGGCGGCGGAGTACCACGCGATGGCCAAGGCGCTGGCCGACCGCGGCGACCACCTCATGACCCCGCCGGACGGCTACCGGCGCGCCCACGAGCTCCCCGGCTGGTACGACACCTTCGCCGGGGTCACCCCGCCGAGCGTCTGGCTGCCGCTCCTGCCGGGAGAGAGGCCCGGACCGCGGCGGCTGGCCGAGGCGGTGCGGGAGCTGGGCGGCGGGCCTGGGGTGGTCAAGGACTACGTCAAGTCCCGCAAGCACGAGTGGGACGAGGCCTGCTACGTGCCCGACCTCGCCGACGCCGGGCACCTGCACCGCGTCGTGGAGCGCATGGTGGAGCTGCAGGGGGAGTTCCTCGCCGGCGGCGTGGTCGTGCGCCGCTTCGAGGACTACGAGACGGCCGAGTCGCGCGTCTGGTGGGTCGACGGCGAGCCCGTCCTCATCGGCCCCCACCCCGACACCCCGGACGCCGAGTGCCTGCCCGCCCTCGACGAGGTGCGGCCCGCGGTCCGCGCCCTGGGATGCCGCTTCGTCACCACGGACCTCGCCCGCCTGCGGGACGGCCGGTGGCGGGTGGTCGAGGTCGGGGACGGCCAGGTCAGCGAGCTGCCGGCCGGCGCGGACGTGGGCGACCTGTACTTCCATCTGCCCGATCCCTCCTGAAGGCGAACCGCGCGAAAAAGTGAACCGAACGGAGCCCGCTGAGGTCACATGAAGGTGTATCGCTGTTCCCGGGCAGTCGATACCCCTACAATTCGTGCGCATCGTTTCAACGGAGGGACCCCCCATGCCCCGGCGACGTATGAGATCCCGAGTGGTCAAGGTCGGCATGCTCGGCACCCTGTCGATGTCCCTCGCCGCCTGCGGCAGCAGCTCCTCTGTCGCGGACTGCGTGGACGGCTACAGCTACCGCGACGGCCGGTACAAGGTCGTCAACGACAGGGACTGCGACTCCCTCAGCGGCGGGCGCTACTTCTGGTACTACGGGGGCACCACGAGCGGTCTCCAGGTCTCCAACGGCACCACGCTCAAGCCGCGCAAGGGCGAGATCAAGTCGAGGGCGGGGCGCGTCCTGCAGCGCGGAGGATTCGGCAGCAAGTCCTCCAGCGGCGGCTGATCCGGTGCGAAGAGAGAGGTCCCGCCCGCGCGACGGCTGGGCGGCGACGGTGGAGTCGCAGGGCCTCGCCTACCACCGCACGGCGCATCCGGAGAACCTGACCCGCCCCTACTGGGACGAGTCCGTGCACTACGTCCTGGAGATGGAGGAGGTCCTCCACCTGGAGGAGGTGGTCGAGGAGCTCCACCGCATGTGCCTCCAGGCCGCCGAGCACGTGGTGCGGACGGGGCGCTACGAGGTGCTCGGCATCGAGGAGCGCCTGGCCCCCCTGATCGAGGAGTCCTGGCGGCGCCGCGACCCGCACGTGTACGGCCGCTTCGACCTGCGCTACGACGGCGCCGGCCCGGCCAAGCTGCTGGAGTACAACGCCGACACCCCCACGTCCCTGGTGGAGAGCTCCGTCATCCAGTGGTTCTGGAAGGAGGACGTCTTCCCGGAGGACGACCAGTGGAACTCCATCCACGAGCGCCTGGTCGACCGCTGGCGGGAGCTGCCGCTGCGGGAGGGCCCCCTGCACTTCGCCTGGACCGAGGCGGACCTGTCGGGTGAGGAGATCATGACCGTCTCCTACCTGCGGGAGACCGCCGAGCAGGCGGGCCGCGAGTGCGTCTCCCTGACGATGGAGTCCGTCGGCTGGGACGGCGAGGACTACCGCGGCCTGGAGGGCGAGCGGATCAAGACGCTCTGCAAGCTCTACCCGTGGGAGTGGATCGTCGGCGAGCCGTTCGGCGCCTTCGTCGACGAGACCGACTGGGTCGAGCCGATGTGGAAGATGCTCCTGTCCAACAAGGGGCTGCTGGTCCTGCTCTGGGAGCTCTTCCCCGGCCACCCCAACCTGCTGCCGGCCTACCTGAACACCCCCGGCGACCTGACCTCCCACATCAGGAAGCCCCTGCTGGGCCGGGAGGGCGCGAGCATGACCATCACCGCGCCCGGCGTCAGCCAGGAGACCGGCGGCCGGTATGGTGCCGAGGGCTTCGTCTTCCAGGAGTTCGCGGCGCTGCCGGAGTTCGACGGCCAGCATCCCGTCCTGGGCGCCTGGGTGGTCGCGGACGAGTCCGCGGGCCTGGGCATCCGGGAGACGTCGGGCCTCATCACCGACGACACGTCCTCGTTCGTCCCGCACCGGATCCCCCAGTAGAGACACCCCTTAAGGAGCCCCCCATGCCTCTCGCTCTCGACAGCGCCTTCGGCGAGGTCCTGGGAGACAACGTCGCCGCGATCCTCGCCTACGCGGGAGTCGGCCTCGTCCTGTTCGTCCTCGGCTTCTACGCCGTGGACCTCGCCACGCCCGGCCGCCTGGTGTCGGTGATCCGGCACGACCGCAACCCGAACGCCTCGCTGCTGGCCGCGGCGGGCATGGCCGCGGTGGGGGTGATCGTGGCGGCGTCCATCTACGCCACGGACGCCGCGCTGACCGAGGGCCTGATCGCCACCGCCGTCTACGGGGTGGTGGGCATCGTCGCGCAGATCGTGGCGATGATCGTCTTCAACCTGCTCATCGGGCTGAAGATCAAGGACCTGTGCCACGAGGAGCACCTGCAGCCGGGCACCTGGATGCTGGCCGTCACCTACGTGATGATCGGCGTGGTGACCGCGCTGGCCGTCATCTGAGCCGCTCGGGCACGTCGAACGCCGCGCAGACCGCCTTCCAGACGGTCCTGGTGTCCACCCCGTCGGCGAACGCCTGCTCGACGGTGCGGCCGCCGAGCCCGGCGATCACCTGGTCCCTGGCGACGCTCTCGGCGTAGTTCTCGCCGAACTGCTGGTTCATCCTGGTCCAGAAAGCCGTCAGTCTCACCGGCCCAGTGTGCCAGGCGCCCGGCGTGGCGGTGACACTTTGCTTTACGGAAGGCCTCCGTGTGGTACATCCAGATGGCAAAGTCTTTACTTGCTCGTTGCATCTCGGGCGGCTCGCGGGGCCGTGAAAAGGGGGCTGCGCCATGCTGAGCGTCGTATTGGGGGCGGCGCTGTTCGTCAGCCTGGTCCTGCTGGCCGTGGTGTTCCTGCGCCGCCCCGCGCTGCGGAGGTCGGCCGAGGCCGAGCTGCGGGGCCTGCGCGAGCAGGCGCTGCGCGAGGGCGAGGAGGCGGCCGCGCGGCTGCGTGACGAGGCGCGCGAGGAGGCGGCCAGGGCCCGCGGCCAGATGGAGGAGCAGGCCCGCGCGCTCCGCGAGGAGGCGCGGGAGCGGCTGGAGGACGTCGAGCGCAGGGCTCGCCGGCTCGCCGAGCGGGAGCAGCGGCTGGACCAGGAGGCCGAACGCCTGGAGGCGCGCCGGGCGGAGCTGGAGAAGCGCCGGGCCGGTCTGGCGGAGCGGTCCGCCGCGCTGGACGGGCGCGAGGCGGCCCTGGGCACCGCGGAGGCCGAGCGCGCCGTGGCCCTGGAGCGGGTGGCGGGGCTCACCGCCGAGCAGGCGCGGGCCGAGCTGGTCGCCCAGATCCGCGACCAGGCCAAGCGCGAGGCGGCGCTGACCGTCCGGGAGATCGAGGGCCAGGCCCGCGAGGAGGGCGAGGCCCGCGCCCGCAAGATCGTCACCATGGCGGTGCAGCGGGTGGCCAGCGAGCAGACCACCGAGTCGGTGGTCTCGGTGCTGCACCTGCCGCACGAGGAGATGAAGGGCCGGATCATCGGCCGCGAGGGCCGCAACATCCGCACCTTCGAGTCGGTCACCGGGGTCAACCTCATCATCGACGACACGCCCGAGGCGGTGCTGCTCAGCTGCTTCGACCCGGTGCGCCGCGAGGTCGCCCGGCTCACCCTGGAGCAGCTGGTGCTGGACGGGCGCATCCACCCCCACCGCATCGAGGAGATCTACGAGCACAGCCTCGCCGAGGTGGAGAACCTGTGCGTCCGGGCGGGCGAGGACGCGCTGGTGGAGGTGGGCATCACCGAGATGCACCCCGAGCTGATCGCCCTGCTGGGCAGGCTGCGCTACCGCACCTCCTACGGGCAGAACGTGCTCAAGCACCTGGTGGAGTCGGCGCACCTGGCCGGCCTCATGGCCGCCGAGCTGCGGCTGCCGGTGGACACCGCCAAGCGCGGCACGCTCCTGCACGACGTCGGCAAGGCGCTCACCCACGAGGTGGAGGGCAGCCACGCCCTGGTGGGCGCGGAGGTCGCGCGCCGCTACGGCGAGCACGAGGACGTCGTCCACGCCATCGAGTCCCACCACAACGAGGTCGAGGTGCGCACGGTCGAGGCGGTCCTCACCCAGGCCGCCGACGCCATCTCCGGCGGGCGCCCCGGGGCGCGCCGCGAGTCGCTGGAGGCCTACGTCCAGCGCCTGGAGGAGCTGGAGCGCATCGCCAAGGACACCCACGAGGGCGTCGAGAAGGTCTTCGCCATGCAGGCGGGCCGGGAGATCCGGGTCATGGTCAAGCCGGGCGCGGTGGACGACGTCCAGGCGCAGATCATCGCCCGCGACATCGCCAAGCAGGTCGAGGACGAGCTGACCTACCCCGGGCAGATCCGCGTCACGGTGGTCCGGGAGTCGCGGGCCACCGAGTACGCGCGCTGAGCGCGCCTCTCAGGCCGCCGGAGGCGCCTCGCCCTCGCTCAGCTTCAGCACCGGCACTCCCTGCGGGGCGAACCCGAGGGTCTGCCCGTAGAAGGACAGCTCGGCCTCCAGGCAGGCCTGCACGGTCTCGGCGCGCCGGAACCCGTGGGACTCGCCCGCGAAGGTGAGGTAGGCGTGGGGCACCTTGTTCTCGGCCAGCGCGGCGGCGAAGCGCTCGGACTGCGCCGGGGGCACCACCGGGTCCTCCAGGCCCTGCAGGAGCAGCACGGGGCAGGAGGTGCGCTCGGCGCGGTTCAGCGGCGAGCGCTCCTCGTAGGCGCGCTCGTAGCCGGGGATGGGGCCGATGAGGCCGAAGGGGTAGCGGGACTCGAAGTCGTGCGTCTCCTTCAGCAGCATCATCGCGTCGCTGACGCCGTAGTAGGAGGTGCAGGCCTTGAAGACGTCGCCGGAGGTGACGGCGGCCAGGGCGGTCCAGCCGCCGGCGCTGCCGCCGCGGATCGCCAGGCGGTCGGGGTGCGCGCGGCCGGTCCTGGCCAGCTCGGCGGCGACCGCCACGGCGTCCTCGACGTCCACCACGCCCCACTGGCGGCGCAGCCGCTCGCGGTAGGCGCGGCCGTAGCCGGTGGAGCCGCCGTAGTCGACCTCCACGACACCGATGCCGCGGCTGGTGAAGTAGGCGCGCTCCAGGCTGAGCGTGGTCGTGGCGCGCCCGGTGGGCCCGCCGTGGACGAACACCACGTACGGCGGCAGCTCGCCCTGGGGGCCGAGCGCGCCCGGGTTGGCGGGCTCGTAGACGTAGGCGTGCACCGGCCGCCCGAACTGGCCCTCGAACTCCTCGGCGCGCGGCGCCGGCAGGTACGCCTCGTCGGGCACCCGCTCGAGCTCGCGGCGCAGCACCGTCACGCGCCCCTGGGAGACCTTCACGACGGACGCGGGCAGCGTCGGGGAGGACCCGATGCCCACGAACGTCGAGCCGTCCGCCGACAGGCTCATCTGCCAGTCGGTGTAGGGCAGGTCGAGCGGCTCCAGCTCCAGGGTGTCGGGGTCGTACAGGCTGAGCCGCTGCGCGCCCTGGCCGTGCATGACCACGAGCCGCCCGTCGTCGAGCAGCGCGTACGGCATGCCGCCCAGCTGCCACAGCGGGCCCGCGAACTCCTCCTCGGCCGGGTAGAGCGCCTGCGGGGACTCCCCGTACAGGCCGACCTGGTAGATGTTCCACCAGCCGGGCCAGTCGGAGGCGACGTACAGGCTCCGGTCGTCGGCCCACAGCGGCGCCAGCACCGACTCGGACATGCCGCCCTTGACCGTGCGGGGGGAGACGACCTTGCCGTCCTGGATCACCCCGACGCGCAGCTCGGTGCCGTCCCACGGCATGCGGGGGTGGTTCCACTGCACCCACGCCAGGTGACCGCCGGAGGGCGAGGGCGAAGGAGAGGCGTAGAAGTCGGTGCCGGTGACCAGCTCGTTGATCGCCCCCGGGTCGTTGGCCGCCCGCCCGTCCAGGGGGATCCCCACGATGGCGCGCCGCACCCCGGGCGTGGCCGCCGCCTCCCCCTCGGCGGCGGGAGCCGCCACATGGCCCTCGCAGACGCACCAGACCTCGGACCCGTCGGGGGAGAGCACGAAGTCGGCGTACCGCAGCCCCCCGGGGATCGCCGGCTCGGGCGTCAGCGGGCGGGGGCGGCCGTCGCGGGAGACCATCAGGTACAGCCGCTGGTCGGCGTAGTTGGCGAAGACGAGACCGCGCGGCGTCGGCAGGTAGGACTTGCCGCCGTACTCGTGCACCCTGCTGCGGGCGTTCCACGGCGCGGGAAGGACCTCGCGCCCGTTGAGCACGACCGTCGTGCGGCCCCCCTCGTCCGGCCGCGTCTCCTGCCACCAGACGCCGTCGCCGTGGGCGGTCGGAAAGCTGAGTCTCAGTCGGTTGCGGGCGACGTCGGCGGCGGAGATAGGGGAAGGCCAGGAACCGTAGGGGGCAACGCGAGCGGTCATACCCGAATCGTCCCGCATGACGAGGCGGATTGGAGCCAAGAACGGACACTTGAGCTCTGAAAGTAACAAGGTCAGGCACCGAGCGGCGGCACCCCGACCACCGGGTCGGCCTTCGCCGGCGCGGCGGAGCTCCGGCTGCGCCTGCCGCGGCCCTCGAGCCACGACGCGAGGCCGCCCAGCGCCAGGTTGAGCGCGATGTAGACGGCCGCCACGACGATCGCCGCCGGGATGATGTTGTTGTAGTTGGCGGGGACGACGCGGAAGCCGGCGTTCAGCAGGTCCTCGTAGGCGATGATGTAGCCCAGCGCGGTGTCCTTCAGCAGCACGACCATCTGGCTGACGATCGCCGGGAGCATCGCGGTGACGGCCTGCGGCAGCAGGACCAGCCGCATGACGCCGCCCTTGCGCAGGCCCAGGGCGTAGGCGGCCTCGGACTGGCCGCGCGGCACCGCGTGGACGCCGGCGCGGAACACCTCGGCCAGCACCGAGCCGTTGTAGAGGGTCAGGCCGATGACCACCGCCCAGAAGGCGGGCATGACCAGGCCGAAGAGCACGAACGACCCGGCCTGGGCGAAGAAGATCATGATGAGGACGGGGACGGCGCGGAAGAACTCCACCACCGCGCCGGACGGCACCCGCAGCCACCGGTGGTCCGACAGGCGGCCCAGGCCGAAGACGACGCCGAACGCCAGGGCCAGCACCGCCGAGACGGCGGCGGCCGACAGCGTCCCCCACAGGCCCGGCAGGATCAGCCCGGTCCACACCTCGGGGTCGAGGAAGGGCTTCCACAGGGCCGCGTCCCACTGCTCGGCGGCCGAGAAGCGCGCCCAGACGAACCAGGCGACCAGCAGCAGGGCGACCACGCCGAGCAGGGCCAGGACGTTGTGCCGCAGCCGGGCCCGCGGCCCCGGCACGTCGAACAGCACACCCGCGCTCATCGGCGCACCGCCAGGCGTCGGGCCAGCCACCCGGTGAGGTAGCCGACCGGCAGGGTGAGGATCATGTAGCCCGCCGCGAATCCGAGGAACACCGTGACGGTGGTTCCGGCGCTCTCATACAGCATGTCCTTCATGACGAACGCGGCTTCCGCGTAGCCGGCGACGATGACGACGGTGGTGTTCTTGGTCAGCGCGATGAGCACGCTGCCCAGCGGGGCGACGACCGCGCGGAAGGCCTGCGGCAGGATCACCGTCCCCATCGACTGGGTGAACGTCAGCCCGATGGCGCGGGCCGCCTCGGCCTGGCCCAGCGGCACGGTGTTGATGCCCGCGCGCAGCGTCTCGCAGACGAAGGTCGAGGTGTAGGCGGTGAGGCCGAGGACGGCCAGCCAGTAGCCGTTGAACGACGGGTCGTAGGCGTCGAAGTTCAGCTGCAGGGTGTTGCTGATGCCCAGCGCGCAGAACAGCAGCACCAGGGTGAGCGGGGTGTTGCGCAGGATGTTGACGTAGACCGTCCCCATCCCGCGCAGCACCGGGACGGGCGAGACCCGCAGCGCGACCAGCAGGGTGCCCAGCAGCAGGGAGAGGACGGCGCTCATCGCCGTCAGCCGGACGGTCGACCAGAAGCCGGCCATGATGGCGTCGAAGTTGTCGATCAGCGCTGACATCGTCCCCTACCCCGCGGCTCTCTTCCTCCCTGGCCGGCCGGCGTCAGGCGCAGCCCTCGAAGGCGGGCGCCTCGGTGGGCAGCTGCAGGCCCTGGGTCTTGCCGAACCACTTGTCCAGCAGCTTGGCCGCGGTGCCGTCCTTGTACATCTCGGTGATGGCGTCGTTGACCGCCTCGCAGCCCGCGGTGTCGCCCTTCTTCAGGCCGACGCCGTACTTCTCGTCGGTGAAGGGGGTGCCGAGGATCTTGTAGTCGCTCGGGCTCTGCGCGGCGAAGCCGGCCAGGATGAGGTCGTCGGTGGTGACGGCGTCGAGCGTGTTGCCCTTGAGCTTGGCGACGCACTCGCTGTAGTTGCCGGCGGGGACGAGCTTGGCCTTGATGCCCTGGCCGTCGGGGGCGGGGTCGGTGATGCGCTTGTAGGAGTTGGATCCCGACGCCTGGCAGATCCGCTTGTCCTTGAGGTCCTCGACCTTGGTCACGGCGGTCTCGTTGCTGCGGACCATGATGTCCTGGTGGGCCACGATGTAGGGGCCGCCGAAGGTCACCTTCTGCTTGCGCTCCTCCAGGATCGAGTAGGTGGCCACGACGAAGTCGACCTGCCCCTGCTGGATGAACGGCTCGCGGTTGGCGGAGATGGTCTCCTTCCAGGTGATGCCGCTCTCGGGCACACCCAGTTTCTCGGCGATGTAGCGGGCGACGTCGACGTCGAAGCCCTCCATGGTGCCGTCGGGCTTCTTGACGCCCATCCCCGGCTGGTCGATCTTCACGCCGACCGTCAGCTTCTTGTCGTTCTTGGCCTTGTCGACGAGGTTGTCGGAGCCGCCTCCGTCGCCGCCGCAGGCGGTCAGCGCGGTGGAGCCCAGGGCTAGGGCGGCCAGTGCAAGGACGATACGGCGCATGGGGGGCAGGGTCCTTTCGTGGAGGTTCCTCTTAGTGCCTGAGGATCTTGGAGAGGAAGTCACGGGCCCGCTCGGTGCGGGGCTCGGTGAAGAACTCCTCGGGGGTGCTCTGCTCGACGATCTGGCCGTCGGCCATGAAGACCACGCGCCGGGCGGCGCTGCGGGCGAAGCCCATCTCGTGGGTGACGACGATCATCGTCATGCCCTCGCGGGCGAGGTCGGTCATGACCTCCAGCACCTCGGCGACCATCTCCGGGTCCAGCGCGGAGGTCGGCTCGTCGAAGAGCATCAGCTTGGGCCGCATCGCCAGCGCGCGGGCGATGGCGGCGCGCTGCTGCTGGCCGCCCGACAGCTGGGCGGGGTACTTGCCGGCCTGCGAGGCGATGCCGACGCGCTCCAGCAGGACCATGGCCTCCTTCTCGGCCTGGGCCTTGGCGACCTTGCGCACCTTGACCGGGCCGAGCGTGACGTTCTGCAGGATCGTCTTGTGCGCGAAGAGGTTGAAGCTCTGGAAGACCATGCCGACCTCGGAGCGCAGTCCCGCCAGGGCCCTGCCCTCCTGCGGCAGGGGCCGCCCGTCGAGGGTGATCGTCCCGGAGTCGATCGTCTCCAGGCGGTTGATCGTCCGGCAGAGGGTGGACTTGCCGCCTCCGGACGGACCGATCACCACGACGACCTCGCCGCGGTCGATCGCGAGGTCGATGTCCTTGAGCACGTGGAGATCGCCGAAATGCTTGTTGACGTTCTCCAGCACCACGAGAGGCCCGTCGCTGTCCGTCATACGAAATGACGGTACGGGAGAGTTTCGGGTCACGGGAGGGTCTCGGCGGTCTCTATCTGATCACGAGAATGTCAGTCTGGCCGCGGGGCGCGCACGGGTACCCTGGGAGCGCCATGAACGTCATGAATCCCGCTCCCACCGCCGAGGCGCCTCGCACCTACGAGATCCGCACCTACGGCTGCCAGATGAACGTCCACGACTCCGAGCGCCTGGCCGGGTTGCTGGAGTCCGCCGGATACGTCAAGGCGGACGGCGAGCCGGACGTCGTCGTCTTCAACACCTGCGCGGTGCGGGAGAACGCCGACAACCGGCTGTACGGCAACCTGGGACACCTGCGCAGGCAGGCCGAGAACGGCCTGCAGATCGCGGTGGGCGGCTGCCTGGCCCAGAAGGACCGCGACACGATCGTCAAGCGGGCGCCCTGGGTGGACGTGGTGTTCGGCACCCACAACATCGGCGCGCTGCCGGTGCTGCTGGAGCGGGCGCGCGTTCGGCAGGAGGCGCAGGTCGAGATCGAGGAGGCCCTGTCGGTCTTCCCCTCGACGCTGCCGACCCGCCGCGAGTCCCCGTACGCCGCCTGGGTGTCGGTCTCGGTGGGCTGCAACAACACCTGCACGTTCTGCATCGTGCCCTCCCTGCGCGGCAAGGAGAAGGACCGCCGGCCCGGCGAGATCCTCGCCGAGGTCGAGGCCCTGGTGGCCGACGGCGTGCTCGAGGTGACGCTGCTGGGCCAGAACGTCAACGCCTACGGCTCGGAGTTCGGCGACAAGGCGGCGTTCGCCAAGCTGCTGCGCGCCTGCGGCCAGGTCGACGGCCTGGAGCGGGTGCGCTTCACCTCCCCGCACCCCAAGGACTTCACCGACGACGTGATCGCGGCGATGGCCGAGACCCCCAACGTCATGCCCTCCCTGCACATGCCGCTGCAGTCCGGCTCGGACGCGGTGCTGCGCGCGATGCGCCGCTCCTACCGCCAGGAGCGCTACCTGGGCATCATCGACCGGGTGCGGGCCGCCATCCCGGACGCGGCGATCACCACCGACATCATCGTGGGCTTCCCCGGCGAGACCGAGGAGGACTTCGAGCAGACCCTCCACGTGGTGCGCGAGGCGCGGTTCTCCTCGGCCTTCACCTTCCAGTACTCCAAGCGCCCCGGCACCCCGGCGGCGACGATGGAGGACCAGGTGCCCAAGGAGGTCGTCCAGGCCCGCTACGAGCGGCTGGTGGAGCTGCAGGAGCAGATCTCCTGGGACGAGAACAAGAAGCAGGTCGGCCGCACCCTGGAGCTCCTGGTGGCCGAGGGCGAGGGCAGCAAGGACGGCGCCACGCGGCGCCTGTCCGGGCGCGCCCCCG
Organism: Actinocorallia libanotica; assembly: GCF_039525175.1. Classification (NCBI taxonomy): domain Bacteria; kingdom Bacillati; phylum Actinomycetota; class Actinomycetes; order Streptosporangiales; family Thermomonosporaceae; genus Actinocorallia; species Actinocorallia libanotica. The sequence continues at coordinate 12,733 of NZ_BAAAHH010000051.1, forward strand.
ACAACCGGCTCGTGCACTTCCAGCGCCCCGGCGAGGAGGTGCGCCCCGGCGACCTGGTGACGGTCGAGGTCACCTACGCCGCCCCGCACCACCTGCTGGCCGACGCGCCCGTGCGCTCCGTCCGGCGGACCCGGGCCGGGGACGCCTGGCAGGCGCGTCAGGAGGCGCCCTCGCAGGGCGGCGCGGTGGCGCTGGGCATGCCGAAGATCGGCGCTCCGGCGCCCGCTCCCGCGGCCTCCGGCTGCTCCACCTGCCCCTGAGGAGGCGCACGTGCTGATCGGCGCCGCGGTGTGCCCCCATCCGCCTCTGCTCGTGCCCGAGCTCGCCGGGGAGGCCGCGGACGAGCTGGCCGGCCTGCGCGAGGCCTGCCACCGGGCGATCGCGCCGCTGCTGGAGGCCGAAAGGCTCGTGGTGGTGGGCGGCGGTTCCGCCACGCGCGCCCACGGCCCCTCGGCCGCGGGCACGTTCCGCCCCTACGGGCTGGACCTCCGGGTCGGGCCGGGCGAGCCGGTGCTGCCGCTGTCCCTGACGGTCGGCCGCTGGCTGCTGGGCGAGGCGCCGGTCGCGCGCTTCCAGGAGGTGGCCTTCGACGCCGCGCCCGCCGACTGCCTGGCGCTCGGCCGCGAGCTGGCCCGCGAGGACGTGGCGCTGCTGGTCATGGGCGACGGCTCGGCCTGCCGCGACGAGAAGGCGCCCGGCTATCTGGACGAGCGGGCGGGCCCGTACGACCACGAGGTGGCGCGGGCGCTGGAGCAGGCCGACGCCGCCGCGCTCGGCCGGCTCGATCCCGCGCTGTCGCGGGAGCTGATGGCGGCCGGACGGGCGGCGTGGCAGGTCCTGGCCGGCGCCGCGGCGGGCGGGGAAGGGCGGCTGCGCGGCGAACTGCTGGCCGCCGAGGCCCCTTACGGCGTCGGCTACTTCGTGGCCGCCTGGACGTAGCCGGGCGCGACCGGTCCGCCGGGACCCGCCGGTCCGCCGGAAGTCACCGGTCCGCCGGGGATCACCGGTCCACCCGGGATCACCGGGGCGGCTGCTGCTGGCGCTGCCGCTGGGCCTGCTGGGCCGCCGCCTCCTTGGCCCGCCGCTGCACCTCGTCGACCTGCCCCCGGTACTTGCTGCCGGTCTTGCGGTCGAACATGTCGCCGGCCTTGTCGATCGCGGGGCCCGCCTTGTCCCCGTGCTTGCCCAGCAGGTCCATGAACTTCTGGACGATGCTCATCCTCGGTCCCCCGATACTGGTTCGGGCGGCGCCGTCCGGTGGCGTCCGCCGATCTCACCTGTACCTACCCACGAACCTGCCACCACCCCTATCTGTGGAAACGATTATTCGTGAACGTGATCTCTGTCGTCGGGCCCACCGCGGCGGGCAAGTCGGACCTGGCCGTCGATCTGGCACTGCGCCTGGGCGGTGAGGCCGTCAACACCGACTCCATGCAGCTCTACCGGGGCATGGACATCGGCACCGCCAAGCTGACCGTCGCCGAGCGGCGCGGGGTGCCCCACCACCTGCTGGACGTCTGGGACGTCACGGAGCCCGCCAGCGTCGCGGAGTACCAGCGGAGGGCGCACGAGGTGATCGCGGAGGTCCGGGGCCGGGGGCGGGTGCCCGTCCTGGTCGGCGGGTCGGGGCTCTACGTGCGGGCGGCGCTGGACGACCTGGACTTCCCCGGCACGGATCCCGGGATCAGGGCGCGGCTGGAGGCCGAACTGGCCGAACAGGGTTCGGGCGCGCTGTTCGCCCGGTTGAAGGAAGCAGATCCCGAGGCGGCGCAGGCGATCCTGCCGAGCAACGGGCGGCGGATCGTGCGGGCCCTGGAGGTCATCGAGCTGACCGGGCGGCCCTTCACCGCCAGCCTGCCCCAGCACCGGTACCGGGATCCCGAGACGGTGCAGCTGGGCCTGCTGGTGCCCCGTCCGGAGCTCGACGAGCGGATCGCGCTGCGGGTCGACCGCATGTGGGAGGCGGGGTTCGTCGCGGAGGTGGCGGCGCTGGAGGAGGCGGGCCTGCGCGCGGGCCGCACCGCCTCGGCCGCGCTCGGCTACGCCCAGGTGCTGCGCTTCCTGGCCGGGGAGTGGAGCGAGGAGCAGGCCCGGGAGGAGACGGTCCGCGCGACACGGCGCTTCGCCCGCCGCCAGGAGTCGTGGTTCCGCCGCGACGCGCGCATCCACTGGCTGCCCTACGACGCGCCCGACCTGCTGGAGCGCGCGCTGGACCGGTGCGGAAGCGGGTCCGGGGCGCCCGCCGCCCGACGGTTGCCCTAGCCTGCTTTCCGAATCATATTCGGTTTGGAGAGGAGGGGCCATGACGCCACCCGCGACCACGGCCTGGAGCGTCAAGGACCGGATCCAGGAGCTCGGCGGGGCGTTCATGTTCTCCCGCGAGGCCAGGGCCTTCGGGGAGGGCACGGGGGTCCCGGGCTTCATGGGGCCGTACATGAAGGGCCGCTGCGGCGTGCTCGGCGACGTCGACGCCGACGTGGTGGCCTCGGCCGTGGGCTTCTTCCACCCGGGGGCGGTCCGGGAGGCCTGGGAGTCCGTCGCGATGCCCGCCACGCAGGCCGCGGAGGGCTACCTGCACGCCTGCCACGAGTTCGGACGGCGCAGGCTCGCCGCCTTCGACGGAGCCGGGCGGCTGGCCGAACTGCTGCTGGCCGTCGTCCGCCACGGCGACGCCACCGGCGCCCCCCTGTTCGCCGGGTGGCGGGCCATGCCGCTCGCCGAGGACGCCCCCGCCCGGGTCCTGCAGCTCGTGCACACCCTGCGGGAGTTCCGCGGCGGGCTGCACTTCCTGGCGGTCCGGGCCGCGGGCCTGGCGCCGGCGCAGGCCGTCCTGATCGGCGGCTCGCCCATGTTCGGCGCGCGCGACCAGGCGCTGCTCTACGGCTGGCCGGAGTCGGAGCTCGGCGAGGTCACCGACGGGCAGCGGGCACGCTGGCAGGAAGCCGAGCTGCTCACCGACCGGCTCGCCCAGCAGGCGTTCTCCGTGCTCGACGAGGCCGAGGGCGAGGAGCTCGCGGCGCTCGTGACGGCGGCGCACGCGGCGGGGCTCTCCCGCTGAGGAGGGGCGCCCGGACTGTCCCTCGCGGGAGACCCGTCGAGAACGGGACAGTTGTCCCTTAGGGGCGGGATCGCCGGGCCCGTACCTTCTTCTTCTGTAAGGGGGTACGCACGCCACCGGGTCGGGAGCCCCGGAACGAGCGGCGAACCAGAGGGGCCGGCGGTCATACTCTTGGCGGGGGACGACCGACCGGCCCTTCCTCTTTTTTCCCGCCATCCATGCCCGAGCGGGCGAACGACCTGAGAAGACCTCGCTCTTCGTGATATCTCACTTGCTCTGTGTCGTCGTCCACGGGAGCGGTGATGCTCGTCCTGCTCGTCCGCCGCTGCTCGTCCGCCCTGGTGCTGGCGGCGCTGGCCGCCAGCCTCGGCTACCTGCTGGCCGGGACGGGGCTGGACCCGCGCGCCCGCCTGGAGGCGGCGCGGCCCCGCCCCCCGCAGGCGGCGATCGAGGCCGAGCTGAGCGCGCTGAACCTCAACGACCGCACCCCGCTGCACGTCCGCTACCTCACCTGGGCCTCCGGGGCGGTGCGCGGCGACTTCGGGCGCACCCTGCGCGGCACCCCCGTCAGCGACGAGCTGCCGCGCAGGATGCTGACGAGCCTGCTCCTGCTGCTGCCCGGCACCGTGCTGGGCGCGCTGGGCGGAGTGCTGCTCGGCGCCCTGTCGGTGCTGCACCCGCGGCAGGACAAGGCGCTGACGGTGCTGTCCCACGTCCTGCTGGCCACGCCCGTCTTCGTGCTGGCGGTCCTGCTCCAGCTGGCCGCCCAGCACGCCAACACCGCGCTGGGCGGCCACTTCTTCCAGTGGGTCGGCGAGGGCACCGACCTCCCCTCCCGGCTGCGGCACCTGGTCCTGCCGACCGCGACGGTCGCCCTGATCCAGGCCGCCCTCTACAGCCGCTACCAGCGGGCCCTGATGCGCGACGCCCTGGAGGCCGAGCACGTCAGGGCGGCGCGTGCCCGCGGCCTCGGGCGCCACCACGCCCTGCTCAAGCACGGCCTGCGCACCGCCCTCGTGCCCACCACCACCTTCTTCGCCTACGACCTGGGCCTGCTGCTGCTCGGCACGGCCTTCGTCGAGCAGGCGTACGGCAGGCACGGCATGGGCGCGTGGCTGCTGGACTCGCTGCGCGAGGCGGATCCGCACCCGGTCGCGGCCTGCGTCGCGCTGGCCGCGCTGCTCGTCCCCGCCGCCACGGTCCTGGCCGGAGCCGCCCACCGACTTCTCCTCCCCGGGAGCCGCATATGACGGGCCTCGCGCCCTGGCTGCCGCCGCCGCGCAGCCGCCTCCTCCGGCCGCTCCGCCTCGTACGGGCGGGCGCGCTGCGCCGGCTGACCCGCGACAGGGCCGCGTTCTGCGGCGGCGTGCTGCTGGCCGTGCTGGTGTCGCTGGCGCTGGCCGGAGCACTCGGCCGCGACTGGCGCGTCCTGGATCTGGACGCCCTGCGCGAGCCGCCCTCGGCGCGGCACTGGTTCGGCACCACCGGCACCGGCCGCGACATGTTCGCCCTCGGCCTGCGGGGCATGCGCCGCTCGCTGGCGGTCGGCCTGGCCGCCGGGCTGCTGGCCACCGCGGCGGCCGCGCTCGTGGGCGCCTTCGCGGGCCTGGCCGGCGGGCCGCTCGACCGGCTGCTCATGGGCACCGCCGACCTCCTGCTGGTGCTGCCGGGAGTGCTGCTGGTGGCCGTCCTGGCCCCCGAGGGCGCCTCCTGGGGCACGGTCGTGCTGCTGCTGGCGGCCTTCCTGTGGCCGTTGACCGCGCGGGCCGTACGGGCCCAGACCCGCGCGCTGGCCGAACGCGAGTTCGTGCTGGCGGCCTTCTGCGCGGGAGCGTCGCGGCGCCGCGTCGTGCTGCGCCACCTGCTGCCCAACCTGGCGGGGCTGCTGAGCGCCGACGCGGCGGTCAACATCGGGGTGGCGATCATGGGCGAGAGCGGCCTGGCCTTCCTCGGCTTCGGGGTGCGCCCGCCGGACGTGTCACTGGGCACCCTCATCGCCGACGGCACCTCCGCGGCCACGGTCTACCCCTGGCTGTTCCTCCCGCCCGCCGTGCTGCTCGTCCTGATCGTGCTGGCCGTCAACCTCCTGGGCGACGGCCTGCACCGCGCGCTGGACGCCGACCGGTGACCGGGCTGCGGGTCCGCGGCCTGAGCGTCGCCTTCGGCGGGCACCGGATCCTGCACGGGGTGTCGTTCGACGTCGCGCCGGGCGAGACCGTCGCGTTGACGGGCGCCTCGGGGGCCGGGAAGTCCGCGACGGCCCTGGCGCTCCTGGGCCTGCTGCCGCGCGGCGCCCGCGCCGAAGGCGAGATCCGGCTCCAGGGCCGCCCGCTGACGGGCCTGCGCGAACGCGACTGGACACGGATCCGGGGCCGCGACATCGCGATGGTCTTCCAGGACCCCGCGGCCGCGTTGAGCCCGGCCTTCACCGTGGGCGCGCAGGTCGCCGAGGCGGTGCGGGCGCACGCGGCGCGCAGGGGCGCCCGGGAGCGCGCCGCGCACCTCCTGGAGTCCGTCGGGATCGCGCGCGAGCGCCACCGCGCCTATCCGGGCGAGCTGTCCGGGGGCATGCGCCAGCGGGTCCTCATCGCGATGGCGATGGCCCACCGCCCCGCCGTCCTGGTCGCCGACGAGCCCACCGCCTCCCTCGACCCCCGCACCCGCGACCAGATCCTCGACCTCCTCCAGGCGTCGTGCGCCGACGACGGCACGGCCCTCCTGCTGATCTCCCACGATCTCGACGCGGTCCGGCGCAGGGCCGCGCGGGTGCTGACCCTGCGGGACGGTCGCCTGACCGACGCCCAGGCGCCCCGGACGCGAACGCGGCGGGGCGGAGCACCGGCGCGGGGCGGCGAGGCGGCCCTGTCGGTGCGGGGGCTGGGCTGCCTGCGGGGCGGGAAACGGGTGCTGGACGGGGTGGAGTTGACGGTCGGGGAGGGGGAGATCGTCGGGCTGGCGGGCGCCTCGGGAGCGGGGAAGACCACGCTGCTGCGGGAGGTGCTGCGGCTGGAGCGGCCGAAGGAGGGCCGGATAGAGGTCTGCGGACGGGACGTGGCGCAGCTGTCGCGGGCGCGAAGGCGGGAGCTGAGGCGGCTGGTCCAGCCGGTGTTCCAGGACCCGTGGGCGTCGCTGGACCCGCGGATGACGGTGGGGCGGATCGTGGCGGAGCCGCTGCGGATCCACGGGCTGCCCGTGCGGGGCCGGGTGGAGGAGCTGCTGGCGGAGGTGGAGCTGCCCGCGGAGCTGGCGCAACGGTATCCGAGGGCGCTCTCCGGCGGGCAGCGCCAGCGGGTGGCGATCGCCCGCGCGCTGGCGTGCTCGCCCCGGCTGCTGCTGGCCGACGAGCCGGTGTCGGCGCTGGACGTCCGGGCGAAGGCGGGGATCATCGAGCTGCTGGGCGGGCTGCGCGACAGGGCGGGGCTGGCCTGCCTCCTGGTCTCCCACGACGAGGACGTGCTGGCGGAGCTGGCCGACCGGGTCCTCGTCCTGCGGGACGGGCGGGTCCGTTCATGAGGCCGCCCGCCTGGACGGCCGTCCTCACCGCGTTCCCGCTGGCGGCGGCCGGGGCCTGCGCCGTCCCGCAGCCGAGCCGGCACCCGGGGCCTCCGGCCCTGGCGGACCTGCGGCCGGCGCCGCGCGACCACGTCCGGGACGGGGGAGTGCTGCGCTGGCCGCTGCCGTCGTTCCCGGGCCAGTGGAACTTCAACCAGGTGAACGGGATGGACGGCGTCTCGGAGCTGGTGCTGCGGGGGCTGATGCCGTTCACCATGGTCTCGGACGAGCGGGGCGAGGTGCGTCCGCATCCGGACTACCTGCTGAGCGCGCGGGTGCTGGCGGGGCCGCGCGAGCGGCAGGTGGTCCGCTACCGGGTGAACCCGCGGGCGCGCTGGTCCGACGGAAGGCCGCTCGGCTATCGGGACTTCGCCGCGCAGGCCAGGGCCCTGTCGGGGCGGGACGGGCGGTTCCGGGCCGCGACCGAGGCGGGGTACCGGCAGATCGCCTCGGTGCGCAGGGGACGCGGCGACACCGAGGTCCTGGTGGTGTTCCGCAAGCCGTTCGCCGACTGGAAGGCCCTGTTCAACCCGCTGTACCCGGCCCGGACGAACAGCAGTCCGGAGCTGTTCAACGAGGGGTGGCGGGGGCGGATCCCGGTCACGGCGGGACCGTTCAAGCCGGGCGTGCTGGACGAGGCGGGGCAGACCATCACGCTGGTGCGGGATCCGGGATGGTGGGGCAGGCCCGCCAAGCTGGACGAGATCCGCTTCCGCGCGCTGGCCGCCGCGGCGCGGGCCGGCGCCTTCGCCAACCGCGAGCTGGACCTGCTGGAGGCGGGTGACGATCCGGGCGCCTACCGGCGCGGCGCCGCGCTGCCCTGGGCCGAGGTGCGGCGCGCGGCGGGCCCGGACTGGCGGCATCTGACGCTGAACGCGCGCCGCGGGCCGCTGGCCGACCCGTCCGTGCGGCGCGCCCTGCTGCTGGCGCTGGACCGCGGCCTGCTGGCCAGGGCCGCGCTGGAGCAGCTCGACAGCCCGGTCCGGACGCTGGGCAGCCACTTCCTGACCGAGGGGCGGCCCGGCTACCGGGATCTGGCGCCCGCGCCCGACGTCGGGCTGGCGCGGGCGCTGCTGGCCGGGGCCGAGCCCGCGCTGGAGTACGTGGTACCCGCGGGCAATGCCGCCCACCGGGAGGAGGCCGAGCTGATCCAGGCGATGCTCGCGCGGGCGGGCTTCCGGGTGCGGCTGCGGGCGGTGCCGCAGAACGAGCTGATCAGCGGCCACGTGCTGCGCGGGGACTTCGACCTCGTGTCCTTCTCCTGGCTGGGCACGCCCTTCCCGGTGGCGGACATGGCGTCCGTCTTCACCCGCGGCGGCGGGCAGAACTTCACCGGGACGGGCGGCGCCCGGCTGGACGCGCTGCTGGCGCGGGCGGGGCGCGAGCTGGACGCGGCGCGCGGCGCGGTGCTCCTGGGCGAGGCGGACGCGCTGCTGTGGGAGCAGGCGGCGGTGATCCCGCTCTACCAGCGGCCCCAGCTGATGGTGGTCGACCGCGACCTGGTCAACGTGGGCGCCAGAGGCCTGCGGCACCTGCGCTACGAGGACATCGGCCGCTACGGCAGGGGGAGCCCCTGAGCGATGCGGTTCGTGACGAAGCGGACGTCCCACACGTAGAGCCGGAAGGTCTCGGCCTTGGCGCTCTGAGCGACGGGGTCCTTGGTGGTCACCCGGACGACGAAGGCCGCGCCGTCGGGCATGTACTGGTCGACGCCGTCGGGGGAGGGCTGCGCGCCGCCGACGGATCCCACGATCTCCGTCTCGGTGGGCGGGCTGCACAGGCCCTCGGCGACGCCCTCCTGCGCGGCGCACAGCTTGCTGCCGGAGTCCTCTTCGGGCAGGTAGAGCTGGGCGGGCGCCTCGAACGGGGCGGTCCGGCCGCTGGTGTTGACGACCAGGTACTCGATGTAGGCGCGCCCGGATTCCAGGCCGGCCCGGATCGCGCCCATGGTGTAGCCGAAGTCCTCGGTGCTGGTGAACTTCAGCTGAGTCCCGGTCTCGGGCGCGTTCGCGGAGGCGGGGACGTCGCGGCGCGCGGTGCCGTCCGCCTCCCCGTCCGGCCGGACGAGGAACACCACGACGCCGATGGCGACCACGGCCACGACGGCGGCCAGGATCGCGGGAAGGGCCTTCCCGGTGTTCTTCTTCCTTCTGGACCTGTTGGAGGTCGCGCGGTGCGTGCCTGACAACGATGTTCCCAAGGGTCTGGTGGCTGACTGTCGGGGCAGCATATTGGAACAATCAGGGATAAAACACCCAGGGGTGGGCGGGAAGACCGGAGTTCTTCCAAGAAAAGAGCGGTATCTGGTTTATTCGGACGCACCCAAAGCGCTCGGAGGCAGCCCGCGCAGCGAGGCGTCCAGGACCTGCGCGGGATGCGCCACCGCCATCTCCCGGCCCCGGCGGCGCAGCGCCGTGGCGATCTGCAGGGTGCAGCCGGGATTGGCCGCCACCAGCAGGCCCGCGCCCGTCGCGGCGACGCTCGCGGCCTTGCGGTCGCCGAGTTCGCCCGCCGCCTCCGGCTGGAAGAGGTTGTAGGTGCCCGCCGAACCGCAGCAGACGTCCGGATCGGCGACCTCCCGCACCTCCAGGCCGGGGATGCCGGCCAGCAGGGCGCGCGGCTGCGTCCGTACGCCCTGGCCGTGGGCGAGGTGGCAGGCGTCGTGGTAGGCGGCGGTGAGCGGCAGCGGGTGCCGTTCGGCGCGCGGACCGAGAGCGGCGAGGAACTCGCTGAAGTCCTTCGCCTTGGCGCTGAGCGCCTCGGCGCGGCCCGCCCACTCCGGCTCGTCGGCCAGCAGCGCGGCGTAGTCCTTCATCGCGGAGCCGCAGCCCGCGGAGTTCACGACGATGGCGTCCACCGACTCGAAGGCGGTGATGGTCGCGCGGGCGAACGCCTTGGCCTCCTCCGCGCGGCCCGAGTGCAGGGAGAGCGCGCCGCAGCACCCCTGCCCCTTGGGGATGAGGACGTCGCAGCCCTCCATCGCCAGCACGCGGGCCGTCGCGGAATTGACCTGCGGGAAGAACTCCCGCTGCACGCAGCCCGTGAGCATGCCGACGGTCGCCCGCCGTTCCCCGCGCGCCGAGACGCGTTCGGGCAGCCGGTAGGCGCGGCCCAGCGGGGGAGCGAGGCGCTCCATCGCCGCCAGGGCGGGGCTGAACCGCGCCAGGACGGGCTGGAGGAGCCTGCTGAGGCCGCTCTTCTGGTAGAGCCGCAGCGGGCCGCGCAGGGCGCGCAGCCGGGCCGGGTAGGGGAAGAGCGCGAAGACGGTCTCGCGGAGCGCCCGCTCGGCCGGCGTGCGCGGATGGACCTGCTCGACCTCCGCGCGGGTGGACTCGATGAGCCGGTCGTAGCGCACCCCCGACGGGCAGGAGGACACGCAGGCCAGGCAGCCCAGGCACGCGTCGAAGTGCCCGGCCATCTCAGGGGTGAGCGGAGTCCCGTCGTGGTGCTGCTGCATCAGGTGGATACGGCCGCGCGGAGAGTCCATCTCCTCGCCCCACAACACGTACGTGGGGCATGTCGGGAGGCAGAAACCGCAGTGGACGCAGTCTCCGAGCAGCTTGCCGAGGTCTTCGCCCACTTCAGATACCTCCGATGAAGCGTCCCGGGGACAGCCGGTGGTCCGGATCGAACTGGTCCTTCACCCTGCGCATGAGGGACAGGGCGGGTGTGGGACCCCAGAGATCGAGCGTCTCGTGCAGTTCCAAAGGGGCTTGCCGGACGACGGTGGGAAGGTGCTCGCGCAGCTTGGCGACCACACGAGGGGCGGCCTCCGCAGAGGTCCCGAGGAACCAGATGCCGGATCCCGCGGAACCGCGCAGCCACGTGTCCCGGACCGTCAGAAGGCCGGTGAGGTCCGTGGGCTTGCCCTGCACCTCCAGCAGCACATCGCCCTCGGGGTAGCGGCCCCACCACGCGGGCGGCGTACCGGAGGCCGAGGCTCCCGCGCCGAGCAGTTCCACGGCGTCCTCGGCACGGGACCAGGCGGCCGTCCCCTCGAACAGCGCGGCCACCGTGCCGTCACCGTCCACCTCTATCGCGCTGGGAACGAGGGAGCTGTGCAGAAGAGCCTGGACGCGGCGCGCGGGATCGCGGCCGTCCGTCGTCACGTACACCTGCTGCTCGGGAAGGGGATGCAGGCGGAAGGACGCCCGGACGATGAGGCCGAGAGTGCCGAACGAACCGGTGTAGAGCTTGCCGAGGTCGTACCCGGCGACGTTCTTCACGACCTTGCCGCCGGACTTCACGATGGTGCCGTCGGCGCGGACCACCGTGACGCCGATGAGAAGGTCGCGCGCCGCGCCGTACAGAAGCCGCCTGGGGCCCGCGGCGGCCGTCGCGACCAGTCCGCCCACGGTGGAGGGCAGCGGCGAGTCCAGGGCGAGCTGCTGGCCCGTCGTGCGCAGGACGTCCTGGAGGGCCCGCACGGGCAGGCCCGCCTCGACCGTCACGACGAGGTCGCCGGAGGCGTGCTCGATCACCCTGTCGAGCTTGCGGGTGTCGATGACGACGTCGCAGGCGCGCGGCGCGGCGCCCCAGCGGAGGCGGGTGCCGTTGCCGCGCGGGACGACCGTCATGCCCTCCTCGTGCGCGACCCGCATGACGGCGGCGGCCTCCGCGACCGTCGACGGCTCGACCACGTACCTGGGGCGGACGCCCAGGACGGCGTCCTCGTCGGTGACCGGGCGGGAGTCGAACATCAGAACAGCTCTCCGTCGGGGGAGCCCTTGCGGACGCGCGGGATCTCGCCGCACAGGCGGGGGGTGGGGAAGACCTTGCCGGGATTGCACAGGTTCGGAGGGTCGAACGCGCAGCGGACCATCTGCATGGTGTCGAGGTCGGCCTCGGTGAACATGCGGGGCAGGTAGCGCGCTTTGTCCACGCCGACGCCGTGCTCGCCCGTGATGGAGCCGCCGTGCTCGACGCACAGGTCGAGGATCGCGCCGGAGACCAGCTCGGCGCGCTCGCCCGCGCCCTCCTCCTCGTCGTCGAACAGCACGAGCGGGTGGAGGTTGCCGTCCCCGGCGTGGAAGACGTTCGCGACGCGCACGCCCGACTCGCGGGACAGGCGGTCGATGGCCGCCAGGACCTCCGGGAGGGCGGTGCGCGGGATGACGCCGTCCTGGACGATGTAGGCGGGGGAGATGCGGCCGACGGCGGCGAACGCCGACTTGCGGCCCTTCCAGACCAGGGCGCGGTCGGCGTCGTCGCGCGCCACGCGCTGCTCGAACGCGCCCGCCCGCTCGCACAGCGCGCGCACCCGGGCGAACTGCGCGGCGACCTCCGGCGCGGGGCCGTCGAGCTCGACGATGAGCACCGCCGCGGCGCCCGCCGGATAGCCGCAGGCCACCGCGGCCTCGGCGGCCTCGATCGCCAGGGCGTCCATCATCTCGACCGCGGCCGGGACGATGCCCTCGGCGATGATCGCGCTGACCGCGGCGCCCGCGGTCTCCACCGAGGGGAACGCCGCCAGCAGGGTCTCCACGGTCTCGGGGATCCGGGTGAGCCGCACCGTGATCTTCGTGGTGATGCCCAGGGTGCCCTCGGCGCCGATGAACGCGCCCAGCAGGTCGTAGCCCGGACCGTCGCCCAGGGTGGTGATCTCGCCGTCGGGCGTGACGATCTCGCAGGCCAGCACGTGGTGGGCGGTGAACCCGTACTTCAGGCAGTGCGCGCCGCCGGAGTTCTCCGCGACGTTGCCGCCGATCGAGCAGATCTGCTGGCTCGAGGGATCGGGTGCGTAGTAGTAGCCGTACGGGCGCACCGCCCGGCTGACGTCCAGGTTGATGACGCCGGGCTCCACCACGGCCCGCTGGTTGTCCGGATCGATCTCCAGGATGCGCCGCATCCGCGAGGTGACGATCAGGACGCCGTCGGTGCGCGGCAGGGCACCGCCGGACAGGCCGGTGCCGCTGCCGCGCGCGACGTAAGGAACGCCGGCCTCGACGCACTCGCGCACGACGAAGGCGACGTCCTCCGCCGATCCGGGCAGTACCACCAGGCCGGGCGAGGCCCGGTGGTACGTCAGCCCGTCGCACTCGTAGGTGCGCAATCGGACGGGATCGTCGATGACAGAGTCGGATTCCAGCCGTGCGCGGAACCGCTCGGCCAGCCTCTGGAGCATCGGCTCTCCCTTCTCGGACCTACGGGAAGCGGACGTAGGCCGGGGTGGTGAGGAACTCGCTGTACTCGTCGGCGAGGGTGACCTCCTTGAAGAGGGCCACCGCCTGGTTGTACCGCTCGGAATTGTAGGCGTCGCCCAGTTCGTCCTGGATCTTGGCCAGCTCCTCGTCGAGCAGCGCGCCCACCAGCTCCCGGGTGATGAGGGTGCCGTCGGGCAGCTTGACGCCGTTGTAGATCCACTGCCAGACCTGCGAGCGGGAGATCTCGGCGGTCGCCGCGTCCTCCATCAGGTTGTGGATCGCCACCGCGCCCGAGCCGTTCAGCCACGCGGCCAGGTAGCGCAGCGCCACGTCGATGTTGTTGCGCAGTCCGGCCTCGGTGATCTCGCCCGGGGTCTTGTCGACCGACAGCAGGTCGGCCGCGGAGACCTCGACCTCCTCGCGCAGGCGGTCGCGCTGGTTGGGCTTGTCGCCGAGCACGCCGTCGAAGATCTCGCGGCAGACCGGGACCAGGTCGGGGTGGGCGACCCAGGAGCCGTCGAAGCCGTCGCCGGCCTCGCGGGTCTTGTCCGCGCGGACCTTCTCGAACGCGATCCGGTTGACGTCCTCGTCCTTGCGGGACGGGATGAACGCGGCCATGCCGCCGATGGCGTGCGCGCCGCGCTTGTGGCAGGTGCGCACCAGCAGCTCGGTGTAGGCGCGCATGAACGGCGCGGTCATCGTGATGGCGTTGCGCTCGGGCAGGACGAACTTCTCGCCGCGGGAGCGGAACTTCTTGATCACCGAGAAGAGGTAGTCCCAGCGGCCGGCGTTCAGGCCCGCGGAGTGGTCGCGCAGCTCGTAGAGGATCTCCTCCATCTCGAACGCGGCCGGGATCGTCTCGATCAGGACGGTGGCGCGGATGGTGCCGCGCGGGATCTCCAGGGCGTCCTGGGCGAAGTTGAAGGCGTCGTTCCAGAGGCGTGCCTCCAGGTGCGACTCCATCTTCGGCAGGTAGAAGTACGGGCCCTTGCCCTTGGCCAGCTGGCGGCGGGCGCTGTGGAACATGTACATGCCGAAGTCGAACAGCGACCCGGACATCACCTTGCCGTCGACGGTGACGTGCTTCTCCTCCATGTGCCAGCCGCGGGGGCGGACGACGATGGTGGCGAGCTCCTCGTCGGGCTTGAGGGCGTAGGTCTTGCCGCTCTTGGGGTCGGTGAAGTCGATCGTGCGGTCGAGGGCGTCGCGCAGGCTGAGCTGGCCCTCGATCATGTTGTTCCACAGCGGGGTGTTGGCGTCCTCCAGGTCGGCCAGCCACACCTTGGCCCCGGAGTTCAGGGCGTTGATCGTCATCTTCCGGTCGGTGGGGCCGGTGATCTCGACGCGGCGGTCCACCAGGCCGGGAGCGGGCTCGGCGACCCGCCAGGTGTCGTCGGCGCGGACCCCGGCCGTCTCGGGCAGGAAGTCCAGGGTGCCGCCCCCGTCGATCGCCTTCTGGCGCTCGGCGCGCTTGGCCAGCAGCTCCAGGCGGCGCTCGCCGAACTCGCGCTGGAGGGTGCCGACGAACTGCAGGGCCTCGGGGGTGAGGATCTCGTCGAAGCGCTCGTTGGTGGGTCCGGTGACCTCAACGCCCATGATGCGGGACCTTCCTTTTTCGCCAGGTGAAAACTTACTTCTGAGTAATGAAAAGACTAGCTCTTCCCGGAGGCGTGCTCCAAAGCGGGGGTGGGGAAACCCAGGTGAACTTCCGGGTGCCCGCGTGGCAGGCTGGAGTGAGGAAGAACCCGCAGCTGTCCGGTGTTGGTACAGCCAGGAGGAACATGACTGAGTTCAATTCGCGCCCGTTCGACGACGACGAGACCACGGGCGGGTACGACCTCGCCGACCGGCACGCGCTGCGCCGGGTGGGCGGGCTGTCCACCGAGCTGCGGGACGTCACCGAGGTCGAGTACCGCGCCCTGCGGCTGGAGCGGGTCGTGCTGGTGGGCGTCTGGACCGACGGCACGCTCGAGCAGGCCGAGAACTCGCTGCGCGAGCTGGCCCTGCTGGCCGAGACGGCCGGCTCGGAGGTGCTCGAGGGCCTGATCCAGCGGCGCGCCAAGGCCGACCCGGCCACCTACATCGGCTCGGGCAAGGCCGAGGAGCTGGCGGACACGGTGCTGGCCACCGGCGCCGACACCGTCATCGCCGACGGCGAGCTCGCCCCCTCGCAGCTGCGCACCCTGGAGGAGATCTGCAAGGTCAAGGTCATCGACCGCACCGCGCTGATCCTCGACATCTTCGCCCAGCACGCCAAGTCCCGCGAGGGCAAGGCGCAGGTGGAGCTGGCCCAGCTGGAGTACCTGCTGCCCCGTCTGCGCGGCTGGGGCGGCAACCTCTCCCGGCAGGTCGGCGGCCGGGCGGCCGGCGGCGTGGGCATCGGCGGCCGCGGCCCCGGTGAGACCAAGATCGAGCTGGACCGGCGGCGCATCCGCACCCGGATGGCCAAGCTGCGCCGGGAGATCGCCGAGATGTCCAAGTCGCGGGTGACCAAGCGCGCCACGCGCCGCGCCCGCCAGGTGCCGTCGGTGGCGATCGCCGGCTACACCAACGCGGGCAAGTCCTCGCTGCTCAACCGGCTGACCGGGGCGGGGGTGCTGGTGGAGAACGCGCTGTTCGCCACCCTGGACCCGACCGTGCGCAAGGCGGTCACGCCCTCGGGCCGGCCGTTCACGCTGACCGACACCGTGGGCTTCGTCCGGCACCTGCCGCACCAGCTCGTCGAGGCGTTCCGCTCCTCCCTGGAGGAGGTCGCCGAGGCCGACCTGATCGTGCACGTGGTGGACGGCTCCGACCCCGAGCCGGAGGCGCAGATCGCCGCGGTCCGCCAGGTGATCGCCGAGGTCGACGCCGGGGACGTCCCCGAGCTGATCGTGATCAACAAGGCGGACGCCGCCGACCCGATGGTCGTCTCCCGGCTGCGGCGCGCGCACCCGCGCAGCGTCGTGGTCTCGGCGCGCACCGGCGCGGGCATGGGCGAGCTGATGGAGCAGATCGAGGCCGAGCTGCCGCAGTTCGACCGCCGGGTGCACGTGCTGGTGCCCTACGCCCAGTCGGCGCTGGCCGCGCGCGTGCACGCCGAGGGCGAGGTGCTCAAGACCGAGCACCGCGACGAGGGCACCGAGCTCGTCGCGCGGGTGCCGCTGGCGCTCGCGGTGGAGCTGGAGGGCTTCGAGGTGGTTCCTTCGAGTCACTAAAGGGCTACATGTAGCGCGTTCGGGCCCCTTCGCGGGCCCGTTCGTTCTATGGTCGTGAGGAACTTTCCCGGACCGTGCCACGTTTGGTGTCAAGAGGTTGTATGGCGGGCCTGACGTGCACTACCGTGACGAAACCGATATCTCCGGTCTCGTCGCTCCCGGTGCTCAGCCGAGCACCGGTCGGTACCCGCCACCCGGCATCCAGTCGGACGGCACGAACGAGAGCAGGTGGCTCTTGACGTCCGGTCGATCCCTCCCAGCGGACGGTTCGGTGAACCCATCATGACGGTGCGCCTGCTGACGAACATCGGACGGCTCTGGACCGGCACCGACGTCTGCAGCAATGCCGCGATCCTCATCCACAAGGACCGCATCGTGTGGGCCGGGCAGGCGTCCGACCTCCCCTCCAGCGTGCCCGGCGTCATCGACGACATCGTCGACGTCGACCACGTGGAGAACCTCGGCGGCGGGCTCGTCACCCCCGGGCTGATCGACGCCCACTCCCACCCCGTCTACGCCGGCAACCGCTGGGCCGAGCTGGCGATGCGCACCAGCGGCGCCAGCTCCCAGGAGATCGCCTCGGCCGGCGGCGGCATCGGCTCCACCGTCACCGTCACCCGCGGGACCGACCCCTGGACGCTGTGCAACAGCGTGCGCGAGCGGCTGCGCTCCTGGGTGCTGTCGGGCACCACCACCGTCGAGGCCAAGACCGGCTTCCACCTCACCCGGGACGGCGAGCTCGCCGACATCCGCATGCTGCGCTCGCTGGAGAACGAGCCCGCCATGCCGCGCATCCACGCCACCCTGCTGGCCGCCAACGTGCTGCCGCCCGAGTACTTCGGCCGCCGCCGCGAATACGTGGAGGCCGTCCGGCAGTGGACGGCCGACGCCGCCGCAGCCGGCGCCGACAGCGTCGACGTCTACTGCGACGAGGGGCACTTCACCGCCGACGAGGCGCGCATCATGCTCCACACCGGCCGCCAGGTCGGGCTGAAGCCCCGCATCCACGCCTGCACGTCCGACCGCAGCGGCGCCGCCCAGGTCGCCGCCGAGACCGGCTGCGCCTCGGCCGACCTGCTCACCGAGGCCTCCGAGGAGGACATCAAGGCACTGGCCCACGCCGGCGTCACCGCCACCGTCTGCCCCGGCAGCGCCCTGCGCGGCGGCCGCAAGCCCCCGGTCCGCGCCATGCTCGACCGCGGCGTCACCGTCGCCCTCGGCACCGACCACAACCCCGGCGAATGCGGCATCACCTCGATGCCGCTGGTCGTCGGCCTGGCCGTCGCGATGTTCGGCATGAGCGTCACCGAGGCCCTACGCGCCGCCACCATCGGCGGCGCCACCGCCCTGCGCGTCTCCGACCGCGGCACCCTCTCCCGCGGCATGTACGCCGACATCGTCCTGTGGGACGCCGACCACGAGGGCGCCTTCGCCTGGGCCTACGGCCTCCGCGCCCTGCGCGTCTGGCGAGGCGGCACCCCGGTCCAGGCCTGACCCCGTCCGGGCCTGACCCCGGCCCGGGCCTGACCTCTGTTCAGGTGCGGTTCCGGTCGGGCCCCGGCTTCCGCCCGGACTGGTCTCCGTCCGGCCCTGACTTTCGTCCAGGCTCGTCTTCCCTCCGAGGCCCGGCCTCGGCCCGGGCTCGTCCTTCCTCCGGACCTGGCTTCCCTTCCGGGCTGGTCCTCCGTTCGGGCCTGACCTCTGTTCAGGTGCGGTTCCGGTCGGGCCCCGGCTTCCGTCCGGGCTGGTCCTCCGTCCGGTCCCGTCTTCCGTCCGGGCTCGTCTTCCCTCCGAGGCCCGGCCTCTGTTCGGGCTCGTCCTTCCTCCGGACCTCGTTTCCCTTCTGGGCTGGTCCTCCGTCCGGCCCCGGCTTCCGCCCGGGCTGGTCCTCCCTCCGGACCTGGCTTCCCTTCCGGGCTGGTCCTCCGTCCGGGCCTGTCCTCCGCCCGGGTTGGTCCTCTGTCCGGGCTTGACTCCCTCCGGGCCTGGCTCCCGTCGGTGCCTGGCTTCCGTCCGGTTCTGACTCCCCATCGGATTCGAATCTCTGCGGGACCCGGCGTCTACGGACCTGGCTTCCCTTCGGGCTTGGTTCCGTCTGGTCCTGCCGCGTTGGGGCCTGATCTTCGTTCGGTTCTGGTCTCCGTGGGACCCGGCCTCTGTTCGGGCTTGGCCTCCATCCGGTTCTGGTCTTCGCGGGGCCCGGTTTCTGGCCGGGTCTGGTTCTCGGCCGGGTCGGGTCGCCGGGGCGCGGCAGGTCCGGGGCTCAGGCGCCGGTGGCGCGATGCCCTGTCGCTGGGCCGAGGACGTTGATCAGCGGCCGTTGCGGTCGGCGGCGTGCTCGGCGTCGGCGGTCGGCGGCCTCGTGGGGGAGCCCGCCGTCTTGTCGTTTTGAACATATTGCGGTGAGCCGGAATCGGCAGCGCCTCGGTCACGTTGACGTGACGAGGGGTTAACGCTTTCTGGGTACGGTGCGGACATGGGTGTTGCGATAGTCACGGATTCTTCCGCTCATCTGCCTCCCGAGCTGATCGCGCGGCACGACGTGGAGGTGGTCCCGCTCCAGGTCGTCATCGGGGGCGCCGCCTACGACGACGGTTTCGTCACGACGGACGACCTGGCAGAAGCCATGCGAGAGTGGCAACCGGTGTCCACCTCGCGCCCTTCGCCGGAACGTTTCGCCCAGGCTTATAAGGCGGCGGCCGGCACGGGGGCCTCCGCCATCGTCTCCGTCCACCTGTCGGGAACGATGTCCGGCAGCCTGGAATGCGCGCACATCGCCGCGGAGGAGGCCTCCGTCCCCGTCCGGGTCGTCGACAGCCGCACCATCGGCATGGCTCTCGGCTTCGCCGCCCTCTCCGGCGCGCTGGCCGCCGAGGAAGGCGCCTCCCTGGACGAGGTCGAGGCCGTCACCCGCCGCCGCGCCGAGCAGAGCAGCACGCTCTTCTACGTCGACACCCTGGAGTACCTGCGGCGAGGCGGCCGCATCGGAGCCGCCGCAGGCTTCCTCGGCACCGCGCTGCGCGTCAAGCCGCTGCTCCACCTCGCCGAGGGCCGGATCGCCCCCCTGGAGAAGGTCCGCACCTCCTCCCGCGCCCTGGCCCGCATGGAGGAGCTCGTCCTGGCACGCGCCGGCGACGCGGAGGTCGACATCGCCGTCCAGCACGTCGCTGCGGCCCCCCGCGCCGCGACCATGGCCGACCGCCTCCGCGACAAGATCCCCAACCTCCGCACCCTCCACGTCACCGAAGTGGGCCCCGTCATCGGCGCCCACGTCGGCCCGGGCACCCTCGGCGTAACGGTCAGCCCCGTCTGACCACCCGCCATCCTTCCCGTGCAGCCTTCTTTCCGCGCGGCCTCCTTCCCGCACGGCCTCTTTCTGCGCGGTCCCCTTTCCGTGCGGCCTCACGGCTCCTCACTGAGGCGGCACGGTCGTCTCACATGCCATCGGTGCTGTGCGGTGCGATGCGGTTGCCGGTAGGCCGTTGTACGGTGCGGTCGATTCGCATGCCGTCGACTTGGCGGGGCAGCCCGTATTCGCTGATGCGGCACAGCCTTCTGGTCTACCGTCGGCATGGCGCGTGTGCCGATGCGCCATGGTGTCGTGGCGCTGTTCCCGGTGTGCCGTGGTGAGGTGGTGCCGCGGGCTCGAATGTCGGGTGCCGATCACGGTGATTATCCACAGAGCGACGTTCGGTGATTTCTTCGGTGCGGAGCGTGCCTAGTCTCGGGGCATGAGCAGCCGTGCCGCAGTCCCGGAGTCTCGACTCCCCGCGCCGAGCCTCTCCGGCGCGTACCCGGATGCCCCGCCTGCCGCGTTTTTACGAGCGGGCCCACAGCCACCCGGTTCCTTCGGAGCCCGTCGGCTCCTCATGCACGGGACCTTCCCGGGCAAGGGCGAGACGAGGGATGCCCGTCTCCCCGCCGCGGAGGAGGAACAGCCCGAGCATTACTCCAAAAAGCCCGATACCGGTCGTACCGTCGGTCGGTACTCCCCACGAGAAAGCCCTTCGTCCGCCCGGGAGGAACGCCCGCCATGGGACGACGGGCGGCACCGAACGCCCGGTTCAAGCCCGTCCGGTGACAGACGGAGGCGGCTGCTGGAGGAGGGCCTGGGCGGCACGGCACTGGGAACAGGCCGACGGCTCGTACCCGGAGAAGAACGATTCGCGCACGGGGGTGAGGAGGACATGACCCGGCGGCTCACACCGGAAGGAGCACCGTGGGAGGACGAGCGGCGCGGACCCGACCCGGTGAGGACGGCTCCGCCCCGGCCGCGGACCGGCCTCGGAAACATGCTGGAGCGCTGGGACCCCGGCATCACCGGAGGGCGGGCACTGGCCGTCGTCGCGCTCCTCGCCGCCCTGGCCTCCGGAGTCATGCTCTGGGCGAGCCGTCCAGAACCCCAACCCGTCCCCCTGTCCGCCACGCCGCCCGACCCAGTGCCCGCCACCACCCTTCAGGCGCACCCCGTGGCGGCGCCCGCCACCACCCCGGTCACCACCCCGGCCGTCACCACCCCGCCCGAAGACCCCCTGGTGGTCCACGTCACCGGCGACGTCCGGACCCCCGGCGTGGTGACGCTTCCACCCGGCTCCCGTGTGGCCGACGCCGTCAAGGCGGCAGGCGGCCTGCGCAAGAACGGCAAGGTCGGCACCGTCAACCTGGCCCGCAGACTCACCGACGGCGAACAGATCATCGTGGGCTCCGAAACCCCTCAGCCCCCCGTCCTCCCGGCCGCCTCCCCGCCCTCGGACACCTCCGCCGCAGCCCCCGGCAGCCCCGTCGACCTCAACACCGCGACCCTCGACCAGCTCCAGCAACTCCCCGGCGTAGGCCCCGTCCTGGCTCAACGCATCCTCGACCACCGCACCCAAAACGGTCGATTCCGCTCCACCGACCAACTCCAGGACGTCACCGGCATAGGCGAACGCCGCTTCGCCGACCTGAAGGACAAAGTCCATGTCACACCCCCCTGAGCCCGAAGAACAAGGCCCACCCCCTTCTGCCCCCCGCCGCCTCCCGACCGGCCCGCGTGCCTATCCAGACCCCTCTGCGCGCTTCTCCAGAAGCCCCGGTGACCGGGGGCCAGGGCATCCGTTGATCAGCATGCCTGCCCCGACGAGTCCGGCCATACCGGTCCCCGCTTTCCCGCGCCCGGCGGTCAGAAGTCCCTTTCACCTGCCCCATGCCACTGAGCATGACCCGGAAGAAACCCGCGGATCCTCGTGAACCCCATGGACACCCATGAACATTCGAACGCCGACGACTCCAAGCCCTACCGCCCCCATGCGGACGCCACTCACCCGAAAAGCACTCTCCATCCGAAAGGCGCTCCCCATGTGAAAGGCGCCCCTCATCCGGAAGGCGCCCCCTTTCTCCAGGAGGCTTCAGCCCTCCACCCACCCGCCACCGACTTTCGCCTGGTAGCTCCCGCCCTGGCCGTCTGGTCGTCCGCCTTCCTCCTCCTGCCGGCCTCACCCTCCACCGCCTACCTGACAGCCGCCCTCTGCGGGCTCCCAGGTCTGCTCTTGCTCCTTCACCCGACCCTCACCCACGTTCGAGAAGAAGAATCACCACCCCTGCGCATTCCCGCCGCCATCTCCCGGCAGAAAGAGGAACTCCCCCCGCTCACTCCCGAAACCGCCTCTCATTCCACCGTTTTCAACGGCATCGAGGGCCACACAGACCAAAGCGACGAAGCCGAGCCACTGCCGATGCGTTCTGCCGGCAGAGACCCAGAAGCCGAGAGACGGCCGACGAGCCGATTCGGTCGCAGCGGACCGCTAGCGGATTCCGGCGAAGGGGGCGTGAGGGAAGGGAGGCAGCCAGTAGGCCGAGGCAGTCGCAGAGGCCCATTGACGCGTTTTGATCTTGGCGACGGGGGCGGAGAGGACGGGGGCGGAGAGAAGGAGCAGCGGTCGACGGACCGGGATGGTCGTAGAGGGCTGCTGTCGGGTTCTGGTGAGAGGAACGGGGGAGAGGGGAGGCGGTCGGTAGGCACGGGTGGTCGCAAGGGAGTACGGGCGCAGTTCGGTGACGGGCGCAGGGGGACGGAGCGGTGGTCGAGGGATCGGGGTGGTCGTAGAGGGCCGCTGGGAGGCCCTGGGGGAAGGGAGGCGGACGCCGAGGTGGAGGGATGGGTCTCGGGCGGGGACGGTGAGGGGGTGCTGTCGGGCGGGGGTGGTGAGGGGGTGCTGTCGGGTGGGGGCGTTGGGAGAAGGGAGGGGGTGAAGGGGCGGTTCGTGGGGTGGGGGTTGGTCGGTGTGGTGCTGGTCTTGGGGGCGGCTTCGGCGGTGGGGACGGGGCTTCGGGTGGACGCGGTGCGGGGCGGGGTGGTGGGGGAGGCGGCGGAGAAGGGGGTGAACACGGTGGTGGACGTCGTGGTGAAGGCCGAAGGGAGGGTGACGGACAAGGGGATGGTGGTGGTCGAGGGGCGGGCGGTGTGGGTCGGGATCGACGGCGGGATGCGGGTGCGGACGCCGGTGGTGGTGCTGGCGCGGCAGGGCGGGTGGCGGAAGGTGGAGAGCGGACAGCGCGTCCGGGCGCGGGGAAGGCTGGCGGCGCCCGAGCGGGGGGAGCTGCTGGGGGCGGTGGTGCTGGCGCGCGGTGATCCCGTGCTGGTCGAGGAGGCGGGAACCGCCCAGCGGGCGGCGACGAAGGTGCGGGACGCGCTGCGGGAGGCGGTGCGGGGGCTGGAGCCGGGAGCGCGGGGAGTCGTGCCCGCCATGGTGCTGGGCGACACCGCGGGGATCGATCCGGAGCTGAAAACAGAGTTCGAACGGGCGGGGCTGGTGCACTGCCTGGTCGTCAGCGGGGCGAACTTCTCGATCCTGGTCGTGGTGGTGCTGTGGACGGGCCGCAGGGCAGGGCTGGGCAACCGCGTGGGAGCGGTGCTGGCCGGGGGAGTGGTGCTGGGCTTCGTCCTCGTCGTGGGGACGGAACCCAGCGTGCTGCGCGCCACCGTCATGGGACTCATCGGGCTGGCCGCCGTCTGCACGGGACGGGAGCGCCACGGGGTGCCCGCTCTGGCGGCGGCGGTCATCGTGCTGGTCCTGGCCGATCCCGGCCTGTCCCGCTCGTACGGGTTCGCCCTGTCGGTGACGGCCACGTCCGGGCTGCTGCTCCTGGCGCCCCGCTGGCGGGACCGGCTGGCCGACGCGGGCCTGTCCCGCCGGCTGGCCGAGGCGACGGCCGTCCCCCTCGCCGCGCAGGCCGCCGTCGGCCCGATTCTCGTCCTGCTGGCGGGCACGGTCAGTCTCGTCGCCGTCCCCGCCAACGTGCTCGCCGCCCCCGCCATCGCCGTCGCGACGGTCTGCGGCTTCCTCACGGCTGCGCTCGCCCCGTTCCTCCCCGACCTCGCGGCACTGACCGTCCGTCCCGCGGGCTGGGCCGCGAGCTGGGTCATCACGGTGGCCCGCGCTTTCGCCGCGGTCCCCCACGGCACGATCCCCTGGCATCAGGGTCTTCTCGGTGCGGTCCTCCTGGCCGTCCTCACCATCGCGGCGGCCGTGGCCGTCCGCCACCGAGCCCTCCGCAGGCTCACCGCCGCGGCCCTGGCGGGCTTGGCACTGGCCGCCCTCACCCTCCGCCTGACCGCCTCGCCCTGGCCTCCAACCGACTGGCGCCTCGTCGCCTGCGACGTGGGCCAGGGCGACGCCCTGGTCCTCCACGCCGCCCCCGGCCAGGCCGTCATCGTCGACGCGGGCCCCGACCCCGCCCTGATCGACCGCTGCCTCTCCCGCCTGTCCGTCCGCGCCGTCCCCCTCCTGCTCATCACCCATCCCCACGCCGACCACCTGGCCGGACTCTCCGGCATCACCCGTTCCCGCCCCCTCACCACCCTCGTCCGCACACCGCTCATCCCCGCCACACCCCAGCTCCGCGCCCTCCACACCGCGGGCCTCCTCCCCGCCGCGCCCCGGCTCCCGACCCCCGGCACGCTCCGGAAATCCGGGAAGGGCGAAGTACAGGTGACGGAGGCGGCCGCCGGCGAGCGGCTGCGGATCGGAGAGCTGGAACTCGAAGTGCTGGCGCCGCGGCGCGGGCGCGCGGTCCCGGAAGGAGCCGGCGGAACGGAGATCAACAACGCGAGCCTGGTACTGGTGGCCAGGTGGGACGGGCTGACCGCGCTGCTGGGCGGAGACCTGGAGGAGGAGGGCCAGCGAGCGCTGCGCGGCCTGGTGCCGAAGGTGGACGTACTGAAGGTCCCCCACCACGGAAGCGCCCGCCAGGAGCCGGCTTTCCTCACCGAGGGACGGCCGCGAGCAGCCCTGATCTCCGTGGGCCGCGACAACGACTACGGCCACCCGTCGGAACGCCTGCTGAGAATGCTGCACGGAATCCGCGTCTACCGCACCGACCAGCACGGCGACATCGCGGTGACCACCCCGAACGGAGGAATCGAAATAGTCACCCATTCCTGACCCCGACACCCTGCCGACCTGACGGTCCGTTGCAAAGAGGCCATACCCATACGTCCCCGAAACGCTTCCACAACCGGAACCCGAGGGGTCGGGGAGAAGCCGCGAAACCGTATCCAGAAAGGGGGTGATAGCCGCCAACACGGCAGCCGTTCTTCACGTCCGTAGCGGTTTTTGCCAAAGAGGGCGGCTATTGCCAGGAAGGAGGTGAAGGCCTCTACGCGACATCTCTCTCGATGTCTACAAAGGCGTTGGCTGACTGGGGACGGGGCTGTTGATGCGGTAGCTGCACCCGCATCCGTAGCAGTGTTGCTCGGGAAGGGATGAGTATCCCAAGGCGGCATGCCGTTCTTCACGTCTGTAGCGGTGCTGCTCGGAGGGCGGTGAGAGCGGCTGACGCGATGTCCGCTCCCGACAAATGTCCGCTCCCGACATCTGCAAGGGATGTCGCTCAGAAGGGGTCGGTGCCGTCAACGAGATCGCTGCTCTCGTTCCGCAGCGGCCTCCTTGGGAAGGAGACGGTGCTGTCAGGGCGGCATTTGCTTTTCTTGTCCGTAGCGAGCTCTCTGGGAAAGGGAGCGGGGCCGATGGCGAGGTTTCTCGCTCCCGGTCGCAGGGGTCTTGTTCGGAGGAGTGGTGACGGCGTTGGGAGGGGTGGGGAGTCGGCGGACATTCCGCTCTTCGTGTCTGTAGGGGTGTTGTTGCGGGTTTTCCCGATCAGGGTGAGGGCGGCCTTGGTCGGGGCGGGAGCGGCCTCGGGCGGGGGGAATCGGTGAGGGGGGCGGACGGGGCGGGGCGGCGTGCCATGCTGAGGGGGTGGACGTGGTGACTTTGGTGGTGGGGGACGAGGAGCTGCTGGCCGAGAGGGCGGTGGCGGAGGTCGTGCAGGAGGCGCGGCGGGGGGATCCCGACACCGAGGTAGTCGATCTGACGCCTTCGACGCTGGAGCCGGGGCGGTTGGTGGAGCTGACCTCGCCCTCGCTGTTCGGGGGCGGGAAGGTCCTGGTGCTGAGGGGGGCCCAGGACCTGGGGAAGGACCTGGCGGCCGAGGTCACGGCCTATGTGAAGCGTCCGGCGGACGACATCGTGTTCGTCCTGGTGCACGCCGGGGGCGTCAAGGGCAAGGCGCTGCTGGAGGCGTGGACCAAGGCGGGGGCGCGGAAGGTCGCCTGCCCGAAGATCACCAAGGCGGGGGAGCGGCTGGACTTCCTGCGCGCGGAGGTCCGGCGGCTCGGCGGCACGATCAGCGCGGCCGCCGCCCAGCAGCTGCTGGACGCCGTGGGCAGCGACCTGCGGGAGCTGGCGTCGGCCTGCAGCCAGCTGGTCGCCGACACCGGCGGGAAGATCAACGACGCGGCCGTCGCCCGCTACCACCGGGGCAAGGCCGACGTCAGTGGCTTCACCGTCGCGGACCTAACGGTCGAGGGCAGGCTCGGCGAGGCGCTGGAGCAGCTCCGCTGGGCGCTGGCCACCGGTGTCGCCGCCGTGCTCATCAACAGCGCCCTCGCCCAGAGCGTCCGCGGCCTGGCCAAGGTCAGCGGAGCCCGCGGCAAGAGCTTCGCCCTCGCCAAGGAGCTCGGCATGCCCCCCTGGAAGATCGAGCGCCTCCAGAAGCAGCTCCGCGGCTGGTCCCCCGACGGCATCGCCCGCGCCCTCACCGTCGTCGCCGAGACCGACGGTGCCGTCAAGGGCGGCGCCGCCGACGCCTCCTACGCCCTCGAAAAAGCGGTCAAGGAGATCGTCACCGCCCGCGCCCTCCGCTGAGGACGCCACCGACCCACAACCGGCTGAAGCCCGGTCGACCGCAGAACCGGAGACCCACCGAACACCGCACCCCGAGCACCGCATCCCGGATGTCACATTTCGGCCGGTGCTCGTGGTCATGTGCGTTGAACTTGCCAGGGCGTCCGGGCGGCGCGATGCCTGTGACGGGTGGGCCGAACAGGGTGGTTGTTCATTGCGGTGCGCTTGGCGCACCTGGTGCGTATGCCTGGTGTGCGTGGCTCGCGTGGCGTGTATGCGTGGTGCGTGTGGTTCGCCTGGCGTACGTGGCGCGTATGCGCGATGTGCGTTGTTCGCCCGATGTGGGCGGTGTGCGCGGTGTGGGCAGTGTGCGCCGTTCGCCTGGTGCGCCTGGTGCGCCTGGTGCGCCTGGTGCGCGCGGGGTGTGCGTGGTTCGTCTGGTGTGCGGGGTGGGTGGGGGAGGTCGGTGGGACGTCCGTGATGGCTGATGCGGGGGGTGTGGGGGCTTGGG
>NZ_BAAAHH010000052.1:0-39262 GCF_039525175.1 Actinocorallia libanotica
GCGCCTCCGGCCGCACCGCCTGCACCGCCTGCGGCCCCCGCGCCGCAGGCCGCCGCCCAGCAGGCGCCCGCCACGCAGGCCGCCACGGCCGAGCGCGAGGGCGCCTACGTGACGCCGCTGGTCCGCAAGATGGCCGGCGAGCTGGGCGTCGACCTGTCCACGGTGAAGGGCACCGGTGTCGGTGGCCGCATCCGCAAGCAGGACGTCCAGGACGCCGCCAAGGCCAAGGCCGCCGCCGCTCCGGCCGCCGCGCCCGCGCAGGCCCCCGCCGCTCCGGCGGCCCCGGCTCCGGTCTCGGCCGCGTCCGCCGCCCTGCGCGGCAAGACCGAGAAGATGAGCCGGCTGCGCCAGACCATCGCCCGGCGCATGGTGGACTCCCTCCAGGTCTCCGCCCAGCTCACCACGGTCGTCGAGGTGGACGTCACCAAGATCGCCCGGCTGCGGGACCGCGCCAAGGCCGACTTCCAGGCCCGCGAGGGCGTCAAGCTGACGTTCATGCCGTTCTTCGCCCTCGCCTCCATCGAGGCGCTGAAGGCGCACCCGAATGTCAACGCGGTCATCGACAGCGAGAACAACGAGGTCACCTACCACGAGGCCGAGCACCTGGGCATCGCGGTGGACACCGACCGCGGCCTGCTGGTCCCCGTGGTCAAGGACGCTGGTGAGCTCAACCTCGCCGGGCTCGCCCGCAAGGTCGCCGACCTGGCCGAGCGCACCCGCTCCAACAAGGTCGGCCCCGACGAGCTCGGCGGCGGCACCTTCACCATCACCAACACCGGCAGCCGCGGCGCGCTGTTCGACACGCCGATCATCAACCAGCCCCAGGTCGCCATCCTGGGCACCGGTGCGGTCGTCAAGCGCCCCGTCGTGGTCAACGACCCGGGCCTGGGCGAGGTCATCGCCATCCGGTCCATGGTCTACCTGGCTCTGACCTACGACCACCGCCTGGTGGACGGCGCCGACGCCGCCCGCTTCCTCACCACGGTCAAGAACCGCCTTGAGGAAGGCCACTTCGAGTCCGAGCTCGGCCTCTGAGCAAGGAGTCCCCGTAGGCTGGGGGCGTGCGAGCGATCATCTCGGGCGCCTCTGGCCTGATCGGTGAAGCCCTCGTCGCGCGACTGTGCGGCGAGGGCTTCGACGTCCTCCGGCTGGTGCGCCGTGCCCCTTCCCGTCCCGACGAGGCCTTCTGGGACCCCGCCGCCGGCGAGATCGACCGCGCCGCGCTGGAGGGCGCGGACGCGGTCGTGCACCTGGCGGGCGCGGGCGTCGGCGACAGGCCGTGGACCGAGTCCTACAAGCGGCTGATCCGCGACAGCAGGGTCCGGGGCACGCGGCTGCTGGCCGAGACCCTGGCCGGGCTGAAGTCGCCGCCGTCCGTCCTCGTCAGCGGCTCCGCGATCGGCTTCTACGGGGACACCGGGGCTGCGGAGACCACCGAGTCCGCGCCGAAGGGCGCCGGCTTCCTGGCGGACCTGACCGCCGACTGGGAGGCGGCCTCCGCGCCGGCCGCCGCGGCCGGGATCCGGGTGGTCCTTCCCCGGACCGGCATCGTCCTGTCCCGCCGGGGCGGGATCCTCGGCAGGACGCTTCCCCTGTTCCGGCTGGGCGCGGGCGGCAGGCTCGGCGACGGCCGCCAGTGGACGAGCTGGATCAGCCTGCGGGACGAGGTCGGCGCCCTGCGCCACCTCATCGGCTCCGACCTGTCCGGGCCGGTGAACCTCACCGCCCCTTCCCCGGTCACCAACGCCGAGTACACCCGGGAGCTGGCCCGCGTCCTGCGCCGTCCGGCGGTCCTGCCCGTGCCGGCGCCCCTACTGAGGCTCGTCCTGCGCGATTTCGCTGACGAGGGCCCCCTCGTCAGCCAGCGCGTCCTGCCCGTCCGGCTGCTGGAGTCGGGGTTCTCCTTCGCCGATCCGGACCTCCCCGCGGCGCTGAAAGCCGCCCTGGAAGCGTGAAAGCCGCCCCCGGCCGGGGAGGGCCGGGGGCGGCGTACCGAGGCGCCGTTCACATGGTCAGGCCTGCGACCGCTCGGCGTACTCGTCGCGCAGGACGCGCTTGAGCAGCTTGCCCGTGGGGTGGCGGGGCAGCTCCTCGCGGAAGTCGACGCTCTTCGGGCACTTGTAGTGGGCGAGGTTGTCGCGGCAGTGGGCGATGAGCTCGGCGGCCAGCTCCTCGCCCGCGTCGGCCATCGACATGGGCTGGACGACGGCCTTGACCTGCTCGCCCATCTCCGGGTCGGGGACGCCGAAGACCGCGACGTCGGCGACCTTGGGGTGCACGGCCAGGAGGTTCTCGGCCTCCTGCGGGTAGATGTTGACGCCGCCGCTGATGATCATGTGGGACTGGCGGTCGGTGAGGTAGAGGAAGCCGTCGGCGTCGACGTGGCCGATGTCGCCGAGGGTGGTCCAGCCGCGGCCCTTCGGGTCGCGCGAGGACTCGGTCTTCGCCGGGTCGCCGTGGTAGACGAACTCCGGGCCCTTGTCGAAGTACAGGACGCCGGTCTCTCCGGCGGGCAGCTCCTCGCCCGCCTCGTCCAGCACGTGGATCTCGCCCAGCACGGGCTTGCCGACGGTGCCGGGGTGGGCCAGCCAGTCCTCGCTGTTGACGTACATGAAGCAGTTGCCCTCGGTGCCCGCGTAGTACTCGTGGACGACCGGCCCCCACCACTCGATCATCTGCTGCTTGACCGGGATCGGGCAGGGCGCCGCGGCGTGCACGGCGTACTTCAGGCTGGAGACGTCGTAGGCGGCGCGGACCTCCGCGGGGAGCTTGAGCAGCCGGATGAACATCGTCGGCACCCACTGGCTGTGGGTCACCCGGTGCTCCTGGATGAGCGACAGAGCCTTCTCGGCGTCGAACTTCTCCATGACGATGACGGTGGCCCCGAAGCGCTGGAACGTCATCGTGTAGCGCAGGGGGGCGGCGTGGTAGAGCGGGGCGGGCGAGAGGTAGACGGAGTGCTCGTCCGGCGCGAAGAGGAACTGGATGAGGTGGAACAGCACTCCCGGCGTGCCGAACGGGTTGAAGTCGTTGGCCGGCTTGATGCCCTTGGGCCGCCCGGTGGTGCCCGAGGAGTAGAGCATGTCCATGCCCTCGACCTGCTTCTCCAGCGGGGCGGCCGGGGCGGCGGCCACGGCCTCCTCGTAGGAGGAGAACCCCTCGGCGGCGCCGTCCAGCATGAGCTTCAGGACGAGCCGCTCGTTGCCCTCGGTGATCTGCCCCGCGACGCCGGCCAGGGAGGCGGCGGTGACGAACGCCCTGGCCTCGCAGTTGCCGACGATGTAGCCGGCCTCGTCGGCGGTGAGCCGGGTGCTGATGGCGGTGTAGTACAGGCCGGAGCGCTGGGCGGCCCAGGCGACGGCGAAGAACTCCCACCGGTTCTCGAGCATGAACGCGATGTGCTCGCCGGGACGCAGCCCCGCCTCGTGGAAGACCTGGGCGAGGCGGTTGGACGCCTCGTCGAGCTCCCGGTAGGTGACGGTCCGGCCGGAGCCCGACATGATCACGGCCGGCTTCTCCGGGAACCGCTCGGCCATCGTCCCAAGATCCATAGCGCTACCTCGACGTTGAAGCGATGTTACGTTTTCCGCATTGTGTTACATCCTGCGACCGCAGGGAAGAGGAAAACCGAATTTGATTCGGCAAGGGAGCGCAGGTGCTGGACGAGATCACCAGGGAGGGGTCTCCCGAACACGACCCGACGACGGCCCGCATCCTGCGGGCCCCTCTCGAGGAGTTCCTGGACAAGGGGATCCGCCGCGCCAAGCTGGAGGAGATAGCCCGCCGCGCCGGCGTCTCCCGCGTCACCATCCACCGCCGCTACCCCGGCAAGCAGAACCTGGTGACCGCCGTCCTCATCGAGGAGGCCCGCGACCTCTACGCCCGCGGCCGCGTCATCGCCCGCGCCGAGCCGACCCTCCCCGACAAGATCGCCGCGGCCTTCGTCTTCATCATCGGCTACGCCCGCCGCAGCCGCCTGTCCCGCCTCCTGCGCGCCGACCCCGGCCCCTTCCTCCCCTCCTTCACCACCCACGGCGAGCCCCTCATCGTCCTCCTCCGCGCCTACTACCTGGAACTCATGCGCGACGCCGGCGTCCACCACGCCGCCATGGAGGTCTCCGCCGACATCCTGGCCCGCACCGTCGTCTCCTACTGCCTCTCCCCCAGCGCCGTCGTCGACCTCGCCGACCCCGCCACCGCCGCCGCCTTCGCCCGCCACCACCTCACCCCCATCCTCCAGACGGGCCCCTGACCGCCCGAGGCCCCGGCCGCGCTTCCGCACCCCGGCCACACCCCGGCCCTCCCCCACGCGGAACGGCGAAAGGCCGCTGGCCATCTTTTTACGCGGAAACGGAGAGGAAGGCGGTAGACCCGGCAGGGGCCCGGGGGGATCCGAAGGAGGAACCATGGACACGTCCCTGCTCTCCGGCATCGACGCCATCGCCGCTCGCGGAAAGGCCGTGGTCGCGGCGGACGACGGCACCGTCGTCGCGCTGGTGAAGGCAGTGATCGAAAGCGGGGGTTCCGCCTCGTTCTACCTGACCCGCGCCCAGGCCGACGCGGTCAAGGAGTGGTACTGGACGCCCGAGCGCGTCGCGTCCACGGGGCTGGCGGAGGTGCCCGACGAGGAGATCGCGCGGATCAGGGAGGAGCTGGGCATCGAACGCCTCACCGGTTTCCGCTTCGCCCCCTGCCCTGCGGATGCGGTCACCGCTACGGGGCCTTGGACTTCCTCCGGCAGGGGGTCCGCGAACACGGACCGGACGTGGTCAAGGCGATCTTCGCGCTGGAGAACTCCAAGCTCTTCCAGGTCAACCCGTCGTTCACCCCCCGCTGCCCCGCCTGCGAGGAGGTGATCCCCCGGTCCGGGGACGACGGGATCACCTATGAGAGCCCCGACTACGGCGGATGCTCCTGCTGCGCCACCGTCTGACAGGTCCGAGAGAAACCGGCCGGCCGCGGAACCTGCTCCGCGGCCGGCCGGTTTCCGGTCACACGTCGAAGTACAGCTCGAACTCGTGGGGGTGCGGGCGGAGGCGGATGGGGTCGAGTTCGTTCTCGCGCTTGTAGGCGACCCAGGTGTCGATGAGGTCCTCGGTGAAGACGCCGCCTTCGAGGAGGAAGGCGTGGTCGGCTTCGAGGGCCTGGAGGACGGCCTCCAGGGAGCCGGGGACCTGCGGGATGTTGCGGGCCTCCTCGGGGGGGAGCTCGTAGAGGTCCTTGTCGACGGGCTCGATCGGCTCGATCTTGTTCTTGATGCCGTCGAGGCCGGCCATGAGCATCGCCGAGAAGGCCAGGTAGGGGTTGCAGGACGGGTCCGGGACGCGGAACTCGATGCGCTTGGCCTTGGGGTTGGTGCCGGTGATCGGGATGCGGATGCAGGCGCTGCGGTTGCGCTGGCTGTAGACCAGGTTCACCGGCGCCTCGTAGCCGGGGACCAGGCGGTGGTAGCTGTTGACCGTCGGGTTGGTGAAGGCCAGCAGGGCCGGGGCGTGCTTGAGCAGGCCGCCGATGTAGAAGCGCGCCATGTCGGACAGGCCGGCGTAGCCGACCTCGTCGTAGAACAGCGGGCTGCCGTCCTTCCACAGCGACTGGTGGCAGTGCATGCCCGAGCCGTTGTCACCGAAGATCGGCTTGGGCATGAACGTGACGGCCTTGCCGTGGTCGCGCGCCACGTTCTTCACCACGTACTTGTAGAGCATCAGCTGGTCGGCCGAGTGCAGCAGCGTGGAGAAGCGGATGTCGATCTCGGACTGGCCGGCGGTGCCCACCTCGTGGTGCTGCATCTCGACCTCGATGCCCACCTGCATCAGCTGCCTGGCCATCTCCGAGCGCAGGTCGGTGTAGTGGTCCATCGGGGGCACCGGGAAGTAGCCGCCCTTGTAGGGGGGCTTGGCGCCCAGGTTGCCGCCCTCCTCCTTGCGGCCGGTGTTCCAGGCGCCCTCGATGGAGTCCAGGAAGTAGAAGCCCTCGTTGGCGGCGGTCTTGAAGCGGACGTCGTCGAAGATGTAGAACTCCGCCTCGGGGCCGAAGAAGGCGGTGTCGGCGATGCCGGTGCCGATCAGGTAGTCCTGCGCCTTCTTGGCGATGTTGCGCGGGTCGCGGCTGTAGGGCTCGCCGGTCAGCGGGTCGTGCACGAAGAAGGTGAGGTTCAGGGTCTTGTGCTGGCGGAACGGGTCGACGACCGCGGTCGTCGGGTCCGGCAGCAGCAGCATGTCCGACTCGTGGATCTCCTGGAAGCCGCGGATCGAGGAGCCGTCGAACATCAGCCCGTCGCTGAAGACGTTCTCGCCGAAGTTCGAGGCGGGGAAGGTGAAGTGCTGCACGGTGCCGGGCAGGTCGACGAACCGCACGTCGACGAACTCCACACCTTCGTCACGGATATAGGACAGGACTTCCTCGGCGCTGTTGAACATCCGGCCTCCCTGGGGCGCTACCAACGATCATGACTTTAGATCGGCGTCGTATCCAGCTCGTTTCCCGTGTGTTGCGGCGCTGTAACCGTAATCTCCGTCCCACCTTGCCGGACCTGGGGCGGGACGGCCCTTCCGGCGGCTGCCGGTACGTTTGAGGGGTGAGCGGTAACGAGAACAAGGCCCGCTGGACCGGGACGTGGTTGAGCGGGGCCCGGGCGGCGGGAGCCGACCTGGGGTATCCGGGCGAGCAGCTCGGGCTGCCCCGCAGGGGCCGGGGTTCGGCCGGCAGCTACGCGCGGCGCCTGGTGGCGCTGATGGTCGACTGGCTCCTGTGCACGCTGATCTCCGGCGGCCTGGCCAACGCCTTCGACTGGTCGGACCAGACCAAGAACCTGATGACCCTGGTGATCTTCGGCCTGCAGGCCTGGCTGCTGGTGGCCTTCGCCGGCACCACGCTGGGCAAGCTCGTCGCGGGGCTGCACGTGGTGCGGCGCGACGGCGGGCCGGTCGGCCCGGTGTGGGCGCTCGCCCGCATGGTGCTGCTGGTGCTGGTGGTGCCCGCCCTCCTGTGGGACCGCGACCACCGCGGCCTGCACGACCGGGCCGCCGACACGATCGTCATCGAGAGCCGCTGACGCGCCCACGGCGAAGAAGCCCGCGGAGGCGTCCTCCGCGGGCTTCTTCGTCATCACCGTGCCTGTCGGCCACGGGCTCCGTCAGCGGGAGCGGGGCCGGGGCGCCTTGGGCATCCGGACGTTGCGCGGCATCGGCCCGCCCGGCATGCCGGGCTTGGCGGGCAGCGCGCGCATCCGGTCGTTCAGGTCGTTGAGCTGCGCCTTGTTGAGGTTGCGCGGCAGCTTCATCAGCTTGCCCTGCAGCTTGGCCAGCGGCACCTGGCCCTCCTCCTCGCCGACCTGGAAGTCGTAGATCGGCACCGAGGCGGCGAGCCGCGAGATCTTCTTCTTCTCCGCGCCGAGCAGCCCGGCCACCCGCGAGGAGGGGCCCTCGGAGACCAGGATGATGCCGGGCCTGCCGACCACCCGGTGCACCACGTCCATGTTGCGGTTGCCCGCCACGGCCGGGGTCACCACCCAGTTGCCCCGCATGGTGTCCAGCACCCCGTAGGCGGCGCCGATCTGGCCCTCCATCAGCTTGTACTGGGTCCGCTGGGCCATCTGCCCGAAGATCACCAGACCCACGATGATCGCCGCCATGATGCCCAGCGGGATCATGAACCAGAGGCTGCTGATGAAGAAGCCGAGCACCACGAACAGCGCCAGGGTGCCCAGCGCCGAGGCGAAGACGATCGGGAGCGCCTTCGGGTTGGACCGGTGGACCATCTGGGCCACCATGCGGATCTGCCGGAAGCGCCCGGGCTTGTCGTTCTCTGCCATACCACTCATTCTAGTGATCGGCGCGCGCCTCGACCGCCTGGCGGTACAGCCGCCCCGCGCGGTAGCTGGAGCGCACCAGCGGTCCGGACATGACGCCGGCGAAGCCGATCTCGCCGGCCTCCTCCTGCAGCTCGACGAACTCCTGCGGCTTCACCCAGCGCTCGACGGGGTGGTGGCGGGGGGTCGGGCGCAGGTACTGGGTGATGGTGATCAGCTCGCAGCCGGCCTCGTGCAGGTCGGTCAGCGCCTGGGAGATCTCCTCGCGGGTCTCGCCCATGCCCAGGATGAGGTTGGACTTGGTGACCAGCCCGGCCCGGCGGGCCTGGGTGATCACGTCCAGGGAGCGCTCGTAGCGGAAGGCCGGGCGGATGCGCTTGAAGATGCGCGGCACCGTCTCCAGGTTGTGCGCGAACACCTCGGGCGCGGCCTCGAAGACCTGGCCGAGCAGCTCGGGCTGCCCGTTGAAGTCCGGGGCCAGCAGCTCGACGCCGCAGCCGGGGACCCGCTCGTGGATCTGGCGCACCGTCTCGGCGTACAGCCAGGCGCCCTGGTCGGGGAGGTCGTCGCGGGCCACGCCGGTGACGGTGGCGTACTTCAGGCCCATCGTCGCCACGGAGTCGGCGACCCGGGCGGGCTCGCCGGTGTCGTACTCGGCGGGCTTGCCGGTGTCGATCTGGCAGAAGTCGCAGCGCCGCGTGCACTGGTCGCCGCCGATGAGGAAGGTGGCCTCGCGGTCCTCCCAGCACTCGAAGATGTTGGGGCAGCCGGCCTCCTGGCAGACGGTGTGCAGGCCCTCGCCCTTGACCAGCTCGGTGAGCTCCCGGTACTGGGGGCCCATCTTGAGCCTGGTCTTGATCCACGACGGTTTGCGTTCGATGGGGACTTCCGCGTTGCGCACTTCCAGCCGCAGCAGCTTCCGCCCCTCTGGGGCTACAGCACTCACATGGCTAGGGTACGTCCCAGACCGGCGTTCTTCATCCGCAGCGGAGGCAACCCCCGTGATCCTCTCCACCATGAACGACCTGCCCGGATACCGCGTGACCGAGGTGCTCGGCGATGTGTTCGGTCTCACCGTCCTGGTCCGCAGCGGCGCCTCCAGCCTGGAGGCGGGCCTGAAGACCCTGCTGGGCGGCGAGCCCCGCGGCATGACCAAGGAGCTGCACGACTTCCGCATGGAGGCGCGCAGCCGCCTGATCAGGGCCGCCGAGGACAAGGGCGCGGACGCCGTGCTGGCCGTCCGCTACGAGTCCAGCGACCTGCGCGATCTGGGGACGGAGATCTGCGCCTACGGGACCGCGGTACGTGTCCAGAAGGTGGACTGAGGGGCAGAAAGGTACAGTCTGTATAACAATCGGGTGGTCCATGCAGGCCGATTCCCGGTTTTGGCTCCCGCGCGCGGAGCGATCTCTCTAGGGTGACTCGCTGTTGCCAAACGAGTCGCACAGGAACAAATGAGAGGAACAGCCGTGGCGCTGGCCATGACCTATCTGAGGCTGCCGGTGGAGGGCGGTGCCGACCCGGGCCAGGTGGCGCGGCAGGTGTTCGGTTCTCCCGACTGGCGCAAGGCCCACCCCGGAAGGGTGCTCGACCTGGCCGGTAACTGGCAGGGGCTGCACTACCTGATCACCGGGGACCCCTGGGAGGGGCGCTCCCCCGAGGCCGACGTCGTCTGCGGCGGCCGCCTCCTCACCGAGGACGGCGCCGACGCGCTGGGGTTCGACATCATCTTCCTCTCCCAGGAGCGGGTGAAGATCGCCGCCGACCACCTGGCCCACACGCCCTTCCCCTCCCGCCGCTTCGACCTGGCCGCCATGGCCATGGCGGACGTCCAGGGCGTCTCCAGCTGGACCGACGCCGCCCGGGACAACCTGTTCAAGCCCAGCTACCACACGCTGGGCCGGTTCTTCTCGGACGCCGCCGCGCACGGCGAGAGCATCTTCAAGACGATGGGGTGAGCAGGCGCCTACGGCTGCGCGAGCGCGCGGTGCGCCGCCCCCTGCGCGTCCAGCCGCGCCGCGAGGTGCTTCTCCACCACGGGGAGCACCTCGCGGACCGCCACCGGACGGCCCAGCTCGCGGGTGAGCGAGGTGGAGGTCACGTCCTTGAGGCCGCAGGGCACGATCCTGTCGAACCAGGACAGGTCGCAGTCGCAGTTGATCTGCACCCCGTGCATGGTCACGCCCTGGGAGACGCGCAGCCCGACGGAGACCAGCTTGCGGTCCGGGTTCACCCCGTCGACCAGCCAGACGCCGCTGCGCCCCTCGACCCGCACCCCGGTGAGGCCGAACTCCGCCATGACGTCGATCATGGCCTCCTCCAGCAGCCGGACGAACGCCACCACGTCGATCGGATCGGGGAGCTTGACGATCGGGTAGAACGTCAGCTGCCCCGGACCGTGCCAGGTGATCTTCCCGCCGCGGTCGACGTCGATCACCGGCGCGCCCGGGTCGCCCAGGGGGCGGTCCAGCGGTTCGGTGCGCTTGCCCGCGGTGTAGACCGGCTCGTGCTCCAGCAGGATCACGGTGTCCTCGGTCTCGCCGGCGACCCTGTCGCGGTGGGTGCGCCGCTGCAGCTCCCACCCCTCCTCGTAGGGAACCGCCCGGTCGCCGAAGCCCGCATGTACGAAAATCACAGATCAGAGCCTACTTGAGCTGGCGCGGCTCGATGGGCGTCTCCTTGGCCCCGCCCGAGCCGTCCGCCTCGATCCGCCACGCCCGCGCGTCCGGCCGGTACGTCACCGCCTGGACGAACTCGGTCCCCACGTAGTGCAGCCCGACGCCCTCGTCGGCGGCGTAGCCTTCGGGCAGCTCGCCCGAGCCGATCGAGGCGTGCAGCAGCGGGCGCCGCTGCGGGTCGCTGTCGTAGTGCACGCCGCAGGAGTAGGGCAGCAGGCCCAGGCCGTCCCGCAGGGGGCGCAGCTCGGGCCCGAAGGAGTCGGTGTTGCCGCCGGAGTGCCAGCACAGCGCGCCGGCGCTCTGCCCGGCCAGCACCACGCCCGCCCGCCAGACCTCGGCGAAGACCTCGGCCAGGCCGTGCGCCCGCCACAGCGCCAGCAGGTTCACCACGCTGCCGCCGAAGACGTAGACGAGGTCCTGGGCGAGCAGGTGCCCGCGCACGTCCTCGATGTTGGGCATGGGGAACAGCGCCAGGTGGCTGACTTCGGCGTCCATCCGGCCGAAGGCGGCGTAGGCGGCGGCCAGCCGCTCGGCCGGCTCGCCGGTGGCGGTGGCCAGGAAGCAGACGCGGGGGCGGTCCTGCCCGGTGAGGTCGAAGGCGTAGCGCAGCAGCGGGCTGGGCTCCAGCCCGTGCCGGCCGTCGGGCAGGAAGCTCCCGCCGCCGATGGCGAGGATGTGCGGCTGTCCGTCGGTGCTCACATGCACTCCTTGGGATCGCTGAGTACCTTGCACAGTCACCGTACGACTACACACAGCCCCCGTTGGCGCTTTCCCCGATTCTGTGGATCGTGCGGCGCGCGTCCGGCCGGCGGCGGCACGCCGTACCGCGGTGGGCGGCCCCGACCCCGGCCCCGGCCCTGCCCCGGCCCCGACCGGAGGCGGGGTGGTCTACGCCGAAAGTCTGAGGCGAAGACCATCCGGCATGGTGATCTCATAAAGGAGAAATTCCGTCAAAGTTAATCCATGCTCCAGATCGCCACATCTCCCCCCAGGCTTCAGGGAGTCCCGGGCGCGGACGCCCGGCCGGAGGCTCCGGCGGTCCCGGCGGCCCGCACGCCCCCCGTCTGGCGCGAGCTCCTGCTCATCGCGCTCTTCTACGCCGCCTACATGGCGACGCGGATCATCATCGACGGCCCCGGCGGCCCCGGGGAGGCGTTCCGCAACGCCGCGCGGATCCTGGAGTGGGAACGGGCCGCGGGCCTGGACGTCGAGCTGGGCCTCAACCGGCTGCTGCTGGACCACGAGGGGCTGGCCACGGCCGCCAACCTCTTCTACCTGAGCGCCCACTTCGTGGTGACGATCGGCATCGTCGCCTGGCTCTACCGCGCCCGCCCCCGCCACTACGCGTGGCTGCGCACCGGCATCATGGCCGCCACCGGGCTGGCGCTGATCGGCTTCTGGCTCTACCCGCTGGCGCCGCCGCGCTTCCTGCCCGAGCAGGGCTTCGTCGACCCGGTCGTCTTCTTCGACACCCCGGGCCTGTACTCCTCGGGCGCCTCGACCGCGATGGCCAACCAGTACGCCGCGATGCCGTCGATGCACGCGGGCTGGGCGCTGTGGTGCGGCATCGCGCTGCTGCTGCTGGGCCGCTCCTGGTGGACGCGGCTGCTGGGCGTGCTCTACCCGGCGGCGACGGTGCTGGTGATCATGGCGACCGCCAACCACTACGTCCTGGACGCGGTGGCCGGCGCCGCGCTGATCCTCCTGGCGACCTGCGTCTCCTGGCTGCTCCACCGCCGCCCGCGCGTCCGCGCCGGGGACGGCGGGTCCGACCAGGGCGCGCGGGCGGCTCAGGGCACGCGGGCGACGGCGCCGTACATCGAGACGTCCTCGACCGTGGGCCGCTCCCCGGGCGGGTCGTCGGGCCGCCACTCGACGACGGAGGTGACGCCCGGTTCGACGAGTTCGAGCCCGTCGAAGAACCGGGTGAACTCCGTGCGGGTCCGCATCTGGAAGGGAACGCCGCTCTTCTCGTCGTTCTCGATGACCCCGGCTCGCCGCTCCTCGGGAAGGTAGTCGAGGGTCGCGTGCGTCATGGCGATGTGGCTGCCGGGCGCGAGCGCCTCGCGCAGGCGGCCCAGCAGCCCGTAGGCGTCCTCGTCCTCGGTGATGAAGTGCATCGTCGCGACCAGGATCAGCGCCGTCGGCCGCGACAGGTCCAGCGTCTCGGTGAGTTCGGGGGCGTTCAGGATCTTCTCGGGCTCGCGCAGGTCGGCGTCCACGTACGCGGTCGCGCCCTCGGGGGAGCTGTTCAGCAGCGCGCGGGCGTGGACCAGCACGATCGGGTCGTTGTCGACGTAGACCACCCGCGACTCCGGGGCCACGTCCTGGGCGACCTCGTGCACGTTGCCCGCCGAGGGGAGCCCCGCGCCGATGTCGAGGAACTGCCGGATCCCCGCCTCGGCGGCGAGGTGGCGCACCGCCCGCTGCAGGAACTTGCGGTTCTCCAGCGCGGAGAGCCTGATGGTGGGGAAGCCGGAGGCGACGATCTCGGCCGACTCCCGGTCCGCGGCGAAGTTGTCCTTGCCGCCGAGCCAGTAGTTGTACCGGCGCGCGGGGTGCGCCTTGGTGGGATCGATACCACGTGGGGCCCGTTCAGAACTCACAAAACGTCATTATGCCTAGCAAACCCCTGACATAACACAGCTTTCACGACATGATCGTCTCGGTGGTCTGGCACTGAGGGGAAAGGTGCGGCGATGGAGCTGCGTTACAGTCCGTTCGACTTCACGGTCCATGAGGACCCGTACCCGTTCTACGCGCGGCTGCGGGAGGAGGCCCCCGTCTACCACAACGAGAAGGACGGGTTCTGGGCGCTCTCCCGGCACGCCGACGTCCTCGCGGCCTTCCGTGACGACCGGCGCTTCTCCAGCCGCAACGGGATCCGGATCGAGGAGCCCTTCTGGGGCCCCCAGGCCGAGCAGTTCTTCTCCTTCGTGGCCATGGACCCGCCCAAGCACACCCGGATGCGCGGGCTGGTGAACAAGGCGTTCACCCCCCGGCGGATCGCCGCCCTGGAGCCCCGGCTGCTGGAGATCGCCCGCGCCCACCTGGAGCCGCTGCTGGAGGGCGAGGAGTTCGACCTCATCGACTTCGCCGCGAAGTACCCCACCGACGTCATCTCCGAGCTGGTCGGCGTGCCCGAGTCCGACCGCGAGCAGGTCCGCGAGATCAGCTTCGCCGTCATGCACGCGCCCGAGGAGGGCGACGGCCAGATGCACGAGGGCTCCACCGACGCCATGGGCGCGCTGATCGGCTACTACGCGCAGCTGACCGCCGAGCGCGCCCGGCGGCCCCAGGACGACCTGCTGTCGGGACTGCTGCAGGTCAGCGAGAACGAGGACCGGCTCACCCCCGAGGAGGTCATCGGCGTCCTCGTCCTCCTGATCGGCGCGGGCTCGGAGACCACGATGCTGCTGCTGGGCAACGCCTGGCACGCCGCGTGGAAGCACCCCGCCGAGCGCGAGCGCGCCTTCGCCGGCCGGATCGAGGACTGGATCGAGGAGACGCTGCGCTACGACCCGGTCTCCCAGTCCTCGCCCCGCACCACCACCGAGGACGTCGAGCTGCACGGGGTGACGATCCCCGCCGGTGAGAAGGTGCTGCTGCTGAGCGGCGCCGCCAACCGCGACCCCCGCGCCTTCCCCGACCCCGACCGGTTCGACCTCGACCGCGACACCGGCGGGCACCTCGCCTTCGGCAACGGCCGCCACCACTGCCTGGGCGCGCCGCTGGCCCGGCTGGAGGCGCGGCTGGCCCTGACGGAGCTGGCCGCGACGGTCGCCGACTACGAGATCGACGAGGCGGCGGCCAAGCGGGTGCACACCTCCATCAACCGCGGCTTCGTCTCGCTGCCCACCCGGGTGACCGCCCGCCGCTGACCGCGCGGCGCCGGGCACGGCCGCACGCCGTGCCCGGCACGCCCGCGGGCACGGACGTCCGGGGCCGCCGAACGCCCGGTGGCCCCGGACGCCTACGGGCACCGGACGCCCCGCGGGCTCAGCCCGTCCCGTAGAAGACCCGCTCGGTGACCTC
Organism: Actinocorallia libanotica; assembly: GCF_039525175.1. Classification (NCBI taxonomy): domain Bacteria; kingdom Bacillati; phylum Actinomycetota; class Actinomycetes; order Streptosporangiales; family Thermomonosporaceae; genus Actinocorallia; species Actinocorallia libanotica. The sequence goes on from NZ_BAAAHH010000052.1 coordinate 14,521, forward strand.
CCGGGCGTGCCGGGCGTGCCTGCGCCAGTCCTCCAGGAGGTCGCCGCTGCCGGAGTAGCCCAGCAGGCCGCTGACCGCCGTGCGCTCCCGGTGGTGGTCGGTCGGCAGCAGGTCCGACGCCCTGCCGCGCACCAGCATCACCGCGTCGCGGATCTGGGTGGCCAGGCACCAGGCGTCCACCAGCGTCCGGGCGTCCTCGGCCCGCAGCAGCGAGTACTCCACCGCCGCCTCCAGCGCGGCGATCGTGCGGGTGGTGCGCAGCTCGGGCACCTCGTGGGCGTGGCGCAGCTGCAGCAGCTGCGCCACCCACTCCACGTCCGACAGGCCGCCGGGACCGAGCTTGAGGTGCAGCCTGCGGTCGACGCCGCGCGGCAGCCGCTCGGCCTCCATCCGCGCCTTGAGCCGGCGGATGTCCTGCACGACCTGGTCGCCGATGCCGCCCTCGGGCCAGCGGATCGGGTTGATCACCTCGGCGAACCGCGCGCACAGCCCCGCGTCCCCGATGACCGGGTCGGCGCGCAGCAGCGCCTGGCTCTCCCACGGCGAGGACCAGCGCCGGTAGTAGGCGGCGTACGACGACAGGCTGCGCACCAGCGGACCCGACTTGCCCTCCGGGCGGAGGTTGGGGTCGATGCCCAGCGGCGGCTCGGGCGCCGGCAGCGCCAGCAGCCGGCGCAGCTCCTCGACGACGGCGTGCGCCGCCCGGTGCGCCTCGCCGTCCTCGACTCCCTCCAGCGCCTCGTAGACGAACATGACGTCGGCGTCGCTGCCGTAGTTCAGCTCGCGCCCCCCGTACCTGCCCATCGCCACGATCGCCAGCCGGGCCGGGACCGGCTCGCCCTTCTCGGTCTCCAGCTTGTTGACGGCCGCGGCGAGCGCCGCCTCCAGGGTGACGGAGGTGATGTCGCTGAGCGCCTCGCTGACCGTCCGCACGTCGGCCAGGTCCAGCAGGTCGGCCGCCGAGATCCGGAACAGCTCGCGCCGCCGGATCGCCCGCACGGCCGCGACGGCGTGCTCGGCCTTCTGCCGGTCGCCGTGCCGGCCCACCACCGCCAGCGCCTCGGCGCGCAGGTCCGCCACGGGGCGGGGGGCGAGCTCGGCGTCGTCGCCCAGGATCTTCACCCCGTCGGGGGCGCGCAGCAGCAGGTCGGTGACGTAGGCGCTGGAGGCCAGCAGCCGCGCCATCCGCTCGGCCACCGTCACGTCGTCGCGCAGCAGCCGCAGGTACCAGGGGGTGGCGCCCAGCGCGTCGCTGACCCGGCGGAAGCCCAGCAGGCCGGCGTCCGGGTCGGGCGCGTCGGCGAACCAGCCGAGCATCACCGGCAGCAGGGTGCGCTGGATCGCCGCCCGCCGCGACACTCCGCGGGTGAGGGCCTCGATGTGGCGCAGCGCCCCGGCCGGGTCGTTGTAGCCCAGCGCCAGCAGCCGCGCCCGCGCGGCCTCGGGGGTGAGCCTGGCCTCCTCGCCCGGCAGGTTGGCCACCGCCCGCAGCAGCGGCCGGTAGAAGAGCTTCTCGTGGATGCGCCGGACGCCCCGCGCGTGCCGGCGCCACAGCTCGGTGAAGCGCTCGGCGGGGTCGCCCGTCAGGCCCAGCGCCCGGCCCAGCCGGCGCAGCCCCGCCTCGTCGGCGGGCACCAGGTGGGTGCGGCGCAGGTGCTGCAGCTGGATGAGGTGCTCGGTGCGGCGCAGGAAGCGGTACGCCTCCTCCAGCGCGGCGGCGTCGTCGCGCCCCACGTACCCGCCCTCCGACAGCGCGGCCAGCGCGTCCAGGGTGTTGGGGCTGTGCAGCTGGGCGTCCGTCCTGCCGTGCACCATCTGCAGGAGCTGGACGGCGAACTCCACGTCGCGCAGGCCGCCGGGGCCGAGCTTGAGCTGCCGCTCGACCTCGCCGTGCCGCTCCCGCAGGTGCTCCTCGACCCGGCGGCGCATCGCCTGCACGTCCGCGACGAAGTCCTCGCCCGCGGCCGCCTTCCACACCATCGGGGCCAGGGCGTCGAGGTAGTCGCGGCCCAGCTCCGGGTCGCCGGCGACCGGACGCGCCTTGAGCAGCGCCTGGAACTCCCAGGTCTTGGCCCAGCGCTCGTAGTAGGCGCGGTGGCTGGCCAGGGTGCGCACCAGCGGGCCCGACTTGCCCTCCGGGCGCAGGTTGGGGTCGACCTCCCACAGGGAGCCCTCGGGGGTGACGGCCGAGCAGGCCCGCATCATCGCCGACGCCAGCCGGGTGGCCGCGCGCAGCGCCTCCTCCTCGCCCGCGCCCTCGGCGGGCTCGGCGACGAAGATGACGTCCACGTCGGAGACGTAGTTGAGCTCGCGGCCGCCGGACTTGCCCATGCCGATGACGGCCAGGCGGCACAGCGCGTGCTCGGGCACCTGGGCGCGGGCGACGGCCAGCCCCGCCTCCAGCGCGGCGTCGGCCAGGAGGGCCAGCTCCTCGGCCACCTCCCGCACGTCCGCCTCGCCGGTCAGGTCGCGGCCCGCCAGGTTCAGCAGCCCGCCCCGGTAGGCGACGCGCAGCGGGTCCAGCGCGTCGGCGCGGCCCACGGGCACGGGGTCGTCGGGGTCGGCTCCCACCGCGGCGAGCAGCCCGGCGCGCAGCTCCCGGGCGGAGGGCCGGTCGGGCGGCCCGGTGAGCACGTTCCACTGGTCGGGGTGGCGCGCCAGGTGGTCGGTCAGCGCCGCGCTGACGCCCAGGACGGCCAGGAGCCGGCCGGCGAAGAGCGGGTCGTCCGCCAGCCGGCGGGGGAACGCCGGATCCGCCTCGGCCAGCCGGAGGAGCCCGCTCAGGGCGAGATCCGGATCGGCGGTCCCGCCCAGGGCGGCGAGCAGCGGATCGTCGAAGGGAACGGGAGAAGTGGAGATGGCCCTCTCGGCCGCGGACGCGTCGGTGAAACCCAACCGCGCGAGCCTTGCGGTGAGGGAGGTACGGCGTTCGCTCACACCTGTCAAACTAACCGTCCAGTGAGCGCTGGGAAGGGATCAAGGTGGGCAAGGTCTCCGGAACGTTACAGACCTCACTTCAAGGCCAGACCGGCGCGGCGGCGCGGCGCGGGGACCGAGGTGTCGGGCATCGGGCTGTAGCGCCCGCTCTCCACCATCCAGTCCAGCTGGGCGCGGGGCACCCCCAGGAGGGCGCGGACCACCCGGCCGGCCCCCTCCCGCTCCGAGGCGTCCCGGTCCCGCCAGGCGGCCTCCCTTTCGAGCGCCTCGGCCGCCTCGGCCATCCGCGCCAGCCCCTCCTCGATGCGCTCGCCGACCCAGGCGATCGCCGCCAGCGGCTCCACCTCCAGCTCCCGCACCGCCAGGGCGACGTAGTTGCAGGAAGCGCCCAGGCCGCTCTCGTGCGGGTAGGAGGCGACGTCGTTGCACCAGGCGGTCACGTCGTTGACGCCCTCGCACAGGCGCTGCCACGAGCGGGTGCGGACCACCTCGTCGGGGACCTCCACGCCCAGGACCGGCTCGACCAGGTCGGCCATGAACGGGCCGTTGGTGCGGCGCCGCAGCCGCGGGTAGTCCGCCAGGGCGGGCAGCTCCCTGGTGCGGCGGCCCACCGCCTCGTCCGCGCAGCCCTGGCGGTGCCACCCCAGGTGGATGCGGAACCGGCGGCGCCAGTCCCCGCCCATGCCCTCCGCGGACTCGCGCCACAGCTCGGCCAGGGTGGCCTCCAGCGGGCCCGCCCCGGCGCGGGGCGCCCCGCGGCGCACCGTCCGCGCCAGCTCCTCGTACAGGGCGTCCACCTCGGTGGCCGAGCCGCCGAACGGCGTCTCGTCGCGCAGGTCGTCGAAGGCGAACAGCCACAGCAGCCACCGCGAGAAGAGCAGGACGCGCTCCGCGGCGGCGTCCGGGAAGATCCGGCAGGCCAGCCGCTCGAACCGGCCGCGGCCCAGCCGCGAGGTGTCGGCGTCGCCGACCACCAGCCCCCGGGAGCGGGCCCAGGAGTTCGCCTCCTCCCCGATCGTCCACAGGTCGCGGTGCACCTCGCAGGGCGCGGCGAGGGAGGGGACCCGCCAGGTCAGCGGCAGCAGCAGCTCGGAGGTCAGCATGCGCTCACGTTAGGTGAGCGCCGCCGCGCCGCCCGGCTCCTTCGGGTCAAAGTCCGGTCATGATGGGCTCCACGAGGGCGGCCGCGCCGTGGCCCGACGTCCACGTGCAGGCGCCGCCCACCGCCACGACCCGGCCGGTGTCCAGCACCCGGCGGATCGCCTTGTGCACCTTCTTGAGGGAGGGCCCGCCCGGCGCGGGGTACAGCAGGCCGGGCAGCTCGCCGGAGTCGATGACGTCGAAGTCCACGTGCAGGTAGATCGGGCCGTCGGGCAGCACCGGCTCGTCCACGTCGGCGACCTGGCAGCGGGTGATCGCGGCGCCGGCCAGGTACTCGGCCTCCGGCGGGTCGAGGTCGCGCGCGTCCACCAGGACGACCCGCCGCTCGGGCACCGGCTCCAGGCCGAGCAGGTCGGCGATCACCTCGGGGTTGGCGCCCACCAGCAGCCGCAGCGGCATGCCCCCCAGATAGCCCGAGGCGGTGCTCTGCGGGGTGTGGACGTCCCCGTGGGCGTCGAACCAGACGATGGAGGGGCTGATCCCCGCGCGCTGCAGGCCCGCCACGACGGCCAGGGAGGTGGTGCAGTCGCCGGAGACGACGACCGGCCGGTCCCCCTCCCCCGCCAGCTTGGCGACCGAGTCGGCGACCGTGTCGTAGAGCACCGCCATCCGGCGCCAGTGCCCGGCCTCGGGGAGCAGCAGCGTGATGGTCTCGTCGGCCTCGATCGGCGCCTCGAAGTCCGGCAGCCGTTCGTCGAGGTGATAGGGCACACAGATAACGCTCACTGGATGAAGGTATCCCGGAACTGTGGGATCGTTCGAGGACTTCGACCCTGGACGGGCCACTACGCGGATCGCACCCGGCGGGTAGGTTTGTAACGCCGGGGAAACACCCGAGGTGCAGACTGGGAGTAAGGCCCGGTGTGGCGGCGCTGAGCAGCCGAGACCCGGTTCACCGGCTCGTAAGGAGAATGGCATTGGACCGTCAGCAGGAGTTCGTGCTCCGGACCCTCGAAGAGCGGGACATCCGGTTCATCAGGCTCTGGTTCACCGACGTCCTGGGCTTCTTGAAGTCCGTGGCGGTCGCCCCGGCCGAACTGGAGGGCGCCTTCACCGAGGGCATCGGGTTCGACGGCTCCTCCATCCAGGGCTTCGCCCGGGTCCATGAGGCCGACATGCTGGCCAAGCCGGACCCGTCCACCTTCCAGGTCCTGCCGTGGCGGGCCGAGGCGCCCGGGGTGGCCCGCATGTTCTGCGACATCCTGATGCCCGACGGCACCCCCTCCTTCGCCGACCCCCGGTACGTGCTGAAGCGCACCCTGGGCAAGGCCGCCGACCTCGGGTTCACCTTCTACACCCACCCCGAGGTGGAGTTCTTCCTGTTCAAGGGCCTGCCCCAGGACGGCCGGGCGCCCGAGCCGGTCGACCAGGCCGGCTACTTCGACCACACGCCGCACTCCACGGCGCACGACTTCCGCCGCAACGCGATCACCATGCTGGAGTCGATGGGCATCTCGGTGGAGTACAGCCACCACGAGGGCGCCCCCGGCCAGCAGGAGATCGACCTGCGCTACGCCGACGCGCTGACCACCGCCGACAACATCATGACCTTCCGCCTGGTCATGAAGGAGGTCGCGCTGGAGCAGGGCGTGTGGGCCTCGTTCATGCCCAAGCCGTTCACCGAGTTCCCGGGCTCGGGCATGCACACCCACATGTCCCTGTTCGAGGGCGACCGCAACGCGTTCTACGAGCCCGGCGCCGAGTACCAGCTGTCCAAGGTGGGCCGCTCCTTCATCGCGGGCCTGCTGCGGCACGCGCCGGAGATCACCGCGGTCTGCAACCAGTGGGTCAACTCCTACAAGCGCCTGTGGGGCGGGCCCGGCTACGACGCCGGGCAGGGCGGCGAGGCGCCCTCCTACGTCTGCTGGGGCCACAACAACCGCTCGGCGTTGATCCGCGTGCCCATGTACAAGCCGACGAAGGGCCACTCCACCCGGATCGAGTTCCGGTCGCTGGACAGCGCCTGCAACCCCTACCTGGCCTTCGCCGCCATCCTGGGCGCCGGCCTGAAGGGCATCGAGGAGGGCTACGAGCTGCCCGCGGGCGCCGAGGACGACGTGTGGGCGCTGACCCCGGCCGAGCGCCGGGTGCTGGGCATCCAGCCGCTGCCGCAGTCGCTGGACGAGGCGATCCGCACCATGGAGCGCTCGGAGCTGCTCGCCGACGTCCTGGGCGAGCACGTGTTCGACTTCTTCCTGCGCAACAAGCGCGCGGAGTGGGAGGACTACCGCCGCCAGGTGACGGAATACGAACTCAAGCGCTACATCGAGGTGCTCTGAGCCGGACCGCCGGGGAGAGTGGTCCAGGCCACTCTCCTCACCCGTAGGGATCTTCCGGCTCTGATCTAGGCTGTTCGCATGGCCCGTCTACGCATCGCTCTCGCCCAGGTCAACCCCACCGTCGGCGATCTCGCAGGCAACGCCGGCCTCGTCGTCGAGGGCGCGCGGCGCGCGCTGGAGGCGGGCGCCGACCTGGCCGCCTTCCCCGAGATGGTGCTGACCGGCTACCCGGTGGAGGACCTGGCGCTGCGCGGCTCGTTCGTCGCCGCCTCCCGCGCGGCGCTGACCGCGCTGGCCGCGCGGCTCGCCGCCGAGGGGCTGGGCGAGCTGCCCGTGGCCGTCGGCTACCTCGACCGGCGGGAGGCCGCGGCGGCGGGGCAGCCCGCGGGCGCCCCGGAGAACTCGCTGGCCTGGCTGCACCGCGGCGAGGTGCTGCTGCGCTCGGCCAAGCACCACCTGCCCAACTACGGGGTCTTCGACGAGTTCCGCTACTTCGTGCCGGGCGACCGGCTGCCGGTCGTGCGCATCGCCGGGGTGGACGTCGCCGCCGCCATCTGCGAGGACCTCTGGCAGGACGGCGGCCCCGTCAGCGCCGCCGCCGCGGCCCGCGCCGGGCTGCTGCTGGTGGTCAACGGCTCGCCGTACGAGCGCAGCAAGGACGACCAGCGGCTGGAGCTGTGCGCCCGGCGCGCCCGCGAGGCCGGCTGCGCGCTGGCCTACGTCAACATGGTCGGCGGCCAGGACGAGCTGGTCTTCGAGGGCGACTCGCTCATCGTCGACGCCGCCGGGGAGCTGCTGGCCCGCGCGCCGCAGTTCGCCGAGGACCTCCTGATCGCCGACCTCGACCTGCCCGAGGCCGACCCCGCCGCCGGCGAGGGCTCCTTCCCCGTGGACGCCGGGGACGGCAGCGTGATCACCGTCGAGCGCCGCCTCGTCTCCGGCGCGCCCCGCCATGACGGCCCCGCCGAGGACCCGCGCGCCGCCGAGCCGCTCGCCGACGCCGCCGAGGTCTACGGCGCGCTCGTCACCGGCGTGCGCGACTACGTCCGCAAGAACGGCTTCCGGTCGGTGATCCTCGGCCTGTCCGGCGGCATCGACTCGGCGCTGGTGGCGGCCATCGCCGCCGACGCGCTGGGCCCGGAGAAGGTGCACGTGGTGCTCATGCCCTCGCGCTACTCCAGCGACCACTCGGTGACCGACGCCGAGGAACTCGTCAAGCGCCAGGGCCTGAACGCCCGCGTCGTGCCGATCCGCGACCTGGTCGACGCCTACGAGCGGGAGCTGGAGCTGACCGGCCTGGCCGCGGAGAACCTCCAGGCCCGCGTCCGCGGCAACATCCTCATGGGCCTGTCCAACCAGGAGGGCCACCTGGTGCTGACCACCGGCAACAAGAGCGAGCTGGCCGTCGGCTACTCCACCCTCTACGGCGACAGCGCCGGCGGGTTCGCCCCCATCAAGGACCTCACCAAGACCCTGGTGTGGGAGGTCTCGCGCTGGCGCAACACCCAGGCCGGGCCCGGCCCGTTCCTGGCCGCCCTGGGGCCCGAGCCGATCCCGGTGGCCATCATCGACAAGGAGCCGTCGGCCGAGCTGCGCCCCGACCAGCGCGACATCGACTCCCTGCCCCCCTACGACCAGCTCGACCGCCTCCTGGACGACTACGTCGAACGCGACCTGGGCCACGACGAGCTCATCGCGGCCGGCCACGACCCCGCCCTGGTCGAGCGCGTCATCCTCCTGGTCGACCGCGCCGAGTACAAGCGCCGCCAGTACCCGCCGGGCCCGAAGATCACCGGCAAGAACTTCGGCCGCGACCGCCGCCTGCCCATCACCTCCCGCTGGCGCGAGAAGCACTGACCTGCCGCGCCCGGCCGGGCGCCGCCGCGGCGGCGCTCAGTCGCGGGGCGGGCGGGGCAGGGGGAACTCGTCCGTGTGGTGGTTCTGGCCCGGCCACTCCTCGGTGAAGGCCGTGCCGTCGGGGTCGGTGCCGGGGATGGGCAGGTCGCACCAGACGACCTTGCCCAGGGAGGTGCGGCGGGTGCCCCAGCGGCGGGCGAACTCGCTGACGACCAGGAGGCCGCGGCCGCCCTCGTCGTCGTCGGCGGCGCGGCGCAGGCGCGGCAGGGCGGCCGAGCGGTCCATCACCTCGACCACCAGGGTGCGCTCGCGCAGCAGGCGCAGCTCCAGCGCGCCGGGCGAGTAGCGCACCGCGTTGGTGACCAGCTCCGAGGCCAGGAGCTCGGCGGTGTAGGACAGCTCGGCCAGGCCCCACTCCTCCAGCTGGGCGCGCACCAGGCCGCGGGCGCGGCGCACCGCGGCCGGGTCGTTGGGCAGCGTCCACGACCCGTGGGTGTCGGACGGCAGCCGCCGCAGCCGGGCGATGAGCAGCGCGATGTCGTCGCGGTGGTGGTCGTCGTAGACGCCCGCCAGGCACGCCTTGGCCAGCTCCTCCATCGGGCGGCCCAGCGCCGAGGCGTCGAAGATGCCGCGCAGCCGGGCCAGGCCGTCGTCGATGTCGCGGCCGCGGCTCTCGACCAGGCCGTCGGTGTAGATGACGAACATGCTGCCGTCCTCGACGGCGTACTCGCGGCTCTCGATGGGGTTGCCGCCGACCACGCCCAGCGGCGGGGCGTCGGGCAGGTCGAGGTACTCGGCGGTGCCGTCGGCGCGCAGCAGCAGCGGCGGCAGGTGCCCGGCCGAGGCGATCTCCAGCAGCCCGGTGGTGGCGTCGTACACCCCGTAGACGCAGGTGGCGAAGTGCGGCTCCTGCTCGCCCAGCTCGGTCATCAGCTCGTGCAGGATGTGCAGGGCGTCGGCGGGCGGGTAGTCGAGGTTGGCCAGGGTGTGCAGCGCGGTGCGCAGCCGGCCCATGGTGACCGCGGCCTTGACGCCGTGGCCCGCGACGTCGCCGACGATCAGCGCGACGCGGCCGCCGGGCAGCGCTATCGACTCGTACCAGTCGCCGCCGACCTCGACCAGCTTGCTGCCGGGCAGGTAGCGGTGGCGCACCTCGACCGAGGAGGGGTGGGACAGCCGGTTGGGCAGCAGGCTGCGCTGCAGGGTCAGGGCGGTGGCGCGCTCCCGGCTGAACCGGCGGGCGTTGTCGATGACGATGGCGGCGCGGGAGGCGAACTCCATGCCGATCTCGACGTCGTAGGCGTCGAACCGGCGGAAGCCCGCGGTCCGCGTGCAGATCATCATCCCCAGCAGGGAGTCCTGGGCGATCAGCGGCAGCATCACCATCGAGACGTCGTCCAGCAGCTCCCGCACCGGGGCGCGGCGCCAGGCGGCGGCGATCGCGGCGGCGTCCTCGGCGGTGATCTGCTTGAGGTGCACCGCCTCCCGCCGGTCCAGGCACTCCCGGTAGGGGGTGTCGGGCGGGTAGACCAGCACCTCGCCGGTGGGGAAGGTGGCGGCCCAGTCCATGTCGTGGCTGTCGGTGGCCAGCGCGATGCGGCGCAGCACCGCCGAGCCCCCGGTGACGCCGGGCGTCTCGTCGGCGGCCACCAGGCTCTCCAGCACCACGATCGCCGCGACGTTGCAGTAGTGGGGGACCGCCACGTCGGCCAGCTCGCGGGCGCACTGGTCGAGGTCGAGGTTGGCGCCGAAGCGGGTGAGCGGGTCGTCGAAGAGGGCGCGGCGCACCTGCACCGGGTCCTGGAAGCGCTCGGCCGAGGGCAGCGCGACGCGGACGTGCACCAGCGCGGCCAGGTCTCCCCCGCCGACCATCGGCTGGAGGGTCACCACCGCCTCGCCGGGCCCGCGCATCCGCCAGACGGCGGTGCGCTCCTGGCCTTCGGCGACCGCCCGCAGCAGCCCTTCGAGCTGGTCGGCGCCCTCCTCGATCAGCTCGGCCAGCGGGGTGCCCAGCAGGTCGCCGGGCTCGGCGCCCAGCACCGCCGCCGCGTTGCGCCCCGACTGGACGATGCCGCCGTCGGCGTCGATGCCGAGGGTCCTGGAGGCCGAATCCGGAAGGGACGCCGTGGCCCTTCGCGCCATCGCGGTTCTCACGTGTGCCGCTCCCGCCGCCGTCCGCCTTCCGATGTCCTGCGCGGTCAAGTATGCGGCACAGCGCCGTCTCATGCGCGGTTACCCGGTCAAGTCCGTTCGTCACGGGCGTGTTCCGGGTGTTACGGGTCCGGTTCCCCGGAGCCGCCCTCACCTGGTGAGATTTTCTTCATCTTCGGACAAAAAGGAGGGAATGGGGACTCTTCCCCTGTCGTTGAGTTGGTGGGATCATCGATCCCGTCCGGGTACGCCGAAGGGGCGCCTCGAGACTGGAGGTAGATCAAGCATGTCCGCAACGCAGGACCGGTCGACCATGCTCTATGGCGGCCAGGGAAGCCGACGGATCACCGTACGCGACATCGCCGCCGCCAAGGCGCGGGGCGAGAAGTGGCCGATGCTCACCGCCTACGACGCGCTCACCGCGCGGATCTTCGACGAGGCGGGCATCCCCGTCCTCCTGGTCGGGGACTCCGCCGCCATGGTCGTCTACGGCTACGACTCCACCGTTCCGGTCACCCTCGACGAGCTCATCCCGCTCACCGCCGCCGTCGTGCGCGGCTCCAAGCGCGCGATGGTCGTCGCCGACCTCCCGTTCGGCTCCTACCAGGCCTCGGTCGAGCAGGGCCTGGCCGCCGCCACCCGCTTCCTCAAGGAGACGGGCGCCCACGCGGTCAAGCTCGAGGGCGGCCGCCGCGTCATCCCGCAGGTCGAGGCCATGGTCGCGGCCGGCATCCCGGTCATGGGCCACCTCGGCCTGACCCCGCAGTCGGTCAACGTCTTCGGCGGCTACCGGGTCCAGGGCCGCGGCGAGTCCGGCGAGCAGCTGCTGCACGACGCCAAGGCCCTGGAGGCCGCAGGCGCCTTCGCCGTGGTGCTCGAGTGCGTGCCCGAGGACCTGGCCCAGCGGGTCACCTCCTCCCTGTCCATCCCCACCGTCGGCATCGGCGCGGGCTCGGGCACCGACGCCCAGGTGCTGGTCTGGCAGGACATGGCCGGGCTGGTCCCGCACACCGCCAAGTTCGTGAAGAAGTACGCCGCGGTCGGCGACCTGCTCGGCCAGGCCGCCCGCGAGTACGCCGAGGAGGTCGTCGGCGGGTCCTTCCCGGCGCCGGAGCACTCCTACCACTGATCCCTCTCCCGCCCCTGGAGAAGAGGAACGGCCCCCCCGCCCCGCGCGCCGGGGGGCCGTTCCTCCGTCGGGGAGGTCACACGTCGGTGATGCGGATTCCCGCGTGGGCCTTGTAGCGGCGGTTGATCGAGATGAGGTTGGCGGTGAACGCCTCCACCTGGTGGGCGTTGCGCAGCCGGCCGCCGAAGACGCCGCGGACGCCGGAGATCTGCCCGGCCAGGGCCTGCACGGTGTCGGTGGCCTCGCGGTCGTCGCCCAGCACCAGCACGTCCAGGTCGATCGTGTCGACCTGCGGGTCCAGCAGCAGCACGGCCGACACGTGGTGGAAGGCCGCCACGACCCGGCTCTCGGTCAGGATGGCCTCGGCCTGCTGGGCGGCGCTGCCCTCCTCGACCGGCAGCGCGTAGGCGCCCTTCTTGTCGAAGCCCATCGGGTTCACGCAGTCCACCACGATCTTCCCGGCCAGCTCGGACTTCAGCGACTCCAGGGTCGCCCGGTGCCCGCCCCAGGGAACCGCGATGATCACGATGTCGGACTCGGTGGCGCAGGCGGCGTTGTCCAGGCCGCGCAGCCCCTTGTCGGCGCCGCCCAGCTCGTCCGCGGCCTCCTGGGCGCGGTCGGCGGCGCGGGAGCCGATGATCACCTGGTGCCCGGCGAGGGCGAACCGGCGGGCCAGGCCCTTGCCCTGGTCCCCGGTGCCGCCCAGGATGCCGATGGTCAGGCCGCTCACGTCAGGGAGATCACTCATGGCGCCGATCCTGCCAGGTCGGCGCGGACCGGATCCCATCGACCCCGCCCGTGGCGAATCCCGGACGGCCCCGGCGCGTTTGCGCCAGGATGGAGAGATGGACGCCGGTCAAGTGACACTGCTGCAGGAGCTGCTCTCCTCCACCGAGCTCCTGGCCGACACCCGCAGGTTCGCCCGCACCCTGCGCTCCTCGGCGCGCGAGGACCTGCTGCTGCTGGGCACGCCCCGGGACGAGCCCTGGCACCTGGCCGCCCACCTGGACGAGGAGAGCCGCTTCGTCCCCCGGCTGAAGCCCACCCTGGTGCGCTGGGCGCCGCCGCCGGGCGCGCCCGCGCACCTGGCCGTCGGCCTGGAGCGGCTGGCCGCCGCGCTGCGCGGGGAGGCGCTGTTCGTGGTCGCGCCCGCCGAGGCGCCCGCCCCGCTCCTGGAGCGGGTCGACGACGCCCGGCGCACGGGCGCGGTGATCCTCACCATGGACGGCGGGGACCGGGAGCTGACCGGCCTGGCGCACGAGGCGCTGACCGTGCGCGAAGGCGGCCTGGTCACCTTCGACCAGGCCCAGCACCTGGTGAGCGCCTCGGCCGCCGAGGAGAGCCCGCGCCGGGGACTGCGCGAGCGGCTGGCGCGGCTGCTGGACGCCGTCAGCGGGCCTCAGTCGTTCTGAGCGTCCCACTCCTCGTTGCGCACCTCCGCGGTGACCAGGGCGTTCCGCGCCTCCTCCTCGGTGTCGTAGGGGCCCATGCGGATGCCGTCGGGGCAGCCCGGCCCCTTCTCCACCCGCATGTGCTTCAGGCAGAAGAACCAGTGTCCCTCGTCAGCCATGATCAGCCCTCCTGTCGGAATTCCTGCCCGGATCCGGGCATCTAAACTCTCTTCCCATGACGACGACGTATCTCACGCCCGGCAAGGTCTCGCCTCCGCGCAAGGTCCCCTCGCACATCGAGCGGCCCGAGTACGTCGGGAAGAAGTCCCCCAAGACCGGTGAGCCCGACGTCAAGACGCCCGAGACCATCGAGGCCATGCGGGTGGCCGGCCGGATCGCCGGGCGGGCCCTGGCCGAGGTCGGCCGCGCCGTCCGCCCGGGGATCACCACCGACGAGCTCGACCGGATCGGCCACGAGTTCCTCCTCGACCACGGCGCCTACCCCTCCACCCTGGGCTACCGCGGCTTCCCCAAGTCGCTGTGCACCTCGATCAACGAGGTGATCTGCCACGGCATCCCCGATGACACCGTCCTGCGCGACGGCGACATCGTCAACGTCGACATCACCGCCTTCGTCGGCGGCGTCCACGGCGACACCGACGCCACGTTCCTGGTGGGCGACGTGGAGGAGGAGTCGCGCCTGCTGGTGGAGCGCACCCGCGAGGCGATGATGCGCGGCATCAAGGCGGTGCGGCCCGGCCGCGCCGTCAACGTCGTCGGCCGGGTGATCGAGGCCTACGCCCGCCGGTTCGGCTACGGAGTGGTGCGCGACTTCACCGGACACGGCATCGGCACCACGTTCCACTCCGGCCTGATCATCCCGCACTATGACGACCCGCACGCCACCACGGTGATGGAGGCGGGCATGACCTTCACCATCGAGCCGATGCTCACCCTGGGCACCCACGACTACGACATGTGGGACGACGGCTGGACCGTGGTCACCAAGGACCGCAGGCGCACCGCCCAGTTCGAGCACACGCTCCTGGTCACCGACTCAGGCGCCGAGATCCTCACCCTGCCCTGAGGGCCCGGGCCCTCACCTTGCTTTGAGGTGAGATGTCCCTGGCCCCGAGGAGACGGCGGCCTGGCCATCAAAGTGTGCATTTCCGGCGAACGGCGTGGGGATCATGCCCACGATCGAACTGACGGGCGATGATCCGCCCGTGTCGAACTGCGAGGTGCATGTCCCATGATGGGTCCCACGCACGCCCTGTCGGGCGCGCTGGCCTGGCTGGCCGCCGTGCCGCTGCTCCAGAGCGCCGAGGTGATGCAGGGGCACGCGGTGCAGCTGTCCGCCGGGCAGCTCGCTGCGGGGACGGTGGTCTGCGCCGGGGCCGCGATGCTGCCCGACGTCGACCACCACGACGGCACCATCGCCAACACCTTCGGCATCTTCACCCGGGTGCTGTGCAAGGCAGTCTGCAAGATCTCCGGCGGGCACCGGCAGGCCACCCACTCGATCCTGTTCGCGCTGGGCGCCGGGTACGGGGCGCACTGGCTCGCCGCCCACCAGGAGCCGGTCTGGTGGGTGCTGCTCTTCCTGCTGACCGGGCTCGGGCTGCGCGGCCTGGGCATCCGGATCGGCGCCAACGACGCCTACACCGGCGCGCTGAACGCGCTGGCCGCGGCGGCGCTGGTCTTCTGGATGCACGACCTCGACATGGCTTGGGCGGGCTACGCCGTCGCGCTGGGCTGCCTGGTGCACGTGGCGGGCGACTGCTGCACCCCGCGCGGCTGCCCGGTGCTGTGGCCCGCGCCCTGGCGGCTGGCCGTGCCGCTGATCCCGCGGACGAACGGCAGGATGGAGAAGTGGGTGATCACTCCGATCCTCACCCTGGGGGTGGTGGTCCTCGCCGTTCGCACCGCGGTCGGCGACGAGATCACGCGCTGGCTGGAGAACGCGGCATGAGCCGGCGTCCGCCTCCGGTCAGTCCTTGATCGTCACCGTGTGGAGCCCGACGTCCACCTTCTGGCTCTCGTCGGAGCAGCTGCACTGGCCGCAGCCCGGCAGGATGTACATTTCCTCACCCGTCTTCCTCGGTGACCGATACGGCACTTCGAGCGTACGCCGCGTGACCTGACCGGT
Source organism: Actinocorallia libanotica (assembly GCF_039525175.1). Taxonomy (NCBI): domain Bacteria; kingdom Bacillati; phylum Actinomycetota; class Actinomycetes; order Streptosporangiales; family Thermomonosporaceae; genus Actinocorallia; species Actinocorallia libanotica. The sequence continues at coordinate 29,575 of NZ_BAAAHH010000052.1, forward strand.
CTGCGTCACCGGAGCGCCGATCCCCCGGGGTAAGGAAAGACTCTCCCTCCCGTCCACGGCCCGTCCGCGCGCCGGAGCCGTTCCAAGGCCGCACGGGCGGGGAAGGGAACACCTCGTGGGAAGACGAGAGTTCTGCGCGGCGGTCCTGGCCGCCGTGCTGCTGGCCGGGTGCTCGGGAGGCGGCGACGGCGACGGCGACCGGCGCGCCACGACGGCGGACGGCGCTTCGCCCGCGGCGGCGCCCCCGGACCTGGCGGGGCTGGAAGGCGCCTACGTCCGGATCGTCTCGGCCGTGCTGCCGTCCGTCGTGCAGATCAACACCGACCAGGGCGAGGGGTCGGGCGTGGTCTACGACGACGCCGGCCACATCGTGACCAACGCGCACGTGGTGGCCGGCGCCCGCAGCCTCCAGGTGGTGCCCTCCAGCGGGGGCAGCCCGCTGCGCGCCCAGCTGGTCGGCGTCTTCGAGGCCGGGGACCTGGCGGTGGTGAAGGTGGAGGGGGCGGGCCTGCGCCCGGCGCGGTTCGGCGACTCCACCGGGCTGAAGGTCGGGCAGATCGTCCTGGCCATGGGCAGCCCGCTGGGCCTGTCGGGCAGCGTCACCAACGGCATCGTCTCGGCGACCGGCCGGACGGTGACCTCCCAGCGGCAGGGCGCCTTCCCCGGCGCGACCGTCTCCGACGCGGTGCAGACCAGCGCGGCGATCAACCCCGGCAACAGCGGCGGCGCGCTGGTCACCCTGAACGGCGAGGTCGTGGGCATCCCCACGCTGGCCGCGGGCACCGGCTCGGGCGACCTGGCGGCGGGCATCGGGTTCGCCATCCCCGCCGACACCGTGCGCACCATCGCGCCCCAGCTGATCTCCTCGGGGAAGGTCACCAACTCCGGGCGCGCCGCGCTGAACGTCACGATCGCCCAGACCTTCGACAACGCCACCGGGGAGTCCGGCGGGGTCGCGGTCGTCTCGGTGGCCGAGGGCGGCGCGGCGGCCGCCGCGGGGCTGCGCGAGGGCGACGTCATCGTGGAGGTCGACGGGCGCGCCACCCCGACCACCACCGCGCTCGCCGAGGTGCTCGCCACTTTGAAGGTGGGCCAGACCGTGCCGGTGAAGATCCGGCGGGACGGCGCGGAGCAGACCGTGCAGGTGAAGCTCGGCGAGCTGCCCGGCGGCTGATTTCCTAAGGAACACCCGAACACAGACATGAACCAGGGCGTCAGTGAATAATGCGCTGATCGCTTGCAAAGGGGACATGATGTTCGGGGTGGTACGACCCTGTCAGCACGGTATGTGCTCGACGCTGTTCAAGGACTGGATGGCCCACCTGTGCGGACTGTGCCTCACCCTGCGGGATGAGCACGGCCACCGCGCCCGGCTGGTGACCAACTACGACGGCCTGCTGGTCTCGGTGCTCACCGAGGCGCAGGCGCCCGCCGCCTCCCCGCGCCGCAAGGCCCGCGCCTGCGCCCTGCGCGGCTTCAAGGGCGCCGATGTGGTCGCCGCCAGGGCCGAGGGCGCGCGGCTGGCCGCCGCGGTCTCCCTGCTGCTGGCCGCGGGCAAGACCCGCGACCACATCGCCGACGGGGACGGCCCCTACGCCCGGCGCCCGGTCGCCGCGCCCGCCGCCCGGATGGCCGACCGCTGGGACGCCGCGGGCGGCGCCACCGGCGCGGGCCTGGGCATCGACGCCGCCGTGCTGCGGGACGCCGTGGCCCGCCAGGCGGTGCTGGAGGGCGTGACCGGCCGCACCCTGCTGGAGCTGGTGGAGCCGACCGAGACCGCCGTCGCCGCCGCCTTCGCGCACACCGCGGTGCTGGCGGGACGGCCGGAGAACGCCGAGCCCCTGGCCGAGGCGGGCCGCTTCTTCGGCAGGCTCGCCCACCTGCTCGACGCCGTCGAGGACCTGCCCGCCGACCACGCCGCCGGGGCCTTCAACCCCCTGGTCGCCACCGACACCCCGCTGCGCGAGGCGCGGCGGCTGTGCGACGCGTCCCTGCACGGGCTGCGCCTGGCCCTGGCCGACGCCGCGTTCGAGGACCGCTCCCTGGTGACGGCCCTGCTGGAGCGCGAGACCCGCAAGGCGGTGGACCGCACGTTCCGGGGCCACCCGTACGCGGTCCTGGACGAGCCCGCCGCCTCCGCCCGCGGCGGCCTCCCCCTCCTGCCGGTCGTGGACCGGCACCCGTCGGACCGGCACCCGTCGGACCGGCACCCGTCGGACCAGTACCCGCCGGGCCAGTACCCGCCGCCCGGCCACCAGCCGCCGCCGGGCCACTACCCCCCGCCCGGCCAGATGCCGCCCGGCTTCAAGCCGCCGTCCCGGAGGCAGCGGCCCGGCTGCGGGCCCGAGCTGTGCCTGGCCGGCGCGGCGGTCGGCTGCACCTGCGGCCTGTGGCGGCCCGAGTGGAGCGAGTACCACGGCGCCCCCTGCTCCGACCGGTGCGTCTGCAGCCGCTGCGACGGCTGCGACGGCTGCGGGGAGTGCTGCAACTGCTGCAGTTGCTGCGGAGGGGACGGCGACGGAGGCGGGGGCTGCTGCGACTGCGACTGCGGCTGCGACTGCTGACCGGCCCTTAAGGGCGGGTGGGCGCCGACCGCGCCGGAGGGTCAATAAGGTGGAGGGGACTCCACCCGCCCCGACCCGAGAAGATCATGAACTCTCCTGTTCGCCGCCTCGGCCCGCTCACCGCGCTGGCCGCGCTGCTGCTGCTGTTCTTCGCCGCTCCCGCCTCCGCGCACACCGCGCTCACGGGCAGCGACCCGGCCGACGGCGCCGAGGTCGCCGCGCCCACCCGGGTGACGCTGACCTTCAACGAGAACGTGCGCTCGGCACGGATCGTCATCCGCCCGGAGAACTCCGAGGCCGAGGTGCAGCGGGGCGCCGCCGAGCTGGACGGCCCGAAGGCCGTCCAGGCGGTCAAGGGCACCCTGCCGAACGGGAAGTACACGGTCGGCTACCGGGTGATCTCCGCCGACGGGCACCCGGTCACCGGGGTGCTCTCCTTCACCGTCGCCGGCCAGGACGGCGCCTCGCCCGAGGCCGCCGCCCCCACCACCACCGGCGCGGTCCCCCCGGCCGCGGAGGAGCCCGCAGCCGAGGGCGGCGCCACCCGCTGGATCATGGTCGGCGCCGGGCTGGCCGCCGGCGCGGGCGTCGGCCTGCTGTTCACCATGCGACGGCGCCGGTGATCCGCCAGGTCGCCAAGGCCGCCGCGCTCTCCGTCGTCACGACCGTCGTCGGCCTGGTCGCCGCCCTGTACGCGGGCGGCGCGGTGGCCGAACGGGTCGTCCCCGGCATCAGCGACGCCGGGGCCCTGGTCCGCTGGGGCCTCCCGGTGGCCCGCACCACGATGGAGATCGCCTCGGCGCTGACCGTGGGCTGCCTGCTCATGGCGATCGTGCTGCTTCCGCTGATCAAGGACGGGCTCACCTCGGCGGCCCAGCGCTACCTGCGGGCCGCGTCCTGGTGCGCGGCCGCCTGGGCCGCCGCGGCCGGCGCCACCCTGGTGCTGACCGTCGCCGAGATCCTCGGCCTGCCGGTCTTCGGACTGCTGCGCGGCCACGAGCTGTCCAGCTACGCCGGGCAGATCCCGCAGGGCACCGCGCTGCTGCTGGTCATCCTCATGTCCGTGATGACGGCGCTGCTGTCGCGCACGGTCTCCACCCCGGGCGCCGCCCTGGGCCTGTTGGCGCTGGCGCTGGTGGCGCTGCTGCCGCCCGCGCTGACCGGCCACTCGGCCGCCTCCCCCAACCACTCGGTCGCCATCGTCGGGCTCGCCCTGCACCTGCTGGCCGTGGTTCCCTGGGTGGGCGGGCTGGCCGTCCTGGTCTGGCACGCCCTGACCAGGAGCAGGCTGCTGGACACCGCCGTCGGCCGGTTCAGCCGGCTGGCCGTCTGGTTCCTGGTCATCGCCGGCCTGTCCGGGCTGGCCAACACCGTCTCCCGGCTGCCCGACCCGCTGCAGCTGTTCACCACCGACTACGGCCGGCTCATCCTCGCCAAGATCGTGCTGATCGCCGTCCTCGGCTGGTTCGGCTGGTGGCACCGGGAGCGCACGATCCCCGCCCTGCGCGAGGGAAGGCCGCTGGCGTTCACCCGGATCGCCGTCGTCGAGACCGCGATCATGGGCGCGACCATGGGCGTGGCGGTCGCGCTCGCCCAGACCGCGCCCCCGCCCCTGGCGACCGGCGCGGTGAGCACGGTGGAGGCGCTGATCGGCTACGAGATGCCGGCGCCGGTCACCGTGGCCAGGCTCGCCTCCCTGTGGCGGTTCGACCTCTTCTTCGTGGTGCTGGTCATCGTTCTGGGCGGCGTGTACCTGGCCGGGGTGCTGCGCCTGCGCCGCCGCGGCGACGCCTGGCCCTGGGGCCGCGTCGTCGCCTGGTTCATCGGGCTCGCCTCCATCGCCCTGGTCACCCTCAGCGGCGTGGCCACCTACGCCCCGATCCTGTTCAGCGTGCACATGGCCCAGCACATGACGCTGGCCATGCTGACCCCGATCTTCCTGGTGCTGGGCGCGCCGATGACCCTGGCGCTGCGCGCCCTCAAGCCCGCCGAGGTGCGCGGCGACCGGGGGCCGCGCGAGTGGCTGACCGCCGCCCTGGGCAGCCGCTACACCAAGGTCGTCGCGCATCCGGTGACCGCCGGGCTGATCTTCATCGGCAGCACCTACGCGCTGTACTTCAGCCCCGCGTTCGAGTGGATGATGCGCAACCACCTCGGACACATCGGCATGATGATGCACTTCGTGCTCAGCGGCTACCTCTTCTACTGGGTGATCATCGGCGTGGACCCCTCGCCGCACAAGATCCCCCACGTGGGCAGGCTGCTGCTGCTGTTCGTCACCATGCCCTTCCACGCGTTCTTCGGCATCGCGCTGATGAACATGGGCGAGCCGCTGGCCGCCAGGTGGTATGAGGCGGTCCAGCCGCCGTGGGGCGTCACCGCCGTGCACGACCTGCAGACCGGCGGCGCCATCGCCTGGGGCTTCGGCGAGATCCCCACGTTCATCGTGCTCATCGCGATCGTCGTCCAGTGGGCGGTCTCCGACCAGCGGCTCTCCCGCCGCACCGACCGCAAGGCCGAGCGCGACGAGGACGCCGAGCTCGCCCGCTACAACGCGATGCTCACCCAGCTCGGCGACGCCGGGCAGGCCGACGCCCCCGCCCGGCCCGCGCAGTCCGACGCCCCCTAGCGCGGCTGGATGAAGCCGCTCTCGTAGGCGAAGATCACCGCCTGGGTGCGGTCGCGGGCGCCGAGCTTGGCCAGCAGGTTGCCCACGTGCGTCTTGACGGTCTGCGGGCTGACGAACAGGGACGCGGCGATCTCGGAGTTGGACAGCCCGGAGGCCATCAGGCGCAGCACCTCGGCCTCGCGCTCGGTCAGCCGGTCGTGCCAGGGCGCGCGCTCGGGGGCGGGCTGGGCGTGCTCGGCCGCCAGCGCGCGGATCGCCGCGGGGAAGAGCAGGATGTCGCCCTGCACGACCAGCCGGATGGCCTGCAGGATCTCCTCGGGCCGGGAGCGCTTGAGCAGGAAGCCCGTCGCCCCGGCCCGCAGGGCGTCGTAGACGTAGTCGTCGTTCTCGAAGGTGGTGACGACGAGGATCCGGGGCGGGGACGGCACCCGGGCCAGGAGGTCGCGGGTGGCCTGGATGCCGTCGACCCGCGGCATCCGCACGTCCATGAGCACCACGTCGGGCCGGAGCCGGAGCGCCTCGTCCAGCGCCTCGGCGCCGTCGGCCGCCTCGCCGACCACCTCCAGGTCCGGTTCGGCGGCCACGATGGCCCGCAGCCCCGCGCGGATGAGCCGCTCGTCGTCGACGATCAGCACCGTGGTCATGACTCCCCCTCCGGGGTCGAGGCGATCATGTGCTCCCCTTCGGGATCGGGATGGAGACGCGCAGGCGCCAGAGGTCCTGGTCGGGGCCGGCGCTCAGCGTGCCGCGCAGGACGTGGACGCGCTCGCCCAGCCCCGCCAGCCCCCGGCCCCCGGTGTCCCCGCCGTGGGTGCGCGCGCCCATCGGATTGCTCAGCTCCAGGTCGAGCACGCCGGGGTCGGCGGCCAGCCGCAGCTCGACCGGCACGCGCCCGGCGTGCTTGGCCACGTTGGTCAGCCCCTCCTGGACGATCCGGTACGCCTCGCGGGAGACCGCCGCGGGCAGCCGGTCCAGGTCGCCCGTGCGGTGCAGGTCGATCTCCAGGCCGGTCTTGCCCAGCAGGTCCGCCAGGTCGCGCAGGGTGCGCTGGGGCGTGCGCTTGTCGCCGCCCGCCTCCTCGCGCAGGAGGCCGAGAACATGGTCGAGGTCCTCCAGCGCGGTCCGCGCGCTCTCCTCGATCGCCTGGAGCGCCTGCCGGGCGAACTCCGTGTCCTTCTCCAGCACGCGGGCGGCCGCGGCGGACTGCACGGTGACGATGCTGAGGGCGTGCCCGACGGAGTCGTGCAGCTCCCGGGCGAGCCGGGTGCGCTCGGCCTGCGCGTCGGCCCGCCGCTCGGCCGCGGCGATCCGCTCCTCCGGCGAGGGGCCCAGCGCCCAGGCCGCGGCACTGGCCGCCAGGGCGCCCAGGCCGACCACCCCGTAGCCGAGGGCGAGCAGGGGTATCAGCCCCAGGACGAGCATCAGCGGGAGCGCCCACCAGTGGCCCTCGTCCAGCGCCAGCGGGGACATCTGCCCGAAGAGGGGCAGGGTGAAGATCCAGCCCGCCAGGATCGGGATGACCACGCTGAAGAAGCCGACGCCCGCGCCGACCACCGTGTGGGCGGTGAACCAGGCGGCGGCGCGCAGCCGGGCCGGCCAGCCGGTGTCCCGGCCGGGCTGCTCCGGCGTGCCCAGCATCTCCAGGGCGATCGAGCACTCCAGGCGGCGGACCACCGGCATCAGCCCCGTCACCGCCAGCCCGCCCGCCAGGGCGAGCAGGAAGAGCACCAGCGGCAGCCACGGCGATCCCCCCGGGCCCAGGCTGCCCGCCAGGAACATCGCGATGGTCACGTAGGGGGTGGAGATCAGCCCGCCGAGGATCATGAACGCCCAGCGCCGCCACGTCACCCCGGAGTACAGAGGGCGGAGCGAGAACCTGGGCACCCCCTCATTCTCCCAGCCCTCCGGAAGGGGGGCCTCCCCCCCAGGTCCCGTACGGATATCCCCCCCGCGTGGGAGTGACGGAAGCGACAGGACACGGTTCTATAAATCAAGTGACACCCGGTCTAAGGTGATCGGGAGGTTAAAAGTGTCAGTAACTGACGATAGCGTGCGAACATGAGCGGCAGGCAAGAGCAGACCGGGCCCCGGCCCGCGGACCCCGCGGACCACCCGCGGGCCGTCGGCGCGTGCCCTGACGTGCCGCGGAAGGACGAGGCGGCGGCGCCCGGCCCGGTCGCGTCCTTCATCCGCTACGTCGTCTGCGGCGGCGGCGTCACCCTGCTCTCCAGCTGGGCCCTGATGCTGCTGGACGCCAGCATGAGCCTGGTCGTCGCCAACGCGCTGGTCACCGTCCTGGGCACCCTCCTGGTCAACGAGCTGCACGGCCGGGTGTCCTTCAAGAGCGAGCGGCGCGGCTGGCGCATGCACGGCGAGTCCGCGCTCACCGCGCTCGGCGCCTACCTGGTCACCACCGGGGCCATGCTGGTGCTGCACCACTTCTCCGCGCACCCCACCGCCGTGCTGGAGCAGGGCGTCTACCTCGCCGCCTCCGGCGTCGCGGGCACCTGCCGCTTCCTGGTGCTGCGGCTCGTCGTCTTCGGCCGCCGCCCGCGCCGCGGCGGCCGCAACACGGTGGTCCTGGCCGCCTGACCCGGCGCCGCCGCCGTCCCGGACGGCGAGGGCCCCGACCGCGTGCGGCCGGGGCCCTCCTCCTCCGGAACGATCTCTCCTCCTGAAGGAGGACCTACAACCCGACGCAGGCCAGTGCCCGGCGGTAGGCGTCGCGCCGGTGGGTCTCCTCGCCGGTCTCGCCCATCAGCTCGGCCAGGTCGAACCAGGCCTGGGCGGCGTCGCGGGTCGACTCCATCTCCTCCAGGTGGGTGGCGGCCCGGGTCAGCACCTCCAGCGCCTCGTCCCGGCGGCCCAGCCGCACGTACGCCTCGCCCAGGACGGTCAGCGCCCAGGCCGAGGTGCGCCGCGGCGCCTCACCCAGCAGGTCCAGCGCCTGCTGGGCCAGCTCGACGGCCTCGGCGGGGTGGCCCAGGAGCGTCTCGGCGCGGGCCAGCTCGGTCAGGCACCAGGCGGTGTCCACCTCGCCCGCGGCGTTGCCCTCGATCTCCTTGCGCGCCTTGAGCAGGATCTCCCGGCCGCGGGCGGCCTCGGACGGGCGGGCGCGCAGCAGCAGGGAGGCGTACGCCAGCTTCAGCCGGGAGAGGTTGCGCGGGTCCTCGTCCTCGCCCAGCAGGCTCAGCGCGCGCTCGGCCAGGGAGACGCCCCGCTCGTACTCCCCGCGCATCTCGGCCACGTACGCGGCCTCCCAGTACGCGGCGATCCTGGCCTGCACGGTGCCGATCCGCTCGGCCCGCACCACCAGGTCGTCGGCGAGCTGCCCGGCCCGCACCAGGTCGCCGCGCTCGATGCAGCAGCCCAGCAGGGTGGCGCCCAGGTGGACGGCGGCGTCGGTGTACTCCCCGCCGGCCACCGACAGGCGGCGCAGCGCCTCCTCGGCGACCTGGACGCCGGCGCTGGTGTCGCCGCGCTCGCGCAGGCAGCGGCTGAGCGCGACGTGGGCGCGGGTCCAGTGGTCGCGGTCGTACTCCAGGGACGAGCCCGCGGCGATCTCCCGCAGCGCCGCGATGGCCTCCTCCAGCTCGCCCGCCGCCTCCAGCGCCAGCGCGTGGCCCCACCGGGCCTGGCGCAGCATCTCGGGCAGGGCGAGGGCGTCGGAGTGCGCGAGGACCTCGGCGAAGCGGTCGCGGGCCTCGGCGGCGGCGCCGTTCTGCAGCGCGATCTCGGCGTACTCCAGGGTGACGCGCAGCTCGTCGACGATGTCCTCGCTGACGCCGCTCACCAGGTAGGTGGGCGAGCAGTTGAGCTTGCGCGCGAGCAGGTCGATCACGCTGGGGGCGGGCACCCGCTTGTCGCTCTCGATCAGGGAGATATAGCTGTCGGAGAGCTCGGGGAAGGCCAGCTGGGCCTGGCTTATGCCCAGTTTGATGCGGAGGTTTCTGATCCGGTCTCCCAGAGTCTCTTGACTCACTGACACCCGCTCCTTTTAACTTGGAGTCATGCCCCGCTTGCACAGAGTCATTACGTTTATGGTGATCCTAGGAGTCCTGGGGCTCCCGGTATCGGTGCCTGCCGCCCACTCCGCTCCCCCGTCGGGAGCGGGGCCACGGGTGCATTGTTGTTGATTCTGGCCGAGAGAAGCATCACATCGCGCGGAGTGCCAGGAAAAAGTCCACTCTGTCCTCCAAAGTCGAAAGATCGCGTCCGGTGAGCTCCTCGATCCGCCGGATGCGGTAGCGCAACGTGTTGACGTGGAGGTGCAGCCGCCCCGCGCACCGGCTCCAGGAGCCCGAGTTGTCGAGGAACGCCGCCAGCGTCCGCACGAGGTCGGAGTGGTGCACGGTGTCGTACTCCTGCAGCGGCCCCAGCAGCCGGTCCCGGAACGAGCGCCGCACCCCGTCCGGCACGGTCGCCAGCAGCAGCGCGTGGGAGTGGATCTCGTCGCTGGTCACCACGTGGGCGCGCCCGGCGCGGCGGGCCGCCG
>NZ_BAAAHH010000053.1:0-39176 GCF_039525175.1 Actinocorallia libanotica
CCCGGGCCGCCGCCACTCTCCGTCCCAGCCCGCCAGCGCTCTCCGTTCCGGCCCGCCAGCGCTCTCCGTCCCGGCCCACCAGCGCTCTCCGTCCCGGCCCACCAGCGCTCTCCGTCCCGGCCCACCAGCGCTCTCCGTCCCGGGCCGCCGCCGCTCTCCGTCCCAGCCCGCCAGCGCTCTCCGTCCCGGGCCGCCGCCGCTCTCCGTCCCAGCCCGCCAGCGCTCTCCGTTCCGGCCCGCCAGCGCTCTCCGTCCCGGCCCGCCAGCGCTCTCCATCCCGGCCTGCTGGCGCTCTCCATCCCGGCCTGCCGCCGCTTTCCGTCCCGGCCCGCCGACGCTCTCCATCCCGGGCCACCGGGCCGTTGAGCCGTCCGTGAGGCCGGAAAGGAGGCCGAGCGTCCGGGGGTCCGGGAAGCGGGCCGGTCTTCCGGTCTCCCGGACGACCGGGGAGCGGAACGGTCGTCCGGGGAGGCGGGACGGTCTCGACCGAGAGCCTGGAGAAGCGCGACGGCCCCTTCCCGGGTGGGGAAGGGGCCGTCGCGGGGGTGCGGGTCAGGCGCGCCAGTTGCGGACGAGGTCGCGCAGGACGACCTTGTCGAACTCCACGCCCAGGTCGGTCAGCTCCTGGGCGATGAGCTTGCCGTCGGGGCCGTGCTTGGCGACGAGGCGGTAGGCGTAGTAGGGGAACCAGTGGTTCTCGCGGATCTTGGCGACCTCGGACTTGTCGATGGCGTAGCCCTCGGCGGCGAGGTCCTCGCAGGCCTTGACGATGTCACCGGTGTGGCGGTTGAGCGCGTCGGTGACGATGGTGCGCATGCTGGTCGGGTCCGGCTGCGGCTTGAGGTCGGCGGCGGACGCCGGGGCCTTGTCCTCGTCGACGGTGGGCAGCAGGTCGACGAAGGTCTGCTCGGCGGGGGTCTCCGGCGCGGTCGCGGGCACCTCCTCGGGGAGGCGCTCGGCCGCCTGCTTCTCGGCCTTCTCCGCCGCCTTGGCCGCCTCCACGAGCGGGTCGGCCGGCTGGTCGACGGGCGCCTCGAGCTCGGCGACGCGCACGGCGCTCGCGGTGATCTGGCGCAGCTCGGCCGCGGCCTCCAGCGCCCGCTCCTCCTCCTGGCCCGGCATCTGCACGACGTACCGGTGCAGGGTGCGCAGCAGCACGAAGAGGCCGAGCATCGACACGATCGGGGGCACCGCCGCGGTCGCCTGGTAGGAGAAGTCGCGGTTCAGCACGTGGCCGACGTTGAACACCAGCGACGCCGTCCAGCCGGCGAGCGCGATGAACATCGGCAGCATGAAGTCCATCCAGCTGAGCAGGCTCTTGCGGATGGCGTACGCGTCCAGGGCGAGCAGGAAGAGGCCCAGCTCGCCGACGATGATGAACAGGTCGACCAGCAGCGGGAAGGAGGCTGCCTTCCAGCCGGACAGGCCGTGCTCCAGCGCCCACTCGTAAAGTCCGGAGTAGGACTGGGCGAACCCTCCGCCCGTCGCGATGAGGACCGCGGCGGCCATCAGGCCCACCGCAGCCCATCGAGTGACGGTTTTGGCCCTAACGGCGGCGCTCATGCGGATGCTCCACTCGACTCTTGAAATGACCTTGGAGGAGGATATCCCTCCCCTTGGGGATCAGGAGTCAACTTCAACTTCTTTGTCCGACTCGTTGCCCGACCGACCCAACGGAGGGTGATGCAGCGCATCGAAGCACAACTCCGCGTTCCGCGGAGCGTTCTTGCGCACACCGGTACCTCTCGCCCCCGCCCGTCCGACCCCGCCTCCGGCCCGCCCCCACACGCCGACCAGCGGCTTCCCCCACCGCACAGCCCACCCACACATAACGGGCGGATCCGACAGCAAGGAACCCCTCGTACGCGGACCCGCCCGCCGAGGCCGCGCTCGGCCCGGAGCCCGCTCGCATTCCACCCACCCGCACACGAACCCGCCGAACCCGCGTCACCCGCCGCACCGGCAGTCCGGACCACACGTCGTACCCGCTGTATTTGTCGTATCCGCCGTACCGGCAGACCGAACCACGCCGTACCGGCCGTACCGAACCACGCCGTATCCGCCGTACCGGCAGACCAGGCCATGCCGTACCCGCCGTATCCGGAAGGCCGGCAGGCCGGCCGCGTCGTGCCGGGGTCGGCGCGACGCGGCTCGGCTGCCGGGGATTCGTGTGGTCGCGCGGGCCGGGTCAGGGGCGGGGGGCTCCGCGGTAGGTGCCGAAGGACCAGAGGTTCCCCTCCGGGTCGCGGACGATGAAGTCGCGGGAGCCGTAGTCGGTGTCGCCGAGCTCGCGGACGACCGTGGCGCCGGCCTTGAGCGCGCGTTCGTACAGGGCGTCCGGTTCGTCGGTGACGGCGTAGGCGCCGAAGCTCCCCGGTGCCAGCCGGAAGACGGCGGCGGAGTCGTCGCGGACCGAGCCGAGCATGATCCCGCCGCCCGGCGGCCAGGCGAGTTCGGCGTGCTGGACGACGTCGCCCTCCCCGTGCACGGCGGTCTCCTCGAACCCGAAGGCCTCGACGAGGAAGGCGATCAGCCTGCGCGCGTCCCTGGCCTGAAGTGTGGGCCAGACCTGCGGTTGCGGTGTGTTCATGGGTTCAGCCTCCTTCCCCGTGCTCCTCCCCGTCTTGAACGAAACGGAACTCCGGCCCGAACTCCTCGGCCAGGTAGCGCAGCGGGGAGAGCCCCGCCATCGCGCGGAACTCCCGGGTGAGGTGCGCCTGGTCGGCGTAGCCGCAGCCGTGCGCGACCTCCGCCAGGCACGGCTCCCGTCCGGTGCCCAGCCTGCCGCGCAGCTCCGTCCGCGCCCGGTCGAACCGGATCACCCGCCCGGCGGCCTTCGGGGACAGCCCCACCTGCTCGCGGAACCTGCGGCGCAGGTAGCGGGCGCTCCACCCGAGCTCCTCGGCCAGCTCCTCGACGCGCGCCGCGCCGCCCGTCCGGTGCAGCAGCCGCCAGCCGTGGACGACCTCGTCGGCCACGCCCGGATCCGGCCGCGCCCGCCGCAGCAGGAACTCCTCGACGAGCCGGAACCGCGCCCTCCAGCCGCCGGTCTCGACCAGGCGCTCCCGCAGCTCGCCCACGCCCGCGAGCACCTCCTCGCCCGCCAGGACCGACCCCGTCAGCTCGCCCGCGGGCACGCCCAGCAGCGAGCGCGCCCCCAGCGGGCTGAGCCCGATCTGGACCCCGGCCTGGCGTCCGCCGTGCGCGAGCAGCACCGGCTCGGTGTGCAGCCCGCCCAGGACCACCCCCAGCTCCCGGACGCCCGTCTCCTCCACCACCCGGACCGGCTCCTCGAAGGACACGACCACCGTCAGCCACGGCGAGGGGACGCCGCGGTGCGTCCGCGGCGCCCCCGCCTCCTGGCGGTAGCCGCAGAGCTCCGCCACCCGGCCCCTGAGCACTCCCCCCGGGACGTGGGACACCATCTCCATTCCTCCACGTTAGGCACCGTCACCGACAGTCCGCGGGAAGAAGTCGGGCGGGCCCGTGGAAGGCCCGGCCGGTGCGGTCAGCGCACCCTCTTGCGCACCCCCGACCGTTCGAAGTCGAACAGGACGTTGTTGATCTGGAGCCCGTCCACGGCGCCCCGGAAGGCGTCGTCGGTGCCCTTCTGGATGGCCACGCTGAGGCTGACCACCGCACGGGGCATCTTGGACCTGAGCTCGTTGAACGAGCAGGGGACGGCCAGGGTGCAGCCGGTGACCCCCGGGATGGGCCGCGACGACCCCCACCTGTTGCCGGGCGCGGTGGCGTCGTACTTCTGCCACACGTGGCGGGCCTGGGTCGCCGGCCGCGACGGGCTGAGCGACCGGTCCGGCAGGTAGACCAGGGTCGTGTAGGGCAGGCCCTCGACCCGGCTGTCCACCTCCATGGAGAAGGAGGGCAGGATCGTGCTGGTCCCGATGTCGACACCGGTGAAGATCCAGTACTTCACCGACTTGATCCGCCGCAGCGGCATCCCGGCGAAGTCCGTCTCGTTGCCGTAGGCGACCTTCTCCCCGGCGTCGACCGTCAGCCCCAGGCTGCCCCGCCCGTAGGGCGGCGGCTGCAGGGCCGGGTACTCCAGGTAGGAGCGCCCGTACGGCCCCATCCGCAGCTCCGCGACCGGCGACCCCGACGAGTTGCGCCCGATGACGCCCCACCGGTCGGCGGGCTGCGCTCCGGCCGCTCCGGGTGTCTGCACGGCCGCGACCAGCCCGGCGGCCATCACCCCCGGCAGCGCCCACGCCAGACGTCTGGTGATTCTCACGAATTCTCCTCGAATGACGAACGATCCGAAGCCTCGAATCCGCGGTACCCATCCCCGCTCGGCGAAGTGGCAAATCAACGACCCCTCTCATTGACCATTGATTTACTCGCCAAACCACCACAGAAAAGAGACCGACCCCCTTACTTTCCGCTTCCCCACGCCCTCGGCATCATTTAGACTTCCCTCCCGCCACACATTTTTCCGACGAAAGGAAGTCCGTGCTCCGCCGGCTCCCCCACCTCCTCACCGCGGCGGCGCTGGGCGCGACCCTGCTCTCCGCGCCCGCCTCAGCCCTCCCCGCCGACCGCGCCGCATACCTGGGCCCCCAGGGCTACGGCGCCCTCAAGCTGGGCATGAGCCTCAAGGCCGCCCGCAAGGCAGGACTCGTCACCAAGCTCACCAAGGCCCAGGGCCCGAGCTGCGGCTCCTTCACCATGAAGAAGACCAAGGCGAGCGTCTACTACGAAAAGAAAAGAGGCGTCACCGCTATCTTCGCCGCGAAATCCACAAGGACCCCGCGCGGCATCAAGATCGGCGACAGGCTCAAGAAGGTGAAAAAGGCCTATCCGGGGCTCAAGGCCGGACCGAACACGCATTACGTGCGCGTGCCGGGCAACCGCAAGGCCGACTACATCTTCCTCTTCGACTCCGCCGACCGGCTCTACGAGCTGACCCTGGCCCTGCGCCCCGTCCGCTGCTTCGGCTGACGCCCTTCGGCCGGGCTCCGGCGCGGTTCCGGTCCCCCTCGACGAGCAGGAGCCGCTGCTCCGGGCCCGGCCTTCCCCTCCCCGGTCTTCACGTCCCCGGCGCCCATCGGCTCACCGCCGCCCCGCGGAAAGGGCGGCCCACGTTACGTACGCTGGTGCGCATGACACCCGAGCCCGACGGCCGTTCGATGCGGGAGCGCATGCTCGCCGGCGACCTGTACCTCGCCGACGACCCGGAGCTGGCCGAGCTCGGCCTGCGCGCCATGGACCTGGTGGACGCCTTCAACACGTCGCCCGCCCGCGACCCGCGGAACCGCCGCCGGCTGCTCGCCGAACTGCTGGGCGAGATCGGCGAGGACACCGAGATCCGCCCGCCGCTGCGCGTCGACTACGGCCGCCACATCCGCATCGGCGCCCGCTCGTTCGCCAACTTCGGCCTCATCGCCCTGGACGTCGCCCCCATCACCATCGGCGACGACGTCCAGATCGGCACGAACGTCCAGCTGCTCACCCCGACCCACCCGATCGACCCGGACCTCCGCCGCGCCAAGTGGGAGGCCGCCGAACCCATCGCCATCGGCGACAACGTATGGCTGGGCAGCGGCACGATCGTCCTCGCCGGAGTCACGATCGGCGAGAACACCGTCGTCGGCGCGGGCTCCGTGGTCACCCGGGACCTCCCCGCGAACGTCGTGGCGGTGGGCAACCCCGCCCGCGTCATCCGCACGATCGAACCGGACACCGCATAACCGTCACCGCCCGCCCCGGACCGTGACGCCGCGCTCGAAGCCGTCAGCACA
The DNA here is from genome assembly GCF_039525175.1 of Actinocorallia libanotica. Classification (NCBI taxonomy): domain Bacteria; kingdom Bacillati; phylum Actinomycetota; class Actinomycetes; order Streptosporangiales; family Thermomonosporaceae; genus Actinocorallia; species Actinocorallia libanotica. The sequence continues at coordinate 5,757 of NZ_BAAAHH010000053.1, forward strand.
CGTCCGCCCTTCGCCGGGGGCCGGATCAGGCGGGTTCGGGGAGGAAGTCGGCGCGGACGCGGGGGAGGCTGTCGGGGTGATGTTCGCGGATCCACGCGATGAGCTCCTCGCGGACGGCGCAGCGCAGGTCGAAGGCCGCGGAGCCGTCCGCGGCGCTCATGAGGGCGCGGACCTCGACGAGGCCGTTCTCCTGGACGTCGGTGACGGCGAGGTTCCACACCTCTCCGTCCCACAGCGGATGGGCGCGGACGAAGTCCGACAGGCGGGTGCGCAGGTCGGCGACCGGGACGGTCCAGTCGACCCGCAGGAAGACCGCGCCGATGATGGCCTCGTCACGGATCGTCCAGTTCTCGTAGGGCCGCTCGGTGAAGTAGGAGACCGGCAGGACCAGCCGGCGGCCGTCCCAGACCTGCAGGACGACGGTGTTGAGGGTCAGGTCCTCCACCTTCCCCCAGTAGCCGTCGACGACGATCACGTCGTCGACGTGCAGGGCGTCGCCGAAGGCGAGGATGACCCCGGAGAACAGGTTCCCGATGGCCTTCTGCGCCGCGACGCCGGCGATGATGCCGAAGAGTCCCGCGGAGGCCAGCACCCCGGCGCCGATGCCGCGCACCGCGTCGAACGTGAACAGCATCCAGCCGAGGGCGATGACGACGGCCAGCGCCGTCACCACCCGGTTGACCAGCATCACCTGGGTGCGCGCCCGCTTGGCGCGGGTGCTGCCCACCCCGCGCGACCCCGTCACCCCCTTGACCACGGCCCGGGTGACGACGTGCACGACGCGGATGACGAGCCAGGTCATCGAGGCGATGAGCACCAGCACGATCAGGTGGTCCACGGCGCCCGCGAGGTCCCCGAAGAGCTGCTCGTCCAGGCGGACCACCCCGTCCCCCGCGTCGACGCGTATCGTCTTCAACGTCGCGCGTGAGACGAGGGAGCCGACGACGACCGCGCCCGGCACGGTCGTCCGGCCCGCCAGGTCCGACATCTGCGGCAGCCTTCGGCTCAGCCTGCGCGCGAGGAGCTTGCCCGTCAGGAGGACCAGGCCGATCGCCAGAAGAACGATCGCCAGCCCCAGAGGCGGTCCGATCACGGTCGAGGTGGGATCATCGGAGGGCTTCATACCCATCCAGGCTAGATAGATTCGCCCAATATCTACCAAACAGCGACAAAGAACACTCTCCCCGCCGGGAGCCCACCCGGTCACGTCGCCGCGACACCCTGCCCGGCAGGTCCAGGACGAACGCCACGCAGACGACGCCGACCAGGCGGCCACAAGGGCACCGCGGCGACCGAACTCGTCTACCGGATCTTCCCGCGCGAGATCGAGGAGTCCTGGTCGGGCAGAACGGCGGAAGCCCCGTCCGGGGTGATCGGACGGGGCTTCCGGAGTGGGTGGGCGTAACTGGGTTCGAACCAGTGACTCCTCGCTTGTAAGGCGAGTGCTCTACCGCTGAGCTATACGCCCCCATTGATCGGGCAAGTCTACCCCGCCCGGGAGGCGGTCGGAGCCGGGGTCGGCGGGAGAACCGGGGAGGGGTGGGAGGCGTCTCATCAGGTATCTGAAGGAGGCGGTTCTGATGGACTTTTTCTCGGTCGTGCTGGTCGGGGTGCTGGTGGTCGGGGTGCTGGTGGTGGTCCTGTCGGCGTCCGGGCGGGGGCGGCGGTCGGGGTCGCGGAGGAGGTCGTCCCACGGGTCGTCGGGGGACGGGGACGGCGGCTTCTTCGACTTCGGGCCGGGGTCCGACTCGGGGTCCTCGGGGTGCGGCGGGGGCGGGGGCGACTGAGGTGGGAAGCGCCGGTGACGGGGAGAACCGAACGCTTCCCGCGGGCATCCCAGTGAGCAGAGAAGCCGCCCCGCGAGAGAACGGCACACGGCCATGAACGATCTCACCTTCCTCTTCTTCCTGATCCCCGTCCTGATGGTGCCGACCGCCCTGCTGGCCCTGTGGCTGGTGATGCGCCAGCAGCGGCAGATCCAGCGCGATGTCTTCGGGGAGCAGAACGTCCCGCTGTTCGCCGCGCTCTTCCCCACCTCGGGGGCCGGCCTGCGGTACCACGCGCAGCAGTACGGGACGAGCGGGTCCCACCAGGGCGCCCGCGGAGGCTCCTCCTCCTGGGACCACGGCGACGCCTTCTCCTCCGCCGGCCACGGCTCGTCCCATGACCACGGTTCCCACCACGACCACGGTTCCTACGACTCCGGGTGCTCCGGCGACTCGGGCTCCAGCGGGTCGTCCGACTCCGGTTCCAGCTGCTCGTCCGGTTCCGACTCGGGCTCCAGCAGCTGGTGAACGCCACCCGCCGGACCCGGCCGGCGGGAACCGGAACGCCCGTGCCGCTGAAGGCGCCGAGCCCGCCTTCCCGAGCCGTCCTGCGGCGCGCGGCGTCGGCTTCAGCGGCGGGTCAGGAGTCGCCCTCCTGCTCGGCGAGGAACTGCTCGAACTGGGCGGCCAGCTCCTCGGCGGTGGGCATGTCGGCGTCCTCGGCCAGGAGGGAATCGCGCTCGGAGGCGCCGGCGAACGCGTCGTACTGCTGCTCCAGGGCGCTGACGACCTTCTGGACCTCGTCGGAGCCCTCGACCTGGGACGCGATCTCCTTGTCGGTCTCGGCGGCGGCCTCGCGCAGGGCGTCGCCGGGGATCGCCAGGCCGGTGGCGTTGATCACCGTCTCCAGGGCGGTGACGGCCGCGGCCGGGTAGGCCGACTGGGCGAGGTAGTGCGGCACGTGGACGGCGAAGCCGAGGGCGTCGCGTCCGGCCTCGCCCAGCCGCAGCTCCAGCAGGGCCGCGGCGCTGCCGGGCACCTGGACCTTGCCGAACGGCGACTTGGGCCAGCTCAGCAGCTCCGGACGGGTGCCGTGCGCGGTCAGGCCGATCGGACGGGTGTGCGGCACGCCCATCGGGATGCCGTGCACGGTCACGCTCAGCCGGACGTCGAACCGCTCGATCAGCGACTGCACGGCGGCGGTGAACCGGTCCCAGGAGCGGTCGGGCTCGGGCCCGTCGAGCAGCAGGAACGGCTGGCCCACCGTGTCGTGGACCAGGTGCAGCAGCAGTTCGGGCTTGTCGTAGGACTCCCAGTGGTCGCCGTCGAAGCTCATCATCGGCCGGCGCGCCCGGTAGTCGATCAGGTCGTCCAGCTCGAAGGAGGCGACCACCCTGTGCTCCAGGGTCTCCAGGATGTGATCGCGTACCAGCCTGCCCGCGGATCCGGCGTCCATGAAGCCTTCCAGGCGGTGCAGCAGTACCGGACGGTCGAGCTCAGGCGGCTCGGCCTCCAGCCGGTACAGATCCTCGGGGCGCAGCGGACCCACCTCCCAGTCGACGTATGTCGGGGCTTTTCAGGGACCAACATAGTGCAGGGAGTGTTTCATCCCGGGTCACGAAGCCTTTTCACGGGCACGGCCCCGTGCGGCGGGCGGCGGGCGGCGCGCACGGGGCCGTGAGGGGCGGGTCAGGACGCGGGCCGCACCCGGTCGGCGTTGATCAGGTGGTACAGCAGCAGGAGCTGGGTGATCGCCACCGGGTCGCTGCGGTCGCCGTCGGCGAGCCCGCCGAGCCCGCCGGGCAGGGGCGTGTCCACGTCGAGGCGCTCCCAGACCGCCTTCTTGACGATCTCCGCCTCCTCCGGGGAGACGTCCCCGTGGACGTGCAGGGAGTCGACGGGGCGCCCGTCGGTGTCGCGCAGCAGCCGCAGGTGCAGGGCGTCCGCGCCGCGTACGACCTCGTCCAGTTCGGGGTGGTCGATGGTGGGCCGCAGCAGCAGCTCGGCCGACAGGGGCGCGCCGGGCGGTTCGTCGCGTCCGGCGAGCGGCCCGAAGCGCACGACGATGTCGGCGTGCCTGCGCTGCGGGCGGATGAACGCGGCGCTCTCCAGTTCGCGGCGCCGCAGCTCCTCGCGCACCTGTTCGGCGGTGTAGCCGCGCCTGGTGGTGTCGCGCCGGACCTTCCAGGCGTGCCGCTGCTCCTCGGGGGGGTCGAGGTAGACGGTGATGTCGAAGCAGGCGCGCGCCATCTTGCTGTAGAGCGGCAGCAGCCCCTCGACGATGACGAAGTCCCGCGGCTCGACCAGTTCCGGCCGCACGAGCCTGCCGCTGCCGTGGTCGTACACGGGTTTGAGGATGGGTTCGCCCATGGCCAGCAGCTGCAGGTGCTGCTCCATCACCTCGATGTGGTTGCAGTCGGGGTGCAGGGCGGTGAACGGTTTGTTCCGGCGTTCCTCTCTGTCGTAGCGGTGGTAGTCGTCGACGCAGACCGCGGTCATGCGGTCCTCGCCGAGGCACTCGACCAGCCCCCTGGTCAGCGTCGTCTTGCCGGCGGCGCTGTCCCCCGCTATCGCCAGCATGACCGGACGGCGGCCTGTGTCACGGGCACGCAGCATGTGCACGATCCGATGGGGCACCCTGTCTCCTCCTCGGTCCGGTTCTCACCGCGAAGGTAGGCCGGGTGTGAGAAGCGCACCTCACCCCCGGGTGGGAAGCGGGGGGTGAACGCCCTCCCCCCTTACTACTCGCCGGTAGCGAATGTTGTTATGTTGCGGGGATGGCCGCCCCCGTAAGGGTCGTGCTCGTCGACGACCATGAAATGATCCTGGCCGGGCTGCAGGCGATGCTCTCCGGTTTCACCGGCAGAGTGCGCGTCGTCGGACAGGCCGCCGAGCCCGCCGAGGCCAACAGGCTGGTCGTGTCGCTGAGACCCGACATCGTCCTGCTGGACGTACGGCTCGGCCAGCACAGCGGCCTCGACCTGTGCCGGTCGCTGTCGGCGACGGCGCCGGGCACGCGGATCGTCTTCCTGTCGGTCTACGACGACGAGCAGTACGTCTTCGAGGCGTTGCGGGCCGGCGCGGCCGGCTATCTCCTCAAGAGGGTCGACGGCCTGGAGCTGGTGCGCCGTCTGGAGGAGGTCGCCGTCGGCGAGACGGTCGTCGATCCGACCCTGGCGGGGCGGATGGCCGCCAGCGTCGCCCGGCTGGGCCGCGGCGAGTTCTGGCCGGGAGCCAACCGCGGCCTGACCCAGCGGGAGAGCGAGGTGCTCTCGCTGCTGGTCGGCGGGCTTTCCAACCGGGCGATCGCGGCGCGGCTGCACCTGTCGGAGGAGACCGTGAAGAGCCACCTGCGCACCCTCTACCGCAAACTCGAGGTGGCCGACCGCTCCGCCGCCATCGCCGTCGCGCTGCGCGAGGGACTCTTCCGGTGACCGGACGGGCCCGCGCCCTGGAACTGCTCGCGCGACGGGACCAGGCGCTGCTCGTCCGCGTCGCCGACGTGGCCTGCGCCGATCGCGAGCTGGACGGCCTGGCCTCCGGGCTGACGGAGCTGGTGCGCTCCGCCACCGGCTTCACGTCGTGCCAGCTGTACGTCCTGGACGACGAGGAGCGGACGCTGGAGTGGGTCGGCGCCGCTCCCCTCCCGGACGCGACGCCCCCTCCCGTACTGCTCGGTGACGACTTCGTCGGCTGGTGCGCCGCGCACGGCCTGCCCCGCGCCTACGAGGGCGGCATGGTCTTCCCCGTCCAGGACGCGAAGGACCGCGCCCTCGCCGTCATCCGGACGCACACACCCGGCGGCGCACCCTGTGCCGAAGACGACATCTCCATAGTCGACGCCCTGGCGGCGCTGTTCGCCCCGGTCGTGTGCTCGGCTCGGCGGCTGCGCACGGCCAGGGAGCGCGAGCACTCCGCCGAGGAGTTCGCCGAGCGGGCCGTGGAGGCGCAGGAGGCCGAGCGGGGGCGGCTGGCCCGCGAGATCCACGACGGCATCGCCCAGCGGCTGGCGAGCGTGGGCTTCCACCTGTCGGCGGCACTGCGCGCCCTGCCTTCGGCCGTTTCCGCCACGGACGAGGCCCGCCGCCAGATCCTCGTCGCCCGCCGCCTGTGCGACCTGGCCTCGGCCGAGACCCGCGCCGCGATCGGCGGCCTGCGCCCGCCCGTCCTGGACGACCTGGGCCTGCCGGCCGCGCTGGCCGGGCTGGCCCGCGAGGCCGACGCCCGCCAGCCGTCCCTGGACGTCACCGTCACCGTGACGGGCGAGCTGGACGCACCACTGCCCGACCACCTGCAGACCGCCCTCTACCGCATCGCGCAGGAGGCCGTCGGCAACATCCTGCGCCACGCCAAGGCGATGTCCGCCGACATCCTCCTGGAGTACGAGCGCGACCGGGTGCGCCTGACCGTCGGCGACGACGGCGGCGGCTTCCACCCGCACCGGCCCGCCTCCGGGTCCTACGGGCTGCGCGGCATGGCCGAACGCGCCGAGCTCCTGGGCGGGCGGATGACCCTGCAGTCCCGTCCCGGCGAGGGCACCACCGTCCGCGCCGTCCTGCCCCTGCGCTAGCCCGGCGCCCAGCCCGAGTCGACCAGGTGGCGCACGAACACCCGCGTCGTGGCCGTGGGGTGCGGTCCGGCCACGGCGTGCCAGGGGCGCAGCAGCGGGGTGCCGGGAGCGTCCACCACGCGCAGGCGGCCGGCGGCCAGCTCCCTGTGGACGGCGTCGCGGTGGCTGAGCGCCGCGCCCAGGCCCGCGGCCGCGCCCTCGATCACCGCCCCGTTGGAGCCCAGGACGAGCGTGGGCGGGGCCGCCTCGTGCTCGGCGAGGTAGGCCTCCGCGGCGATCCGCGTGCCCGATCCGGGCTCCCGCATCACCCAGGGGGTGGTGGGCAGGTCGAACGGGACGCCGGGGGCGGCCACCACGACCAGCTCGTTCGTCCGGGTGGCCAGGACCGTCACCCGGGCGCCCGCCGGAGGCCGTCCGCCGAGCACCAGGTCGGCCTCGTGCGCGGCCAGCGCCGCCCCGATCCGGCGGCTGGGGCCCACCTCCAGGGCCAGCTCCACCCGCGGCCAGGCGTGCCGGAAGGCGGCCAGCAGCGCGGGCAGCACCTGGTCGGCGGCGGTCGTGACGGCCGCCAGCCGCAGCCGCCCCGTCCCCGGTTCGTGCTCGCCGCGCGCGGCGGCGCGCGCCTCCTCGTGCAGGCCGAGCAGCCTCCTGGCGTAACCGGCGTACACCTGCCCGGCCGGGGTGAGGACGACGCCGCGGCCCGCCCGCTCCACCAGCGGGACGCCCAGCTCGCGGGCGAGCGCCGCAACCGACGCCGAGACCGCCGACTCGCTCACGTAGAGCCGTTCGGCGGCGGCGCGGACCGAGCCGGTGTCGGCGAGCGCGACGAACGTCCGCAGTCTGGATTCAGTCATCGCTTGAGATTCACCCCGAAACACTTGATGGACAGCACAAGTGTCGCCCTCACATGATTGCCTCGTCAACGAGAGGAGCTACCGATGGGCAGATGGTCCGCGGGCGTGATCCCCTACGCGGAGATGGGCTACTGGCGGCCCGACTACGTGCCGAAGGACAGCGACATCCTGGCGGCTTTCCGCATCACCCCCCAGCCGGGGGTGCCGCCGGAGGAGGCGGGAGCGGCGGTGGCCGGCGAGTCCTCCACCGCGACGTGGACGGTCGTGTGGACCGACCGGCTCACCTCGTACGAGAACTACCAGGCCAAGTGCTACAAGGTGGAGCCCGTCCCCGGCTCCGAAGACCAGTTCATCGCCTACATCGCCTACGACCTCGACCTGTTCGAGGAAGGCTCCATCGCGAACCTCACCTCCTCCATCATCGGCAACGTCTTCGGCTTCAAGGCCCTCAAGGCGCTGCGGCTGGAGGACATGCGCATCCCCACGCACTACGTGAAGACGTTCCAGGGGCCCGCGCACGGCATCGTCATGGAGCGCGAATACCTGGCGAAGTTCGGCCGCCCGCTGCTCGGCGCGACCGTCAAACCCAAGCTGGGGCTGAGCGCGCGCAACTACGGACGCGTCGTCTACGAGGCGCTCCGGGGCGGCCTGGACTTCACCAAGGACGACGAGAACATCAACTCCCAGCCGTTCATGCGCTGGCGCGACCGCTTCCTGTACTGCATGGAAGGCGTCACCAAGGCGCAGGCCGCCTCGGGTGAGATCAAAGGCCACTACCTGAACGTGACGGCCGGGACGATGGAGGACATGTACGAGCGGGCGGAATTTGCCAAGCAGCTCGGCAGCGTCGTCATCATGATCGACCTCACCATCGGGTACACGGCCATCCAGTCGATGGCCAAATGGGCGCGCGCCAACGGCGTACTGCTGCACCTGCACCGCGCGGGACACTCCACGTACACGCGGCAGAAGAGCCACGGCGTGAGCTTCCGCGTCATCGCCAAGTGGATGCGCCTGGCCGGAGTCGACCACCTCCACGCCGGAACGGTCGTCGGCAAGCTCGAAGGCGACCCGTACACCGTCGCCGGGTTCTACGACACGCTCCGCAAGGACAAGGTCGAGGCCGACCTGCGCAAGGGCCTGTACTTCGACCAGGAGTGGGCGTCCATGCCGGGCGTCATGCCCGTGGCGTCCGGCGGAATCCACGCGGGGCAGATGCACCAGCTCCTGCACTACCTCGACGAGGACGTCATCCTCCAGTTCGGCGGCGGCACCATCGGCCACCCGATGGGCATCGCGGCCGGCGCGGCGGCCAACCGCGTCGCCCTGGAAGCGATGATCAAGGCGCGCAACGAGGGCCGCGACTTCCTCCAGGAGGGCCCCGACATCCTGCGCGCCGCCGCCAAGCACAGCCGCGAACTCGACGTGGCGCTCGCGACCTGGGGTGACATCACCTTCACGTACGCGTCCACCGACACCCCCGACGTCCTGGAAACCCCGGTGGTGAGCTGATGAGGATCACGCAAGGCACCTTCTCCTACCTGCCCGACCTCACGGACGAGGAGATCACCCACCAGATCGCGTACGCGCTGGACAACGGCTGGCCCTGCTCGGTGGAGTACACCGACGACCCGCACCCCCGCAACAGCTACTGGGAAATGTGGGGGCTGCCGATGTTCGACCTGAAGGACCCCGCCGGGGTGCTGATGGAGCTGAACGAGTGCCGCCGCACCTTCCCGAACCACTACGTGCGGCTCAACGCCTACGACGCCCGTTACGGACGCCAGACGACGGCGCTGCAGTTCATCGTCCAGCGCCCCGCGAACGAGCCCGGATTCCGGCTCACCCGCGAGGAGGCCGCCGACCGCCAGGTCCGCTACACCATGCACGCCTACGCCACCGACCGCCCCGAGGGCGAGCGGTACTGAAGACGAGGAGTTCCGGCAGTGACTGCTTTCGGTATGCGCCCTCCCGCCCCTGGAGAAGAGTCACCGCCGGAACTCCTCTCCCCCGGCGCGGTCGTCGACCTGGCGCGCGAACGCGCCGAGTCCCGGGTCGACGAGGTCCTCGACGCCCTGGACACCGAGCTCGTCGGCCTCACCCCGGTCAAGGCGCGCGTCCGGCAGATCGCCGCGCTGCTGCTCGTCGACCGGGTGCGCGCCCGGTTCGGGCTGGAGGCGGCGCGGCCCAGCCTGCACATGTGCTTCACCGGCGGCCCCGGCACCGGCAAGACCACGGTGGCCGTCCGGCTGGCCGAACTGCTGCACCGCCTGGGCTACCTGCGCAAGGGCCACCTGGTCGCCGTCACCCGCGACGACCTCGTCGGCCAGTACGTCGGACACACCGCGCCCAAGACCAAGGAGGTCCTCAAGCGGGCGATGGGCGGCGTGCTGTTCATCGACGAGGCCTACTACCTGTACCGGGCGGAGAACGAGCGCGACTACGGCCAGGAGGCCATCGAGATCCTGCTGCAGGTGATGGAGAACCAGCGCGACGACGTGGTGGTCGTGCTCGCCGGATACGCCGACCGGATGGACTCCTTCTTCTCCTCCAACCCGGGGATGAGCTCCCGGATCGCCCACCACGTCGACTTCCCCGACTACACCGCCGCGGAACTGGAGGAGATCGGGCTGCTCATGCTGGGCCGCGAGGGATACGGCCTGGCCGAGGAGACCGGCCCGGTGTTCCGCTCCTACATCGAGCTGCGGCGCGCCCAGCCCCGGTTCGCCAACGCCCGCTCCATCCGCAACGCCATCGAACGGGCACGGCTGCGCCACGCCGCCCGGCTCATGGCCACCGCCCCGAAGGTCGACCTCGCCGCGGTGACGACGCTGCTGCCCGAGGACTTCCAGACCTCGCGCGTCTTCGCCGGGGGGTGAACGATTCCGCGGCTTTCCCTCTCCCGAAGAGAGAATGCGGTTAGCCTCCCGTCATGCGAGAGCTACCTGCGGCGGCGCGCTGCTATGTGATCGCGGTGATCGCGTGCGCGGGCGTGCTCCTGACGACGGCGCGCGAGGTGGACTGGGGCGTCTACGCCGTGCTGGCCACCCTCTTCCTGGTGTGCGACGCGATGTCCGCGCGGCTGTGGGTCAAGAGCGCCCGGGTCTCGATGAGCTACGCGGCGACGCTCGCCGCGGTGGTGCTGCTCGGGCCGGACGGCGCCGCGCTGGTCGGATTGTGCGCCCTGGCCAGCCCGCAGCGGGTCTCCGCGGTCAAACGCCTCTTCAACGCCGCGCAGTTCACGCTCTGCGGCTGGGTCACCGGCGTGGTCTTCCACTGGCTGCAGCCCTCCTACGGCGAGGTGCCGTTCGCCCGGCTGATCTGGCCGTTCGCGCTGGCCCTCCTGCTCTTCGTCGTGGTCAACCTGCTGCTCGTCGCCGGGGTGCTGCTGCTGGCCCAGGCCGCCACCGTGCGGGAGCTGCTGCGCGACGCCGGGCCGCTGAGCGCGGGCTGCCTGGGCTTCGGCTGCTTCGGGCTGCTCATCGCCGGCGGCTGGGAGACCCTCAACGTGGCGGCGCCCGTCCTGGTGCTGCTGCCGCTGTTCACCGCGACGTGGGCGATGGCCCAAGTCGCCGAGCAGAAGGCCGCGCAGGAGGCGACCCTCGCCGTCCTGTGCCAGGCGGTGGAGACCAAGGACCTCTACACCCGCGGCCACAGCGAACGGGTGTCGCGCGGCTCGGTCATGATCGCCGAGGACCTCGGCATCACCGGCGCCCGCCTGGAGGCCATCCGCTTCGCCGGGATGCTGCACGACGTCGGCAAGCTCGGCGTCTCCACCCGCGTCCTGCAGAAGGACGGCAGGCCCACCGACCTGGAGTTCGCCGAGATCCAGCTCCACCCCATGCGCGGCCTGGAGATCGTCGGCCAGATCGGCTTCCTGGAGGAGGCGCTCGGCGGCATCCTCCACCACCACGAGAAGCTCGACGGCAGCGGCTACCCCCTGGGCCTCGTCGGCTCCGAGATCCCCGAGTTCGCCCGCATCATCGGCGTCGCCGACACCTTCGACGCCATCACCTCCACCCGCTCCTACCGCCGCGCCAGCACCGTCGAGGCCGGCGCCGCCGAACTCCGCCGCTGCTCCGGCACCGAGTTCGACCCCCGCGTCGTCGACGCCTTCCTCCGCGCCCTGGAGACCAAGGGCTGGCAGCCCCCCGCCGACCCCCCGCCTCCCATGCCCCTGGCCGCCCCCGTCCCCACCGAGCTCCTCCGCGACCACGACGACCCGGCCCCCCACGACCCCTGACGCACGCGCGGAACCGTCGTACGCCCGCCGCCTGCGGAGCCGCCCGTACGCCCGTCGCGGGCGGAGGCACGGCGCGTGTCCACCGCCTGCGGGGCCGCTGCGGAGTGCCGTCGGGGGACGTCGCGTCCGTGGGGGCCGTGGCAGGATGACGGGATGGGCATCTCGCATGAATTGGAAGAAATCGGACGGGAGTTGCTTCCCGCGCAGCTGGCGCACCCGACGGTGCGCGGCATCGCCGACGGCACCCTCGACGAGCGGGTCTTCCGGTCATGGCTGGAGCAGGACCACCTCTACCTGCTCGACTACGTCCGCGTCTTCTCCCGGCTGGCGTGGCAGGCGCCCGACGCGCACCTCGGCGACCTCGTCGACCTGGCCCACTCCACGTTCCACGAGGAGCTGAGCCTGCACCGGAGCCTGGCCGCGGAGTTCGGCGCCGACCTGGACAACGCCGTCAAGGGCGCCCCCTGCACCGCCTACACCTCCTTCCTGCTGGAGGCCGCCGCCGACTACGCCGACGGCCTCGCCGCCCTCTACCCCTGCATGTGGGGCTACTCCGAGATCGGCCGCGCCCTCGCCGAGAACCCCCCGTCCGACCCCCGCTACAAGCGCTGGGTCGACTCCTACGCCGACCCCGCCTTCGCCGCCCTCGCCCGCCGCTGCGCGGTCATGCTCGACGAGGCCGCCCCCGACCCCGCCCGCGCCCGCGCCCTCTTCACCGAGGCCATGCACCACGAACTCGCCTTCTGGTCCGTGCCCTGACCCCGGCCCGGCGCACGGTCCCGGCCTCCGGAACCCCCGGCGCGGTGCCCGGCCGCTTCGGCGGCACGACCTGTCCTGTTCAGCGGGCCGTGGCCGTGAGAGGGGTGCCGAAGGTCCAGCCCCGGGCGAGGAGTTCGTCGACGGCGCGGACGGCGCGGGCGAGGCGGTCGGCGGGCGGGCCCTGGACGAGGAGGTGGGGGAGGTTCCGGGCGGTGAGTTCGGCGGCGAAGCGGTCGTGCATCGCGTGCCGGATCCGCTCGCCGTCGCGCCAGCCGTCCTGTTCGAAGGGCACGTCGCGGACGTCGGTGAGGATCCACAGGTCGTGGCGGGCCCTCGGGGGGACGGGCGGGACGCCGCCGAGGTAGCGCTCGTGCCACAGGGCGGTGGCGAACGCGTCGGTGTCGCACACCAGGAGCGGGGAGGAGACTCGGGCGGCGGCGTCCTCCCAGGCGAGCTGGCGGTCGGTGATGAGGGTGAACTCCGCCGAGGCCCACTCCAGCGCCTCCAGGCGGGCCGACGGGTCCTGCTGCCGCGCGGCGGCGAGTTTCTCCTCGCAGTACGTGCGGCCGTACTCCGGAACCCAGCGGGTGTCCGCCCAGACGCCGCCGCGGGCCGCGAAGGCGGCGGCGAGGTCGCGTGCGAGCGTGGTGGTGCCCGACGACTCCGCGCCGACCACGACGACCCGCCTCACCAGCGCGGCCCGCACCGCCGGAGACAGGAATCCCCAGTTCCCGGCGGGGTCGTCGCGGACGGCCGTGCCGCTCACGGGCAGCCGCTCCCGCCCCGGATCGACCGCGACGGCCGCCGCCCCGAACCTGCGGGCCAGCTCCTCCCCGTAGGCCTCGGAGCTGAAGACGGCGTCGATCTCCGGCTCGCGGCCCCAGTACTGCCGCAGCCCGTGCCGGAACACCTCCACGTGCCGCGCCCACACCTCGTCCGAGCCGTAGTCGATCTCGACGTCGTCGACGACCGGCGCGAAGTGCACCCGCGCCTGCGGATGCGCCTCCCGCAACCACGCCGTCCGGTCCGCGAGCGGGACGCTCTCCACGGTGGCGGCCGCCACCACGACCGTCACCCGCTCGCAGGCCTGCGCCGCCGTGTCGATGAGGTGGTGGTGCCCGGCGTGCGGCGGATAGAACTTCCCGATCACCAGCCCGTGCGCGTACCTCATGCCGCCACCGGCGAGCCCGCGCGCCCCGCCAGGTCCCGCCGCCAGGCCCGCAGCCCCGCGACGCACAGCCCGAGAAAGATCACATAGAGCGCTCCCGTCAGATACAGCCCCTTGTAAGCGTAGAGCGGCACGTAGATGAGATCGACGGTCATCCACAGCATCCACGACTCGACGAGCTTGCGGCACTGCCCGTATGTCGCCGCCAGCGACAGCGCCGTCGTCAGCGCGTCCCAGAACGGCACCGTCGACTCCGTGAAGGACACGAGCACCCACGTCATCACCGCGGTCGCCACGACGACCCCCGCCGCGACCCCGGCCCACTCCCCCCGCGAGGTCCGCTGCACCAGCCGCCCGGTCCGGTTCTCGCCCCCGTAGAGCCACACCCACCACCCGTACAGCCCGAGCACCACGTAGACGATCTGCAGCGAGGCGTCCGCGTACAGCCCGCTGTCCAGGAAGATCAGCCCCAGGACCACCACGTTGACGATCCCCACGCCCCAGTTGGCGATGTGCTGCCGCACCACCAGCCAGACCGTCAGCACCCCGGTGACGAACCCCAGCACCTCGCCCCAGGACGTGGGCGTCTCCCCCAGCGTGAACGCCGGCTCCAGCAACGGCCCGACCAGCTCGTGCAGCATCCACCCCTCCAAAACCGGAGGAGCGACGATAACAGCCCCGAATCTCCCAGTCCGTCCCCACTACCCCGTTTCGACCAAAGCCCGCTCCAGCCCCGCCAGCCGCGGCCCCTCCCGGCGGACCGAGACCCAGCCGTAAACGCCCAGGGCCACGAACCAGAGCCCCAGCAGCAAGAACCAGGGGCCGAGGACCAGGGCGTTCGCCACGGCCACCAGCAACAGAAACCCATAGGAGACCGGCAGAGCACGACGGCTCTTCCGCCCCTGTTCGAGGCGGTACGTGACCGAACTCCGCAGAACGGAGTGAACGGCCGGATCACCAGGCAGGTGACCGGTGCGCAGCGCCCGGACGACCGCGAGCCGAGCATGCCGGTCCAGTTCCGCAAAGCCCGTCTTCTTCCACACCCGGCGCTGCACCCCAGCCCGAAACTCCCGAGCCGGGCACCGCCGCTTCACGGCGGCAAGAGACGGAATCGGAGGCCTCTCCCCCGCCTGGCGAAGCCCCGGCCGGTCGTGGGAGCGGCCGGGGCGGGCGGGTCACAGCGGGATGTTGTTGTGGCGGCCTCGGGCCGGGATGGCTTCGGCTATGGCGCGGGCCAGGGCGGCGCGGGTGGCGGTCGGGGCGACGATCTCGTCGACGACGCCGAGGCCCATGGCGCGCGGGAGGCCGCCGGCGATCTCGGCGTGTTCGGCGGCGAGCCGCTGCTCGAGGGCGGGGCGCTCGGCTTCGGGGACGGCCGCGAGTTTCTTGCGGTGGAGGACGCGGACGGCGGCGAGGGCGCCCATGACGGCGATCTCGGCGGTGGGCCAGGCGAAGACCTTCGTGGCGCCGAGGGAGCGGGAGTTCATGGCGATGTAGGCGCCGCCGTAGGCCTTGCGGGTGACCAGGGTGACGCGGGGGACGGTGGCCTCGGCGAAGGCGTGGAGGAGCTTGGCACCGCGGCGGACGACGCCGCCGTGCTCCTGGCCGACGCCCGGGAGGTAGCCGGGGACGTCCACCAGGACGATCAGCGGCACGCCGAAGGCGTCGCACAGGCGGACGAAGCGGGAGCACTTCTCGGCCGAAGGGCTGTCCAGGCAGCCGCCGAGGCGCAGCGGGTTGTTGGCGATGATGCCGACGGTGCGGCCGCCGAGCCTGCCGAACGCGGTGACGATGTTCGGCGCCCACCTGGCCTGGAGTTCGACGACCTCGTCGTCGGCGATGCCCTGGACCAGCGGGTGGACGCTGTAGGCGCGGCGCACGTTCTCCGGGAGGATGCCCGAGAGGTCGCGCTCCTCGACCTCGTCGGGCCGGACATGGCCCTGGTGGCCGAGCAGGACGGCGAGCCCGCGCGCGGTCGCGATGGCGGACGTGTCGTCCGGAGTGGTGATGTGCGCGACGCCCGACTTCTTACCGTGGGCCTCCGACCCGCCGAGGCCCGCCATGTCGATCTGCTCGCCGGTGACCGATTTCACCACGTCCGGTCCGGTCACGAAGATCCGGCCGTTCTCCGAGAGGATGACGATGTCGGTCAGCGCCGGTCCGTAGGCGGCGCCTCCGGCGGCCGGGCCGAGCACCACCGAGATCTGCGGGATGACGCCCGAGGCCCGGGTCTGCCGGGCGAAGATCTGGCCGACGGCGTGCAGCGACTCCACGCCCTCGGCCAGCCGCGCGCCGCCGGAGTGCCACAGGCCGATGATCGGCAGCCGCTCGCGCATCGCCAGGTCGTAGGCGGCCACGACGGCCTGGCAGCCCTCCATGCCCATCGCCCCGCCCATGAACCGCGGGTCGCTGGCGAAGGCGACCACCGGCAGCCCCTCGATCCGCCCCCGGCCGGCGAGCTTGCCGCTCTCGCCTCCGCCGAAGAGGGGACGGAAGCTGCCCTCGTCGAAAAGCGACTCGAGCCGGACCCGCGGGTCGCGCAGGTCCGGCTCCACGACCTCCGCGGAGACGGTCTTCGCCGAAGTGTCAAGGACGGTCACGTGGACTCCTCAGGCTCTGGGATCTGTTTCGAAGTCACTGAAACAGTCCGGCCGGGTCGGTTTCGGCCCGGCCGGAGCTCCCTTACAGTCCTACAGGAGTGTCACATAGAGCAATAAGACCAATGCTTACAGTGGTCAAAGTTTTCGCGGTGGCCTTCGGGACCTGCTCTAAAGCGCCCGCTCGAACGCCAGGGTCACGTTGTGGCCGCCGAAGCCGAACGAGTTGTTGAGAGCCGCGGCCGGGCCGTCAGGCAGCTTGCGCGGCTCGCCCATGACGATGTCGAGATCGACCTGGTCGTCCAGGTTCTCCAGGTTCGCCACGGCCGGCACCAGGCCCTCCCGCAGCGACAGCACGGTGATCAGCGACTCCAGCGCGCCCGCGCCGCCCAGAAGGTGGCCGGTCATCGACTTGGTCGCGGTGATGTTGATCTTGCGGGCGTGCTCGCCGAGCGCGCCCTTGATGCCGTTGAGCTCGGCCACGTCGCCCAGCGGCGTGGACGTGCCGTGCGCGTTGATGTGGACGATCTGCTCGGGCTCGAGCCCGGCGTCCTTCAGGCAGCGCTGCATCGCCTTGGTGGCGCCGCGGCCGTCCTCGGGCGGCTGCACCATGTCGTGGCCGTCGGCGGAGTAGCCGACGCCCGAGGCGTAGGCGTGGATCCGGGCGCCGCGCGCCCGCGCGTACTCCTCGGACTCCAGGATCAGGACCGCCGAGCCCTCGCCGAGCACGAAGCCGTCGCGCGCCTTGTCGTAGGGGCGCGAGGCGAGCTCGGGGGCGTCGTTGCGGGTGGACATGGCGCGCATCGCGCCGAAGGAGGCCATCTGCAGCGGGTGGATGCACGCCTCGGTGCCGCCGGCGATGACGACGTCGGCGCGGCCGCTGCGGATCATGTCGATGGCGTAGCCGATGGCCTCGGCGCTGGAGGAGCAGGCGGAGACCAGCGCGTGGATGCCGGCGGTGGCGTTGAACTCCAGGCCCACGTGCGCGGCCGAGCCGTTGGGCATCAGCATCGGCACGGTGAACGGGGAGACGCGGCGCCAGCCCTTCTCGCGGAAGACGTCGTAGCTGTCGAGGGCGGAGTGCAGGCCGCCGATGCCCGAGGACAGCACGACGCCGAGGCGGTCGGGGTCCACGGTCTCGCCGGGGGTGTCCTTGTGCGCGTAGCCGGCGTGCTTCATCGCCTCGATGGCGGCGATCAGGGCGAACTGCTGGCAGCGGTCCATCCGGCGCATCTGGGGCTTGGCCAGCAGGCCGGTCTCGGCGGGCTCGACCGCGGCCTGTGCGGCGAACTGCACGGGGAACGCGTCGAGGTTGTCCCAGGGCAGGGTACGGATGCCGGACTTACCGGTCAGCAACCCGTCCCACGTCGACGCGACGTCGCCCCCCAGCGGGGTCGACGCGCCCAGACCGGTCACGACAACACGAGTCTTGCCCATTGCACTTGCTCCTCATTACCTGGGGGGTAGGTACTCCGCGACGCGCGGGCCTCTGCAGTGGCCCGCGCGTCGCAAGGGCCCCGGTTCCGGATACCGGGGCCTGGAAGAAGGTCAGGCCTTGGCGGCCAGGCCCTGGACGTAGTCCACGACGTCCTGGACGGTGCGCAGGTTCTTCAGCTCGTCGTCGGGGATCTCGACGCCGAACTTGTCCTGGGCGGCGACGGCGATCTCGACCATCGACAGGGAGTCGATGTCGAGGTCGTCGATGAAGTTCTTCTCGGGGGTGACGTCGGCGGCCGGGATGCCGACGATCTCCTCGACGATCTCGCCGAGGCCGTCGAGGATCGTCTGGGTGGTGACTTCAGCCATGCTCGGTTACTCCTGCATTAGTTTCGGATGTTGTGCCCAGACCCTAGGGGATCTGGATGACCTGGGCAGCGTAGGTCAGTCCTGCGCCGAACCCGATGATGAGGGCCGGTTCGCCCGAGGGTACGTCCCCGCGCTCGATCATGCGGGACAGCGCCATCGGGATGGACGCGGCCGAGGTGTTCCCGGCGTTGACGATGTCCTCGGCGATCACCGCGTTGGGTGCGTTCAGCTTCTTCGCTATGCCGCGGATGATCCGTAGGTTCGCCTGGTGTGGCACGAAGGCCGCCAGCTCCGACGGGGCGACACCGGCCCGTCGGCAGGCCTCCAGGGCCACCGGGTGCAGCGCGGTGGTCGCCCACCGGAAGACGGCCTGGCCGTCCTGGTGGAGGAAGGAGTTGCGGTCCTCCACCTTGATCTTGTCGGCGTTCTCGCCGTCGCTCCCCCACACCACCGGGCCGATCTCCGGCACGTCCGAGCCGGTCACCACCGCGGCGCCCGCGCCGTCGGCGAAGATGATGCAGGTGGTGCGGTCGGTCCAGTCGATCCAGGGGGAGAACTTCTCCGCGCCGACCACCAGGACGTTGCGGGCCGAACCGGCCCGGATCGCGTCGCTGGCGGCCGACAGGGCGTAGGCGAAGCCCGCGCAGGCGGCGTTCACGTCGAACGCGCCGGGCGCCTTGATGCCCAGCCGGTAGGCCACCGTCGCCGAGGCGTTGGGCACCTGGGTCTCGGCCGTGCAGGTGGCCACGACCACCAGGTCGATGTCGTCGGGCGACAGGCCGCTGGCCGCCAGGGCCTTGCCGCCCGCGGCGACCGCGAGGTCCTCCATGGACTCGTCGGCCGAGGCCAGGCGCCGCTCGGCGATGCCCACCCGGGAGCGGATCCACTCGTCGTTGGTCTCCACCCCGCGGGCCGCCAGGTCGTCGTTGGTGACGACGTTGTCGGGCTGGTAGTGGCCGAAGGCCAGGATGCGGGCGCCGGGGCGCCCTGCCGTGAGCCGAATGCTCATGCCGTCAGCTCCCGTGCCTTCTCCAGGTCCTCAGGGGTCTTCAAGCCGACCAGCCGCACGCCCTTGAGCTCCCGGCGGGCCAGGCCCACCAGGGTGCCGGACGGGGCCAGCTCGATCATCGCGGTGACGCCCAGCTCGGCGAACGCGCCCATGCACAGGTCCCAGCGGACCGGGGCGCTGACCTGGCCGACGAGCCGGCGCAGGAACTCCGCGCCGGAGTCGACGACCGCGCCGTCCCGGTTGGACACCAGCCTGACCCGCGGGTCCTGCGGCTCGACCGAGGCCGCGGCGGCGTCCAGGGCGGCGACGGCGGGAGCCATGTGCTCGGTGTGGAAGGCTCCCGCGACGGCCAGGGGGCGCAGCCGCGCCTTGGCCGGGGGCTCCTCGGCGAACTCCGCCAGCTGCGCCAGCGTGCCCGCGGCGACGATCTGGCCCGCGCCGTTGATGTTGGCGGGGGTGAGCCCGTGCTTGTCGATCGCGGCGAGCACGTCGTCGGTGTCTCCGCCGAGGACGGCCGTCATGCCGGTCTCGGTGACCGCGGCGGCCTCGGCCATGCCCCGGCCGCGCACCGCGACCAGGCGCATCGCGTCCTCGGGCGTGAGCACGCCGGCCATCGCGGCGGCGCCGAGCTCGCCGACGCTGTGCCCGGCGACCGCGCCGGGGGTGACCCCGAGCGCCTCGAACGTCACCAGCGCGGCGGCGACCAGCAGCGGCTGGGCGACGGCGGTGTCCTTGATCTCGTCCGCGTCCGCGGTCGTCCCGTAGCGGATCAGGTCCAGGCCGGCGAGGTCGGACCAGGCGGTGAGCCGGTCGCGCACGCCGGGGACCTCGAGCCACGGGGCGAGGAAGCCGGGAGTCTGGGCGCCTTGGCCGGGAGCTGTGATGAGAAGCACGGTCTAACCATGCCGCCCGCGCACCCGTCCGAGGCATGCCGAGAGGGACGAAGTTTGATCGCTCCCCTTTGTAGGACTCTCACAACAGCCGCGCGCCCCGCCCGCCGCCCGGGCGCGTCGCCTCACGCCGAACGGGGCCGCTCGGCGAACCTTCCCAGCACCAGGGCGATGCGGAGGGTGAAGGCGCCCCGGCCGTCCGTGGGCGGCAGCCCCGTCAGTTCCGAGACCCGCCGCAGCCGGTAGCGCACGGTGTTGGGGTGCACGTACAGCAGGCGTGCGGTGGCCTCCAGCGAGGAGCCCTGCTCCAGGTAGGTGGTGAGGGTGTCCAGCAGCGGCGCCCCCGCCGCCTGGATGGGGCCGTAGACCTCGCTCACCAGGTACTCGCGGGCGACGGCGTCGCCGTCCAGGGCGCGTTCGGGCAGCAGCTCGGCGGCCAGGACGGGGCGGGGCGCGTCGGGCCAGCCCACCGCGGAGCGCAGCCCGGCCAGCGCGGCGCGGGCCGAGGCGGTGGCGCCGTACAGGTCGGGCGCCTCCGGGCCGACGACCACCGGGCCGGGGCCGAACTTGGCGGACAGCAGCTGGGCCGCGGCCAGCGGGTCCTCCGCCCCGCCGGCGATGACGATCAGCCGGTGCCCCTGCACCCCGGACAGGACGTCCACGCGCAGCCGCCGCGCCGACAGGCGGATCTGGTCGGCGATCGCCTCCGGGTCCTCCTCGGGGGCGTGGCCGGCCAGCACGAAGACCGGCTTGGTGGTCCAGCCGAGCGCCGCGGCCCAGGAGTGCAGCCCGTCGTCGCCGTCGCCGCGCAGCAGCGAGTCGACGACCAGCGCCTCGAGGCGGGCGTCCCAGGCCCCTCTGGTCTCGGCGGCGCGCGCGTACACCTGGGCGGCGCTGAAGGCGACCTCGCGGGTGTAGCGCAGGATCGCCTCGCGCAGCTGCGCCTCGCCGCCGGGGGCGGCCAGGTCGTGCAGCCGCGTCTCCACCACCTCGCTGATCACCCGGACCATGTCCACGGTGTGCTGCAGCCGGATGGTGCGCATCATCTCGCGCGGCGCGGTGGCGAAGACCTCGCCGCCGAGCGCGACCCTGGTCTTCTCCCCGTTGCGGAACCAGTCGACGAACGCGGCGATGGACGTCTGGGCGACCAGGCCGATCCAGGAGCGCTGCTCGGCGGGCATGCGCCGAAACCACGGCAGGCGTTCCTCCATCCGCGCCAGCGCGGCGGTGCCGAAGGTGCTCAGCGCGGTCTCCAGGCGCCGGGTCGTCTGCTCGCGCAGGTCCCGGTTCCCGCCCTCGGCGTCGTTGCTCACGGAACAAGAGTGCCATCCCCGGCCCATGCCCGGAACATCCCGCCGCGCCCGGACGTCGGGTGTCGCCTTCTCGGGCCGTCTTCACAGAGCCCCCATCCGGTCAAGGGAGGGTCAATTCTTCATCAGCCCCTGTCACCGAACACACAGGGATGGTGACGCTCCGCCATCGTGGTGAAGCGCGTTCGAGAAGGGAACGGAATGGAACGGCCGATCTTCGTCGTGGGGTGTCCCCGTTCGGGCACCACCCTCCTGCAGCTGATGCTGCACGCCCATCCGCGGATCGCCATCCCGCCCGAGACCCGCTTCCTGCTGCCCGCCTACTACCGGCGCGCGCACTTCGGCGACCTGCGCCTCCGCGCCAACCGGCGCGCGCTCGGCGAGTGGATCACCGGCACCCGCGGCCACAAGTTCCCCGACCTGGGCCTGGACACCGCCGAGACGGTGCGGCGGATCGAGGAGGCGCCGCCCACCCTGGGCTCGGCGCTGGGCACCGTCCTGCGGGAGTACGCGCGGCGGCACGGCAAGCAGCGCTGGGGCGACAAGCGGCCCGCCTACATCCAGTACCTGCCCGAGCTCTTCCGGCTCTTCCCCGACGCCCAGGTGGTGCACCTCATCCGCGACGGACGGGACTGCGTCGGCTCGCTCAAGGGCATGAAGTGGTGGGAGCACGACAGCCACCACGCCGTCGTCACCTGGGCCAACGCCATCGACGCCGGGCACGAGGCGGCCCGCCACTGCCCCGACGGCTCCTACTACGCGCTGCAGTACGAGCACCTCGTCGCCGACCCGGCCCCGCAGCTCTCGGCCCTGTGCGAGTTCCTGGGCGAGCGCTACGACCCGGCCATGCTCCACCCGGAGGCCGTCGCCTCGGTGAACCCCCGGCGCAAGAAGCACCACGCCAGGACGCACAAGGACGTGGACTCCGCGGCGGTGCGCGCCTGGGAGGAGCGGCTGGAGCCGTGGGAGGTGCAGCTGTGCGAGTACGTCCTGGGCGACCGGCTGCGCGCCTACGGCTACGAGCTGACGGGCCTGGGACGCCCGCCCGCCGCCGTCCTCGCCCGGTACGCGCGCACCCGCGCCTGGCGCAAGCAGGCGGCGCTGCGGCGCGGCTTCCGGGACGGCTGGCACCGGATCGTGTCCGACGACGACCTGGCCTGCCACCTCGGCGGCAGCGGCCAGGACCTCCAGCCCGCGCCCTGACCGGGATCCCACGGCACGGGAAAGGGGCCGGTGACCGCCTGGCGGTCACCGGCCCCTCGCGTTCTGCAGGCCCGCGTACCGCGGGCCCCGTGTCCCGCGGACCCTACGGCCTCTGCGCCCTCTGGCGAGGGCACGCGGCGCGAGCCCTCGGCGCGCCGGGCCCGCGTGGTGCCGCGGGCCCGCGGAGCGCGTTCTCAGGCGGCCCCGCCGGACTCCTCCGGGGCGTTCGCGCCGGAGACGGCGGCGACGCCCTGGTCGAGGCCGTAGCGGGTGAGGGCCTGCTGCAGGACCTCGTGCTTGACCTCACCGCGGCGCACCAGGCTGGTGAGCACCGCCATCACGATGGACTGGGTGTCCACGTGGAAGAAGCGGCGGGCGGCGGCGCGGGTGTCGGAGAAGCCGAACCCGTCGGTGCCCAGCGAGGTGTAGTCGCCCGGCACCCACGGCGCGATCTGGTCCTGGACCGCGCGCATGAAGTCGCTGACCGCCACGATCGGCCCCTGGACGTCCGCGAGGCGGCGCGTCACGTACGGGACCATCTGCTCCTTCTCGGGGTTGAGCAGGTTGAACTCGTCGCAGTTCATGGCCTCCCGGCGCAGCTCCGTCCAGGAGGTCGCCGACCAGACGTCGGCCGAGACGCCCCACTCCTCGGCCAGGATCCGCTGCGCCTCCACGGCCCAGGGCCCGGCCACGCCGGAGGCGAGGATCTGGGCGCGCGGGGCGTCCTCCTCCAGGGCGGGCCCGTCGGAGAACTTGTACAGGCCCTTGAGCAGGCCCTTGACGTCCAGGTCCGCCGGCTCGGCGGGCTGGGTGTAGGGCTCGTTGTAGACGGTGAGGTAGTAGAAGATGTTCTCGGCCTCGGGCCCGTACATCCGCCGCAGCGCGTCCTTGACGATGTAGGAGAGCTCGAAGGCCCAGGAGGCGTCGTAGGCCACGCAGGCGGGGTTGGTGGACGCCAGCAGCGGGGAGTGCCCGTCGGCGTGCTGCAGCCCCTCACCGGTGAGCGTGGTGCGCCCGGCGGTGGCCCCCAGCAGGAAGCCGCGGCCCATCTGGTCGCCCAGCGCCCACATCTGGTCGCCGGTCCGCTGGAACCCGAACATCGAGTAGAAGATGTAGATCGGGATCATGTGCTCGCCGTGCGTGGCGTAGGAGGTGCCCGAGGCGATCATGGAGGCCATGGAGCCGGCCTCGGTGATGCCCTCGTGCAGGATCTGGCCCTGCT
This sequence comes from Actinocorallia libanotica, assembly GCF_039525175.1. Taxonomy (NCBI): domain Bacteria; kingdom Bacillati; phylum Actinomycetota; class Actinomycetes; order Streptosporangiales; family Thermomonosporaceae; genus Actinocorallia; species Actinocorallia libanotica. The sequence continues at coordinate 29,154 of NZ_BAAAHH010000053.1, forward strand.
CGGACTCCTTGTAGCTGAGCATGAGCTTGCGGTCGGCGGCCTCGTACGTCTGCCCGTGCGGCGAGTAGATCTTCGCCGTCGGGAACATGGCGTCCATGCCGAAGGTGCGCGCCTCGTCGGGGACGATCGGCGTGAAGCGGTGGCCGATCTCCTTGTCCTTCATGAGGTCCTTGAGCAGGCGCACGAAGGCCATCGTGGTGGCGACCTTCTGCTTGCCCGAGCCCTTGCGCAGCTCCTGGTAGGCCTCGTCGCCGGGCAGCTTCAGCGCCTTGGCGCGGGTGACCCGCTTGGGCAGGAAGCCGCCCAGGGCCGCGCGGCGCTCGCGCATGTACTGGATCTCCTCCGACCCCTCGCCCGGGTGGTAGTAGGGCGGCAGGTCGGCCTCCAGGGCCGAGTCCGGGATCTCCAGGAAGAGCCGGTCGCGGAACTCCTTGAGCTCGTTCTTGGAGAGCTTCTTCATCTGGTGGCTGGACATGCGGGCCTCGAAGTCCGGCCCCAGCGTCCAGCCCTTGATGGTGTGGGCCAGGATCACGGTCGGCTGGCCGGTGTGCTCGCGGGCGGCCTTGAACGCCGCGTACAGCTTGCGGTAGTCGTGGCCGCCGCGGGAGAGCTTGGTGAGGTCGTCGTCGCTCAGGTGCTCGACGATCTTGCGCAGCCGGGGGTCGTCGCCGAAGAAGTGCTCGCGGACGTAGGAGCCCGGCTCGACGGAGAAGGTCTGCATCTGGCCGTCGGGCATGGTGTTCATCTTGTTGACCAGCACGCCGTCGACGTCCTTGGCCAGCAGCGGGTCCCAGTCGCGGCCCCAGATGACCTTGATGACGTTCCAGCCGGCGCCGCGGAAGAACGACTCCAGCTCCTGGATGATCTTGCCGTTGCCGCGCACCGGGCCGTCGAGCCGCTGCAGGTTGCAGTTGATCACGAAGGTGAGGTTGTCGAGCTCCTCGCGCGCGGCCAGGCCGATGGCGCCGAGCGACTCGGGCTCGTCCATCTCGCCGTCGCCCAGGAAGGCCCACACGTGCGAGCGCGAGGTGTCCTTGATCTCGCGGGACAGCAGGTAGCGGTTGAAGCGCGCCTGGTAGATCGAGTCGATGGCGGCCAGGCCCATCGAGACGGTGGGGAACTCCCAGAAGTCCGGCATGAGCCGGGGGTGGGGGTAGGACGACAGGCCGCCGCCGGCGTGGGAGACCTCCTGGCGGAAGCCGTCCAGCTGGCTCTCGCTCAGCCGCCCCTCCAGGAAGGCGCGGGCGTAGATGCCGGGCGTGGCGTGGCCCTGGATGAAGACCTGGTCGCCGGACTCGCCGTGGTCCTTGCCGCGGAAGAAGTGGTTGAAGCCCACCTCGTACAGGGAGGCCGCCGAGGCGTAGGTGGCGATGTGGCCGCCGACGCTCAGCTCGGGCCGGTTGGCGCGGGAGACCATGATCGCCGCGTTCCACCGGATGTAGGCGCGGATGCGCCGCTCGATGTGCTCGTCGCCGGGGAACCAGGGCTCCCTCTCCGGCGGGATGGTGTTGATGTAGTCGGTGCTGCGCAGGCCGGGCACCCCGACCTGCTGCTCGCGGGCTCGCTCCAGCAGGCGGAGCATCACGTAGCGGGCTCTGGTACGGCCCTCGGTCTTGATGACCGTGTCCAGTGATTCGAGCCACTCCCGGGTTTCCTCGGGGTTGATGTCCGGGAGCTGGCTCGGCAGGCCGTCGCTAATGATCGAGAAGCGTTGGCGTCCGGAAGGCACTGGGGTCCCCTTGTCACGCGCGGTGTCTCATCGGCTGTTTGCCGATGCTCTTCTTCCATCCTGCTCCCCAACGGGCACGATCGCATCTCTACCGCTGAGTAACAAATTGCAGGTCACAGGCGCATTCCTGTGCCCTCCACACTCTCACACCTGGGGGAACGCCCGCCCCGGGCGGCGCGCGCGAGCCCCCTCTCCGGACCCCGGCGTCGACCGGAATGGTCCAGACCTGTGATGATCCTCTCATGAAGAGCACGGTCATCCCCGTCTCGACGGGCAGCCGGGAGGCGGTCCACGACCTCACGCCGCACTGCGCCGATTTCGTGGCGGGCGAGGGGGACGGGCTCCTGCACGTCTTCGTCCCGCACGCCACCGCCGGCTTGGCGATCATCGAACTGGGGGCGGGCAGCGACCGCGACCTCCTGAACGCCCTGCGGGACCTGCTCCCGGCCGACGACCGCTGGGTCCACGCGCACGGATCCCGTGGACACGGGCGCTCCCACGTGCTTCCGGCGATCATCCCGCCCTATGCTTCGGTGCCCGTCCTGGACGGCCGGCTCGCCCTGGGCACCTGGCAGTCGATCGCCCTGGTCGACCTCAACCTCGACAATCCCGACAGGCAGGTGCGGTTGTCCTTCCTGCGGGGAACGTGAAAGGCATGTGAGACGTGCCGCGGACCATGCGGATGGGGCACGGGCACTTGCGCAGGGGGCCGTCCTTTGTGTGGACTGTCCCGCAATACCTCGGGGTACGCCGGAAAGACAGTACGGTGCATTCCATGAAGACGACACAGGGAGGACGTCAGTGAGCGCGACCGCGGGCCAGGCGCAGACGGAGCGCGGCCTGGCCGAACGGCTCGGCTTCAAAGCGGGCCAGGTGGTGCAGGAGCTCGGCTGGGACGAGGACGTGTCCGAGGAGCTGCGGGCCTCGATCGAGACGGTCACCGGCAACGAGCTGGTGGACGAGGACTACGAGGACTACGCCGACGTCGTGCTGCTGTGGTGGCGCGAGGACGACGGCGATCTGGTCGACGGCCTGGTCGACGCCCTCACGTCGATCACCGGCGGCGGGCACATCTGGCTGCTGACCCCCAAGGCCGGGCGCGAGGGCCATGTGGAACCGAGCGACATCGGCGAGGCCGCCCCGACCGCCGGGCTCTCCCAGACGAGCAGCGTCAGCGCCGCGCCCGAGTGGTCGGGCACCCGGCTGGTCGCGCCCAAGGGCCGCAAGTAACCGCGCCCGCGGCGCGGGGCCGCACCCCGCCGGGTGGCAGACTGGGCACTCGCGAGGTTTCCAGTCTCCTCCGGAAGGGAATAGGACATGGCCGTTGAGGTGGGCGCCAAGGCTCCCGACTTCGAACTGAAGGACCAGCACGGCACGCCCGTCAAGCTGTCGGACTTCGCGGGGAAGAAGGACGTCGTCCTGGTCTTCTACCCGCTGGCCTTCAGCGGGATCTGCACCGGAGAGCTGTGCGCGATCCGCGACGAGCTGCCCACGCTCGGCGGGGAGGACGTCCAGGTCCTGGCGGTCTCCGTCGACTCCGTGTTCGCCCTGCGCGCCTGGACGGAGCAGGAGAAGTACCAGTTCCCGCTGCTGTCGGACTTCTGGCCGCACGGCGGCGTGGCCCAGGCCTACGGCGTCTTCGACGCCGAGAAGGGCCTGGCCCGGCGCGGCACCTTCATCATCGACAAGGCGGGCGTCGTCCGCTGGAAGGTGGACAACGCCATCCCCGAGGCCCGCGACCTCGAGGCGTACCGCGCGGCACTGGCCGAGCTCTCCTGAGCCGGCGCGACTGAGGCCGGCCCCCCTGGCGGGGGGCCGGCCTTCGCGTCTCCGGGCGCCCTTCGATCGGGCGATTCTCTCCTTTTTCACCTGAAGATCACCTCCCGTTCTCCTCCGCCGCCGGGGCCGCGGCGTCTGAGTGGTCATGAGAAAAGCGCTCACCACGGCTCTGGCCGCCCTGCTCCTGGCGGGCGACTGCTCCCCCGGCCCCTCCGAGGGCCGCGACACGCTGCGGATCCTGGCGGGCAGCGAACTGGCCGACCTCGCGCCGATCCTGCGGGAGGCGCGCGAGGAGACCGGGGTGTCCGTCGAGCTCGACTACACGGGCACCATCGAGGGCGTCGACCAGGTGGCCTCGGGCGAGGCCTCCCGCGGCCACGACGCGGTCTGGTTCTCCGCCAACCGCTACCTGGAGCTGCACCGGAACGTGCGGATCGGCGCCGCCGCCCCGATCATGTCCTCGCCGGTGGTGCTGGGCGTGCGGCCCGAGGCCGCCCGGCGGCTCGGCTGGGACGCCGCCCGCCCCACCTGGAAGCAGATCGCCGAGGCCGCCGCCCGGCGCGAGTTCACCTACGGCATGACCGACCCGGCCTCGTCCAACTCGGGTTTCTCCGCGCTGGTCGGGGTGTCCATCGCGCTCAACGGCGGCAGCGACCTCGACCCCGCCGGGATCGAGAGGATCTCCGGAGACCTCCGGAGGTTCTTCTCCGCCCAGCTGCTCACCGCCGGCTCCTCCGGGTGGTTGTCGGACTCCTTCGTCCGCAACGGCGCCGAGGTCGACGGACTGGTGAACTACGAGTCGGTGCTGCGTTCGCTCAACGCCTCGGGACAGCTCGCCGAACCGCTCACCCTCGTCTACCCCGCCGACGGCGTCGCGACCGCCGACTACCCGCTCACCCTGCTGGGGTCGGCGTCGCCGGAGGCGCGGGAGAAGTACGACGAGCTCACCGCCTACCTGCTCAGGCCTGAAGTGCAGCAGCGGATCGCCCAGGTCACCCACCGCCGCCCGGCGGCCGAGACCGCCGAGCTGAAGGAGCTGCCGTTCCCCGGCTCGCTGGACACCGTCGACCGGCTGGTCGCGGCGTTCTTCGACCGGTTGCGGCGGCCGTCCCGCACCGTCTACGTGCTGGACCTGTCGGGCTCCATGCGCGGCGGCCGGCTGGACGACCTGAAGGCGGCGCTGGTCTCCCTGACCGGCGCCGACGAGGGCTTCCGGCGCTTCTACAACCGCGAGGAGGTCACGATGCTGCCGTTCAGCAGCAAGCCGCGGGAAGCCCGGCGCTTCACGGTGCCCGACACCGATCCCGCGCCCGTCCTCCAGCAGATCCGGCGGTTCGCCGAGGGGCTGACCGCGGGCGGCGGCACCGCGATCTACGACAGCCTCACCGCGGCCTACGCGGCGACGAGGCAGCAGGTCGCCGACGACCCCGACCGGTTCACCTCGATCGTCCTGATGACGGACGGGGAGAACACCCAGGGCCTGGACTACTCCGCTTTCGTGTCCCGCCACCGTGCCGGTGCGGCGGTCCCCGGCGTACCGGTCTTCCCCGTGCTGTTCGGCGAGGCCGAGGAGGAGGAGATGAACGAGCTCGCCGAGCTCACCGGCGGCCGGGCGTTCGACGCGCGCGAGCAGTCGCTCCAGACGGTCTTCAGAGAGATCCGCGGCTACCAGTAGCCGATGCGACACAATGTGAGGCTGCCGACACCTCACGTAAGGGGAGCCGTTGAACATCGTGGTGACCGGCGGAGCGGGTTTCATCGGCGCGCACCTGTGCCGTGCCCTGGCCGCCCGCGGGGACAGGGTGACCGCGTACGACGACCTGACCGGCGGCTTCCCGGTCAGCCTCGCCGGAACGAGCACCTCGCTGGTGGCCGGGTCGACGGCGGACCGGGAACTGCTCGGCGAGACCGTCGCCGTGGCCGACGCGATCGTCCACCTGGCGTCGCTGCCGTCGGTGCCCCGCGCCGCGGAGGACCCGGTGACGGCCCACGAGGTGAACGTCACGGGCACGCTGAACGTGCTGGAGGCGGCGCGGCACTGCGGGGCGCACGTCGTCCTCGCGGGGTCGGCGGCCGTCTACGGCGAGCAGGACGCCGCGGCGCACGAGGACCTCCCGGCCCGCCCGCTCGGCCCGTACGGTGCGAGCGAGCTGGCGGCGGAGGCGTACGCGCTGGCGTACGGCCACAGCTTCGGCGTGCCGGTCCTGCCGTTCCGCGTCTTCAACGTCTACGGCCCGCTCCAGACGGCCGGACGCGCCTACAGCGCGGTCGTCCCGGCGTTCATCGACGCCGCGCTGCGGGGGAGGCCGCTGCACGTGCACGGCGACGGCCGCCAGGTACGCGACTTCACCCATGTGAGCGCGGTCGTGGCGGCGATCCGCGACGCGCTCGACCGCCAGGTCACCAGCCCGGCCCCCGTCAACCTCGCCCTGGGCGCCGCCGCCACCCCGCTGCGGCTGGTCGCCCTGCTCGAGTCCCTGTTGGACCGCCCCCTGGAGGTCGTCCACACCCAGCCCCGCCGCGGCGACCAGCGCGTCTGCCTGGCCGACCCCGCCCGCTTCCGCGCCCTCTTCCCCTCCCTCGCCCCCGTCCCCCTCGAGGAGGGCCTCGCCGACACCCTCGCCTGGTTCGGCTCCGAAGAGCCCCTCCCCGTCTGAGCCGCCCGACACCCGAAAGAGTTCCGCCCTCCGGCGGGGTCCGGAGGGCGGAAGGTCGAAGGCGTCGGCGGGTCGGGCGGGTTCCGGGCGGGGCGCACCGTCAGACGGCGGCGTGCAGCCAGCGGACGGGGGCGCCGTCCCCGGCCCGGCGGAACGGTTCGAGCTCGTGGTCCCAGGGGGTGCCCAGCAACCGGTCGATCTCGTGTTCCAGGGTGGTCTTGCCGGAGGCGGCGTTGGCCATCACGTGCCGCAGCCTGTCCTCGGGGATCATGATGTCGCCGTTGGCGCCGATCGTGGCGGAGAACACCCCCAGCGTCGGGGTGAAGCAGTAGCGGATGCCGTCCGCGCCGGGCGACGCCTCCTCGGTGACCTCGAATCTCGCCAGTTTCCAGGCGCGCAGCGACGAAGTGAGGGCGGCGGCGATGCCGGGCTTGCCCTCCCAGCACAATTCGGCCCGCTGGCTGCCGGGAGCAGCGGGCTGATCGGTCCACACCAGCTTGACGGGCACGCCAAGCACACCCGCGGCCGCCCACTCGATATGCGGGCACAGCGCAGGTGGCGCGGAGTGGACGTAGAACACACCACGTACGGTCACTCGGTCCTCCTGGTAGTGCTGGTCGAGGCGCGTCTTCCCCTACGGCCTCTCGCCAACGCTCTCAGTCGGTCCGTGCGCCCCTCATTGTGCCCGATGGGCACCCTCCGCACCAGCGTCATTGACGAACAGAAACGTCCTGGCGACGGTGTGCGACCTGTCCGTCCTGCGGCGAAGGCCGTGACCTCGCTCATGAAACGAAAGCGTGCCCCCTCATCCAGGCGTCCATTCCGACGGTCGGACGGCCTCCGCCCGCGTCTCCCATGAAGATCCACGAACGGCGCTCCTCACAAGTTCCCCGACCGCGGCGGCGGCGTGCCCGCGGATCCCGCCGGGACCGCGGTCCGGTCCCGCCGGACCCGGCGATGGAATCCCCAAGCGACGCCCTGCTCCCCCTTGGCCATGGCCAAGATCCTATGTGTTCGGCGCGACCCGCGGTCCGAGGGTGCGGACGCACGCGCACACTGGGCCCATGTCCGATCGAGGTGCCCGCCTGGAGCGGCTGCTGGCCCGCCACCGGGACGCCCGGCTCGCCGCGCCGGGCATCCTGCTGCGGCGCGACCAGCTACTGGTCGCCGACCGCGACCTGCCCCGCGTGGAGGAGCTGCTGCGCCGCTGGTGGGACTCCCGCGAGGAGGGTCCCGGCGTGACGCGGCTGCGGCTCGCCCCGGCGGCGGGCGTCGACGTGTGCGAGGTGAGCCTGCTGGCCCGCGCGCAGGGGCTGGCCGTGGGGCCCAACCACCTGGTCCGCGGGCAGCCGATGTGGTGGGCCGGGCCCGCCGACCGGCCCCGGCCCGCGCGCGCCCTCCCGCTGCCCGCGTGCGGTCCCGTCCGGCGCGACGCGACCGTCGCCGTCCTGGACACGGGACTCGATCCGCACCCCTGGTACGACGCCGCCGACTGGTTCGCCGGGCAGCGCGGCCTCGTCGCCGAGGCGCTGGACGCCGACCTGGACCACGCGCTCGACGCGCAGGCGGGGCACGGCACGTTCGTCGCGGGCGTGGTGCTGCAGCACGCGCCGTCCGCGCGGCTCCTGGCGCGGCGGGTCATCGGCGGCGACGGCGTCGGCGACGAGCTCACCCTCATCCGCGCGCTGCGCGGGCTCGGCCGGGTGGACGTGGTGAACGTCTCCCTGGGCTGCCACACCTTCGACGACCGCCCCTCTCCCCTGATGGAGCAGGCGGTGGCGTCGCTCGGACCGGACACCGTCGTGGTGGCCTGCGCGGGCAACGCCGCCTCCGACCGTCCGTTCTGGCCCGCGGCGCTGCCCGGCGTCATCGGGGTGGCCGCGCTGGACGGGTCGGAGCGCGCCTGGTTCAGCAACCACGGGCCATGGGTGGACGCCTGCGCGCCGGGCGTCGCCGTCCACAGCAGTTTCGTGCGGTTCGGGAAGTTCGACGGCTACGCGCTCTGGTCGGGCACCTCGTTCGCGGCGCCCGCCGTGGCGGGGGCGGTCGCGGCGCGCGTCACCGCCGGAAGCGACGGCCCCGCGGCCGCCGCGGCCGTCCTGGCGTCCGGCCCGGCGCGGCACGGACTGGGGACGATCATCGCGATCCGATAACTCTGCGCTTCTTCTCGCTCACTTTTCGTGCACGCGCCCCTAGCGTCTGCGCAAGCGGCACGCGGGGCACGGGAGGGCACGAGGTGAGAAGTGAGGTCGACGTCACCGCCGGGGAGCTGGTGGTGCGCGCGAGGGAGGGGAACGCCGCGGCCTGGAACGCGCTGGTCGAGCGGTACACGCCGATGCTCTGGTCGGTCGCGCGCTCCCGCGGCCTGGCCGGCCCCGCCGCCGAGGACGCCGTCCAGGCGACCTGGCTGCGGCTGGTCCAGCGGATCGACACCCTCTGGGAGCCCGAGAGCGTGGGCGGCTGGCTGGCCACCGTCTGCCGCAACGAGTGCCACGCCCTCTTCGACGCCCCCTTCGCCCCGCCGCCGCGGCCGCCCGGGGACGACGCCGACCCCGCCCCCGGCCCCGAGATCCGCTCGGTCGACCGCGACCGCCTGGAGCGGCTGGCCGCCGCGCTGCGCGCGATGCCCGAACGCTGCCGCACGCTGCTGCGGATGCTGGCCTCGTCCGCCACCTACACCGAGGTCTCGGCCGCGCTGGACCTGCCCGTGGGCAGCGTCGGCCCGATCCGCGCCCGGTGCCTGAGACGTTTGCGGGGTTCCCTCGATGAATGAGGCGAATGAAGTGGATGAACTGCTGCAGGAGCTGCGGCGCGCGTTCGAGCTGCTCGATCCGCCGCCGCCCACGCTGCTCGACGCCGCCCGCGCCGCGTTCGCCTTCCGCGACCCGGACGCCGCGCTGGCCGAGCTGACCCGCGACTCCACTCCGGCCGGGGCGGGGCTGCGCGGCACGTCACGGCTGCTCACCTTCGCCGGCGAGGACGTCACGGTGGAGCTCCAGGTCTCCCCCTCCGGTCACCTCCGGGTGATCACCGGGCGGCTGACCCCGGCGCGGCCCGCCACCCTGTGCGTGCGCCACAGCCGCGGCGAGACGCGCGCCCGGGTGGACGGGAGCGGGCACTTCGTCGCCGACGGCATCCCCTGCGGACAGGTGATGCTGCACTTCACCCTGCCCGACGCCACCACCGTCGTCACCAGCTGGAGCCGGCTGTGATCGACGCCCTGCTCGCCGACGCGCTGGCGGCCAAGGAGTCCGGCGAGCTCGCCCGCGGCCTGGCCGTCCTGGACCGGGCGCTGGAGCTGAGCGGTGACGACGCGCGCGGCGCCGCCCGGACGCGGGCCACCATGATCACGCTGCTCACCGCCCAGGGCCGCACCGCGCAGGCGCTGCGCATGGCCGAGCTGGCCGAACCCCACCTGGCGGGCGCCGACCTGGAGCGGCTGCGGATCAACCGCAGCTACGCCCTGGCCAGCCAGGGGCGGCTGGACCGGCCCGCGCAGCCGCGCCAGGGGGATCCGGCCGCCCGCGCCGGACGGCTGATCGCCAACGGACTGACCCACGCCTACGCCGGCCGGTTCGAGGCGGCCGGCAGCGCCCTGCACGCCGCCTCGGCCATCGCCGCCCGGCACGGCTCGCGCGTCCTGGAGCTGATGGTCTGCAACAACCTGGCGTTCCTGGCCGCGCGCCGCGGCGACCTTCCGTGGGCGCTGGGCCTGTTCGCCGAGATCGAGCCGGAGCTGGGCGGCGAACGCCGCACCCAGTGCCGGCTGGACCGGGCCGAGGCGCTGCTCGCCGCGGGGCTCGCCGGCGACGCGCGCGAGCGGCTCGTCGGTTCGGCCGTCACCGCGGCCGCCGCGGC
>NZ_BAAAHH010000054.1:0-36318 GCF_039525175.1 Actinocorallia libanotica
GGTGTGGGGGCTTGGGGCGGGTGGGGGTGGAGTCCGGGCGGTGGGGGCGGGTTGGGGGAAGAGGTTGCGGGTGGGGGAGATGGTGGAGAGGGTAGGGGCATGGCAGAGGCGAGACTGGGTGTTGACCTGGGGCGTGTGGTGGTGGGGGCCAACCGGAACGCTCAGGGGAGGGTGTTCTTGGACGATCCGCGGCAGATGCCGTTGATCGAGGGGGCGTTCGAGGTGCTGCCCCGGCTGGTGGAGCGGTTCGGGGGGCGGGCCTGGGTGATCTCGCGGGTGAGCGAGGAGGGGGAGCCGCTGTCGCTGGCCTGGCTGGAGCACCATGACTTCTACGGGAAGACGGGGATCTCGCGGGAGAACGTGCGGTACTGCCGGAAGCGGGAGGACAAGGCGATCCACTGCGCGGAGCTGGGGATCACGCACATGATCGACGACCGGATGGACGTGCACCGGGCGATCCGGGAGCTGGTGCCCTACCGGTACCTGTTCGGGCCGCAGGAGGAGGCGGCTCCGGACTGGGTGATCACCACGCCCACCTGGGTCGATGTGGAACGGGCCATCGGCCTGCCCTGACGGCGGTGCCCCGCGGCGGCCGTACGGGAGGGCGTCGGACGACGATCGCGGTCGGTTCTTCCCCCGGGAAGGCCGGTCGCGTCCCCACCGAGGCCGGATGGAGGCTCCTACGGCCGCCTGGGCGGAAGCGGTACCGCCTTCGAGAGAGGTGTCCCGCATGCGGTTCGGTGCGAAGGACGCCTCCAGGTGCGGAGTCCCCCCGCTCGTGCCGGACAGGGGTTCCGCAGGCGTGGAAGGCGCTGCGTACGAAGGGTGCCTCCAGGTGAGGAGTCCCCTCGTCCGTGCCGGACGGGAGTTCCGCAGGTGCGAAGGCGCTGCGTACGAAGGGCGCCTCCAGGTGAGGAGTCCCCTCGCTCGTGCCGGACGGGAGTTCCGCAGGCGTGGAAGGCGCTGCGCCGGGTCTATGGCCTCGGGTCGGCCGTCGGGACCGTCGGGGCGGGGAAGGTCAGGTAGGCGGGTGGGACGGCGGGGGTGAGCCAGACGCCGTTGGGGGTGACGCGGAAGGCGTGGCCGTCGGCGGCCATGGCGGCGGCGTCGACGGTGAGGACGACGGGGGAGCCGCGGCGGGAGCCGACCTTGCGGGCGGTCTCGGGGTCGGGGGAGAGGTGGACGTCGTGGCGGGCCATGGGGCGCAGGCCCTCGCGGAGGATGAAGGGGAGGGCGCGGGAGACCGTGCCGTGGTAGAGGACGGGCGGGGGCGAGGCCGCCGGGAGGTCCAGGTCGACCTCGACGGTGTGGCCCTGGCTGGCGCGCAGGCGCAGGCCGTCCTCGGAGAAGGCGAACCGCTGCTTGTCGTTGGTCTCGACGACCTCGCGGAGCTCCTCGGGGGTGAGGGGGAGGCCGTGCGCGCGGCAGGCGGCGAGGAGGGCGGCCACGTCGGTCCAGCCGGCGGGGTCGAGGACGATGCCGAGCCGTTCGGGCTGGTGGCGGAGATGGCGGGCGAGGTACTTGGAGACCCTGACCCGTCTTTTCTGGTCCATGGGGCGGATCGTAGGCGGGCGGGCCCGCAGCGGGCCAGGCGTTTGACGGGCGGGCCCACGGGAGGCCGGGCCGGGAGCCGACGGACGGGGGCCGGACGCGAAAAAGGCCGCGACGTCGTGAGACGTCGCGGCCTGAAGCACGGCGCGCCCCTCCGGGAGGACCGGGAAGGCGGTGCCGGAAAGGCTACTTGCCGAGGGCGGCGGCCTGCTTGGCGATCGCGGACTTGCGGTTCGCGGCCTGGTTCTTGTGGATGACGCCCTTGCTGACGGCCTTGTCCAGCTTGCGGCTGGCGTGACGCAGCGCCTCGGCGGTCTTGTCGGCGTCACCGCCGGCGACGGCCTCGCGGAACTTGCGGATCGCCGACTTGAGCTCGGTCTTGACCGCCTTGTTGCGCAGGCGCGCCTTCTCGTTCTGCTTGTTCCGCTTGATCTGGGACTTGATGTTCGCCACTGAAGAAAGCCTCAATTGAAGTCAACGTTACGGATGGGGCGCGGAGATCCGGCAGCCGGTCGGATCTGCGGGCACGGAGACACACGCGCCCACACGCAAGGAAGCAGACTACCAAGGTCGGGTGCCGATCCCCAACCCGGACCAGAGCATCGGCCCGGTCATGGGACCATGGTAGACGGAAGTCCTCCACGTCAACCTAGGATCCGCGTGCCGCCCGTACCGAACCACACCGATCCCGCGGTGATCCGCAACTTCTGCATCATCGCGCACATCGACCACGGCAAGTCCACCCTGGCCGACCGCATGCTGCAGCTGACCGGGGTGGTCGACGACCGCTCCATGCGCGCCCAGTACCTGGACAGGATGGACATCGAGCGCGAGCGCGGCATCACCATCAAGTCCCAGGCCGTGCGCCTGCCCTGGAAAGACCATGTGCTCAACATGATCGACACCCCGGGCCACGTGGACTTCTCCTACGAGGTCTCCCGCTCGCTGGCCGCCTGCGAGGGCGCGATCCTGCTGGTGGACGCCGCCCAGGGCATCGAGGCCCAGACGCTGGCCAACCTCTACATGGCGATGGAGGCCGACCTCCACATCATCCCGGTCCTCAACAAGATCGACCTGCCGGCGGCGCAGCCGGAGAAGGTCGCCGAGGAGATCTCCGGCCTGATCGGCTGCGACCCGTCGGAGGTGCTGCGCGTCTCGGGCAAGACGGGCGTGGGGGTGCCCGAGCTGCTCGACAAGATCGTCGCGGAGGTCCCGGCCCCGGTGGGCGACGCGGACGCCCCGGCCCGCGCGCTGATCTTCGACTCGGTCTACGACACCTACCGCGGCGTGGTCACCTACGTCCGGGTCGTCGACGGCCGCATCACCCGCCGCGAGAAGTCCCTCATGATGTCGACGGGCACCGCCCACGACACCCTCGAGGTCGGCGTGATCTCCCCCGAGCCGATCTCGACCGAGGGCCTGGGCGTCGGCGAGGTGGGCTACCTGATCTCCGGCGTGAAGGACGTCCGCCAGGCCCGGGTCGGCGACACCGTCACCATGGCCTCCCGGCCGTCGCCCGAGCCGCTGGGCGGGTACGAGAACCCCAAGCCGATGGTCTACTCGGGCCTGTACCCGATCGACGGCGACGACTACCCGCTGCTGCGCGACGCCCTGGACAAGCTGCGGCTGAACGACGCCGCGCTGGTGTACGAGCCGGAGACGTCGCTGGCGCTGGGCTTCGGCTACCGCTGCGGCTTCCTCGGCCTCCTCCACATGGAGATCGTCCGGGAGCGGCTGGAGCGCGAGTTCAACCTGGCGCTGATCTCCACCGCGCCGAGCGTCATCTACCGGGTGGAGATGGAGAACGGCCAGGAGCACATCGTCACCAACCCCAGCGAGTACCCCGCGGACGGCAAGATCGCCCGGGTGTTCGAGCCGGTGGTGCGGGCCACGGTGCTCACCCCGACGGAGTTCATCGGCACGATCATGGAGCTGTGCCAGGGCCGCCGCGGCGTGCTCCAGGGCATGGACTACCTGTCGGAGGACAGGGTCGAGATCAAGTACACCCTGCCCCTGGGCGAGATCATCTTCGACTTCTTCGACCAGCTGAAGTCCCGCACCCGCGGCTACGCCAGCCTCGACTACGAGCCCTCGGGCGAGCAGGAGTCCAAGCTCGTCAAGGTCGACATCCTGCTGCAGGGCGAGTCCGTGGACGCCTTCAGCCAGATCGTGCACGCCGACAAGGCGCGCGAGTACGGGCTGATGATGACCACCAAGCTCAAGGAGCTCATCCCCAGGCAGCAGTACGAGGTGCCGATCCAGGCCGCGATCGGCGCCCGGGTCATCGCCCGCGAGAACATCCGCGCCATCCGCAAGGACGTCCTCGCCAAGTGCTACGGCGGCGACATCTCGCGCAAGCGCAAGCTGCTGGAGAAGCAGAAGGAGGGCAAGAAGAAGATGAAGACCATCGGGCGCGTGGACGTGCCGCAGGAGGCCTTCGTCGCGGCCCTCTCCACCGGCTCCTCGGCCGACAAGCCCAAGAAGTAGCGCCCTCTGATCGGCCCGCCACGCCCCGGCACCCTCCTACGAGGACCGGGGCGTGCGCTTTCCGCGCGCAGGGGGAACCTTCCCGGGGGAGGGGGCGTCAGAAGCGGGGAAGGAGTGCCCCCGCCAGCATGACGAAAGACGAGTCCCGGCATGTCGGACCCCTACGGGAACCCCTACGGACACCAGCAGCCTTACGGTCAGCAGCCGCCATACGGCCAGCCGTACGGCCACCCGGCGCAGCCTCCGCACGTACCGGTGCAGCCTCCGCACGTACCGCAGCCGCCCTTCGCCCCGCAGCAGCCCTTCGTGCAGGCGGGCCCGCCGGTGAATCCGGGGGACGAGCGGACCTACGCGATGGCCGCGCACCTCGGGCAGCTGGTCCTCGGCTTCCTCGCGCCGCTGATCACCTACCTGCTGTACAAGGACCGCTCGCAGTACATCCGCTGGCATTCGGCGCAGGCGATCAACTTCGCCCTCACCGGGTTCGTCTACGCGATGGCGACGCTGTTCCTGTCGGCGATCACCTTCGGGATCGGCTTCCTGCTCTTCCTGCCGCTGGCGGCCCTGGAGGTCGTCTTCCTGGTCATGGCGGGGGTCGCGGCCAACCGCGGCGAGTGGTACCGCTACCCGCAGTGGCTGGCCCTTCCGCTGGTGAGCTGAAACACAAGGCGGCGGCGCTCGGGGAGGATTCCGGTCCGCCGGTCCGGGAATCCCTCGATCATGACGGATCTCAAATCGCTCGCCGAGCGCCACCTGTCCCAGGCGAAGGACGACAAGAACGGGCGGAGCGCCCACATGTTCCTGCACGAGGGGCCGCTGCGGCAGACCGTGATCGCGTTGACCGCCGGCTCCCGGCTGGACGAGCACAACTCCCCGCACGCCGCCAGCCTCCAGGTGCTCTCGGGCCGGGTCGTCCTCACCTCGGCGCTGGGTGACACCGAGCTCGGCGAGGGCGAGCTGGCGCCGATCCCGCCGGAGCGGCACGGGCTGAACGCGCTCGCCGACTCGGTCCTGGTGCTCACCACCGTCAAGGGGTGAGGTCCGTAATCAGATCGAGTCTTCACGGTGTCATGAAACGCCGGTGACCACCGGTTCTGTGGTGAAAACTGAGCGTCGTGGGTCACACACTCTTGCACCAGATCCTCGTGGCTGATCTCGTGACGCCCCTGATGATCGCCGAGTACGGCGACATGAGGACCAGGACGTCCGCCGTCGCCCGGCTCGGCGACGGCACCTGGCTCCATGCCGACCTCCTGGTCTACTGCGAGGCGCAGGAGCGCGAGGGATTCGTGGAGGGCGCCCCGCTCCTGGCGGTGGAGGTGGCGTCGGAGGCGTCACGGGCGCGCGACCTGGGCGCCAAACGGGACCTGTACGCCGGGCACGGGGTGCCCTGCTACTGGGTCGTCGACCTGACTCCCGACGGGGTGCGCGTGCACGTCCACGGGCTGGACGGGGGACGCCTGGTGGAGCGGGTCGCGGTGGGCATGGGCGAGTCGGTGCGGCTCACCGAACCATTCAAGATCGAAATCCGGCCGGACCGCCTCTTCAGCGGGCTCCCCCCGTGGCGCGGCCCGGTCGAGGGAGCGTACATGGCGCACGAGAACGGCCCGGATCTGCCCTGTCCGCAGGAGGTCTTCGGCATCGACTCCTTCATCCGGCGCTGGCCGACCGGCGTGGAGAAGGTGGAGCTGGAGAACGGCAACCCCGTCTTCTACGGCCGCTGGGACGAGCGGGACGTGGAGATCGCCCAGCGGGCCTACCCGGGGCGGGTGGTCCGGCTGGACCAGCGGCCCGGTGTCCCCGGCACGCTGCGGATCCTGCCCGCGGCCTCGGTGAACCAGACCGTGCCGCAGCACGTGGTGGACGGGCGTGCGCCTGCGGAGTACGGCCGCGTCTGAAGCCGTCCGGGGAGGTCCGCGACGCCTGTAACACTGGAGGCATGCCGTCGATCCTCCCCGAAGGGGACCCCATGCCCGCCGACGGGCGACTGCCCGAAGCCTCCCTGGAGGGATTCGGCACCCGCCCCTTCGGCTTCTACGTACACGTCCCGTTCTGCGTGACGCGGTGCGGCTACTGCGATTTCAACACCTACACGGCCACGGAACTCGGCCCCGGGGCGTCCCGAGACTCCTACGCCGACACGGTGATCTCCGAGATCCGTCTCGCCCGGAGGGTCCTGGGCGAGGCGGAGGCGCCCGTCCGGACGGTGTTCGTCGGCGGCGGCACCCCCACTCTGCTGCCGCCGGAGGACCTCGGACGCATCCTGCGGACGATCCGCGACGAGTTCGGCCTCGTCGACGGCGCCGAGGTGACCACCGAGGCCAACCCCGAGACCGTCACCCCCGCCTCCCTCGCGGGGCTCCTGGAGGCCGGTTTCACCCGCATCTCCTACGGGATGCAGAGCGCCAAGGACCACGTCCTGCGGGCGTTGGACCGCACGCACACCCCCGCGCGGGTCCCGCTGGTGGTCGCCCAGGCCAGGGCAGCCGGCTTCCAGCACGTCAACCTCGACCTGATCTACGGCACCCCGGGCGAGAGCGACGACGACTGGCGCGACTCCGTCGAGCAGGCGCTGGCCGCGGGCCCCGACCACGTCTCCGCCTACGCCCTGATCGTCGAGGAGGGCACGAAGCTCGCCGCCCGCGTCGCCCGCGGCGAGCTGGACGAACCCGACGACGACGCCATGGCCGACCGCTACCTCATCGCCGACGAGCTCTTCGAGAAGGCCGGGATGAGCTGGTATGAGCTGTCCAACTGGGCGCTGCCCGGCGGGGAGTGCCACCACAACCTGCTCTACTGGCAGGGCGCCGACTGGTGGGGGGCCGGCCCCGGCGCGCACTCCCACGTCGGCGGCACCCGCTGGTGGAACGTCAAGCACCCTGCCGCCTACGCGCAGCGGCTGGCGCAGGAGATCACCCCCGCGCACGCCCGCGAGGTGCTCGACGACGACACGCGGCGGCTGGAGCGCGTCCTGCTGGAGCTGCGGCTGCGCACCGGCTGCCCGCTGGAGCTGCTGGACGGGCCGGCGGTCCGCGAGCAGGAGGAGCGCGGCCTGCTGACCCGCCGGGACGGCAGGGCCGTGCTCACCGTGCGGGGCAGGCTGCTCGCGGACGCCGTCGTCCGCGACCTCACTTGATGATCGGCCAGGCCAGGAGGGCGGGCAGCCGGTGCCAGTCGCCCCGGTTGACCTTGGTGGCGCTGAAGACCACCAGGCACATCGCCAGCGTCACCCACCCGGCGGCGATCCACAGGAAGAAGTCGGCCCACTGGTAGAGGAAGACCGAGACGCCGAAGACGATCCCGGTGCTGAGGGCGAGGTTGAGCGCCTGGCGGCCGTGGTGGCGGGCGTAGGCCGACCGGTTCTTCTTGGTCAGGTAGACGTACAGCGGCGGGAGCGCCCACAGCAGGAACTGGCCGATGTAGGCGGTGAGCGCCCACTGGCGCTCGTCCGGGGTGGTGGGGCCGCCGTGCGAGCCGGCGGCGTACCCGTCCGGGAGCTGGACGGTGGGGGTGGGGCGCGGTTGGCGGGGATGGCGGGGCACGGCGGTCACTCCTTGGCGGTGACGAAGTCAATCAATTCTTCGACGCGTCCGAGCAGCTCCGGTTCCAGATCGGCATAAGAACGGACGGAACCCAGGATTCTCCTCCATGCGGCACCGGTGTCGCCAGGCCAGCCGAGGCGGGCGCAGATCCCCTCCTTCCAGTCGAAGCCCCTGGGGACCTCCGGCCAGGCGCGGATGCCCAGCGCCCGGGGCTTCACCGCCTGCCAGACGTCGATGAAGGGATGCCCGCACACCAGCACGTGCGGGCTGGTGATCCGGGCGGCGATCCGCGACTCCTTGGAGCCGGGCACGAGATGGTCGACCAGGACGCCGAGCCTGCGCCCGGGGCCCGGCTCGAACTCCTCGACGATCAGCGGCAGGTCGTCGACGCCCTCCAGGTACTCCACGGCCACGTCCTCGACCCGCAGGTCGTGCCCCCAGATCTTCTCGACGAGCTCGGCGTCGTGCACGCCCTCGACGTAGATCCGGCTCTCCAGCGCCACCCGGGCCCGGTGGCCCTGCACGTAGACCGATCCGGACGCGCTGATCGCCGGGCCCGTCCGCCGGGGTCCGGGCCGCACGAGGGTGACCGGCCTGCCGTCGAGCAGGAACCCCGCCACCGCCAGCGGGAAGACCCGCCGCTTGCCGAACCTGTCCTCCAGGGTGACCTCGTCCTTGCCGCAGGCCACGACCGCGCCGCAGAAGCCGCTGTCGGGGTCCTCCACGACCAGGTCGCGGTCGGCCGGGATCTCGGGGATCCGCCCCTTGCGGGGCAGGCGCCAGTTCCCGGCGAGCACGTCTTCGCCATAGTCCTTGCTGCGCACGCCCAAGACCCTAACCCGAGGCGGCCAGCTGGAGGTGCCCGCGCCGTACCGCGTGGAGGAGAAGCGACGGATCGTAGGGCCACGTCCCGCCGCGCAGGGCCTCCAGCGGGTCGAGGCCGGCGTCGTAGGTCTCCCGGATGCCGTGCGCGACCGCCGCGATCGCGTCGCGCTGGCGCTCGGCGAACTCCCGGCCGACGGGAGCGCCGTGGCCGGGGACGATGAGCTCAGGGCCCGTCTCCAGCAGCCGGGTCAGGGTGATCGGCCAGTCCAGGGGGAAGGCGTCGGAGCCGTAGCAGGGCGGGCCCGCCTCCTCCACCAGGTCCCCGGCGAAGACCAGGCCGCAGTCGGGCACCCGCACGACGAGGTCGTGGCCGGTGTGGCCGCGGCCCAGGTGGTGCAGTTCCACGACGCGGTCGCCGAGGTCGATCACCGCGGTGCGGCGGACCAGCCGGGACGGGGCGGTCACCGGGGTGCCCTCGACCCGGGCCGCCCAGTCGGGGTCGTCCTCGGCGAGGGTGCGCCACGCCTCGCGCTCCAGATACTCCGGCAGGTCGAGATGGCCCCAGAAGGGCCCTTCGAAGGCGGCGTTGCCGAAGCAGTGGTCGAAGTGGCCGTGGGTGTTGACGATCGCGACCGGCTCCGCGCAGCCCAGCTCGCGCAGGTGCTCCCGCAGCTCCAGCCCCTCGGGGACCGAGGCCCTGGTGTCGATCAGCACCGCGCCCCGGCGCCCGGCGATCACGCCGGTGTTCACCTCGAATCCGCCGTACTCCCGGCGGAAACACCGATCTGAGACCTCTTCCCAGGACATGCCTCCAGACTCTCGCACATCGACTTCGTCCGCCGGGACCGTACACTTGGCACTCATAGACTGGGAGTGCCAAGCAGGAGGTGAGCGCGTTGCTGGATGATCGCAAACTGGCCATCCTTCGCGCCATCGTCGAGGACTACGTCTCCACCAACGAGCCGGTGGGCTCCAAGGCGCTGGCCGAACGCCACGCCCTGGGCGTCTCCCCGGCCACGGTGCGCAACGACATGGCCGTGCTGGAGGAGCAGGGGTACATCACCCAGCCCCACACCAGCGCGGGCCGCATCCCCACGGACAAGGGGTACCGGCTGTTCGTCGACAAGCTGTCGACGATCAAGCCGCTGTCGGCGGCGGAGCGCCGCGCCATCGAGACCTTCCTCGGCGGCGCCTACGACCTGGACGAGGTGGTCTCGCGCACGGTGCGGCTGCTGGCGCAGCTGACCAGGCAGGTCGCGGTGGTGCAGTACCCGTCGCTGATCCGCTCCTCGGTGCGGCACATAGAGCTGGTGCCGGTGGCGGCCGGGCGGCTGCTGCTCATCCTGATCACCGACACGGGGCGGGTGGAGCAGCGGGTCGTGGAGACCCTCGTCGACCTCGCCGAGGACTCGGTGGCGCAGCTGCGGGCCCTGCTGAACGCCTGCCTGGACGGGCGTTCGTTCGGCGAGGTGCCGCTGGCCGTGGCCGACCTGCCCGACCGGGTGCCCGCCGAGGACCGGCCGGTGGCCGTGGCGGTGCTGTCGGTCCTGCTGGAGACCCTGGTCGAACGGAACGAAGAGAAGATCGTCTTCGCGGGCGCGGCCAACCTCGCGCTCGGCGACTTCTCGAAGGGCCTCCGGGACGTGCTGGAGGCCCTGGAAGAACAGGTGGTGCTGATGCGCCTGCTCGGGGAGGCCGGGGACCCGGCTACCCTGACGGTGCGGATCGGAGCCGAGAACCAGCTCCAGGGGCTGCATTCCACGTCCGTGGTCGCCGCGGGCTACGGCATGGACGGGCAGGCGCTGGCCCGGCTCGGGGTTCTCGGACCCACCCGAATGGACTACCCAGGAACGATGGGAGCGGTACGCGCTGTGGCACGTTACGTCGGTCAGATTCTGGCGGGATCCTAAGTGCGCGACTACTACGCCACGCTCGGGGTGAGCCGCAACGCCACCCCGGACGAGATCAAGAAGGCATACCGCCGGCTCGCCCGTGAACTCCACCCGGACGTCAATCCCGACGCCGAGAGCCAGGAGAAGTTCAAGGAGGTCACGCAGGCCTACGAGGTGCTGTCGGACCCCAAGAAGCGGGAGATGCACGACCTGGGCGCCGACCCGTTCGGCTCCCCGATGGGCGGCGGGGGCGCGGGCTTCGGCGCGGGCTTCCCGTTCAGCGACATCATGGACACCCTCTTCGGGACGGCCAGCGCCCGCGGGCCGCGTTCGCGCGCCCGCCGGGGCCGCAACGCCACCCTGCGGGTCGAGCTGGACCTGGCGGAGACGGCGTTCGGCACCACCCGCGAGCTGACCATCGACACCGCGACGGTCTGCGGCGCCTGCACGGGTTCGGGCGCCGCCGCGGGCAGCCACCCCGACACGTGCGAGATGTGCCACGGGCGGGGCGAGATCCAGCAGGTCCAGCGGAGCTTCCTCGGCCAGGTCATGACGTCCCGGCCGTGCCCCCAGTGCGGCGGCTACGGCTCGGTGATCCGCAACCCCTGCCCCGAGTGCGCCGGCGACGGCCGGGTGCGCACCCAGCGCACCATCAAGGTCAAGATCCCGGCGGGCGTCGAGCACGGCACCCACATCCAGCTCGCGGGCGAGGGCGAGGTCGGCCCCGGCGGCGGCCCGGCCGGCGACCTCTTCCTGGAGATCGTCGAGCGCCCCCACCCGATCTTCGAGCGGGAGGGCGACGACCTGCACTGCACCGTGCAGATCCCGATGACCGCCGCCGCCCTGGGCACCTCGGTGGTCATCGAGACCCTCGACGGCGCCGAGGACGTCGACATCCGCCCCGGCACCCAGTCCGGCCAGGTCATCCCCCTGTACGGCAGGGGCGCCCAGCACCTGAACGCCAGCGGCCGCGGCGACCTGATGATCCACGTCAACGTCGAGACCCCGGCCAAGCTCGACCCCGAGCAGGAGGAGCTCCTGCGCGAACTGGCCCGCCTCCGCGGCGAGGAGCGGCCCCCCGGCAAGTTCGCCCCGGGCCAGCAGGGCTTCTTCTCCCGCCTCCGCGACGCCTTCAACGGCTGAAGAGCCGAGGTCGCCGACGCCTACCACGACGGCTACCGCGACCCCTGACAGGGCCGCCCGCTCCCGCGGGCGGCCCTGCGCCTTTTCCACAGGCGGGATCGGGGGGCGGGCGGGGTTGGGAGGATGGGGGCATGAGTGCTCCGGTTTTCGTGGTGGACAGGGTCGTGCTGGCCGGTGCGGGCGGCAGGGTGGTGCTGGAGGGGGCCGAGGGGCGGCATGCGGCGACGGTGAAGCGGCTCCGGGCGGGGGAGGAGGTCGTGCTCACCGACGGGGAGGGCGGGCGGGCGCGGTGCTCGGTGGCCGGGGTGGGGAAGGACCGGCTGGAGCTGGAGGTGCTGGAGCGGCGGGAGGAGCCGGCCGCCTCGCCGCGGATCACGGTGGTGCAGGCGCTGCCCAAGGGGGAGCGGGGGGAGCTGGCCGTGGAGGTGATGACCGAGGCCGGGGTGGACGGGATCGTGCCCTGGTCGGCGAGCCGGTCGATCACGCAGTGGCGGGCCGAGCGGCGGGAGAAGTCGCTCGGGCGGTGGCGCAACGCGGCGCGGGAGGCCGCCAAGCAGTCGCGGCGGAGCCGCTTCCCGGTGGTGGCGGACCTGGCCTCCACGGCCGAGGCGGCGGCCCTGCTGGAACGCGCGGACCTGGCGCTGGTCCTGCACGAGGAGGCGGCCGAGCCGCTCAGCGCCGTCCCCGTCGAGGGCGCCGGCGAGATCGTGCTGGTGGTGGGCCCCGAGGGCGGCATCAGCCGCGAGGAGCTGGAGCTCTTCACCCGGTCGGGAGCCCGCCCGGTGCTCCTGGGTCCGACGGTCCTGCGCACCTCCACCGCCGGCGTCGCCGCGGTCTCGGTCCTGATGGCCCGCACCGGCCGCTGGTGACCGCGCCTCGAGGCCCGTCGGCGCCTGAGTTCCGAGATCCGCCGGCGTCCGCGTTCCGAGACCGGTCGGCGCCCGTGTCCCGAGGCCCGCTGGTGTCCGCGTTCCGAGACCGGTCGGCGCCCGCGTCCCGAGGCCCGCTGGTGACCGTGTCCCGAGAGCCGCTGGTGTCCGCGTTCCGAGATCCGCCGGCGCCCGCGTCCCGAGGCCGGGGCGGGGTCACTCCCCGCTGAGGGACAGGCCCCGCTCGGCGAGGGCCTCCCGGAGGATGCGCACGGCCTTGGGCCCCACGCCGTGCAGGGCCAGGAGCTCCCGCTCGGTGAACCGGGCGGTCTCGGCCAGGCGGGTGACGCCGATCGCGGCGAGGGCGCCGGTGGCGGGAGCGCCGATCTTCGGCAGATCCGGTGCGGTTTCCATGTCGCTCCTCATTCGGCCCGGGGCCGGGCGGCGGGGCCCGTGTACGGGCTTCGGTTCAAGGGCCGGGGGGTGCGGCCCTGGTATGGGCTTCGGTCGGTCCGGGGGCCGGGGGCCGGGGGGTGCGGTCCCGGTACGGGCTTCGGTCAGTCCGGGGGCTGGGCGGTGTTGCTCGGGGTGGGGGGTTTCGGGGTGTCGGCGGGGGCCGGGGTGGTGAGGGTCGCGGTGGGCGTGGGGGCGGACGGGGTGGGGGAGGGGCGGGTGTCGCGGTCGGGGGAGCGGGTGGGTGTGGGCTCGGCCGTGGCGGGCGGGGAGGAGAGCGGCGTGGCGTGCGGGGCGGCGGCCTCGGGGCAGGCCGGGTCCGGGGCGGTCTCGGAGAGGGCGGTCCCGGGGGTGGCGGACGGGGTGGGCGTCGCCTTGGCCGGAGGGGACGGAGCGGCCGGGGTGTTCGAGGCGGCTGGGGAGGACGGGGCGGCGGTGGAGGGGGCGGGAGCGGTGCGGGTGGGTCGGGTCGGGGAGGGCGCGGCGGTCCTGGGGGAGGGCGGCGCCGCGGTGGCGGAGTCGCATTCAGGGGAGGCCGGGGCGGCGCGGCGGTCGCCGGCGGCCGGCGGGGTGCCGGCGGGGGCGGCGGGGGCCGAGGTGGAGGGGGCGGACTTGGGCAGGGGCTCCGCGCCGGTCTCGCGGGGGTTGCCGGCCGAGGTGATGCGGTCGATGGCCGAGGGGGTCGCCGTCATGGCCGCGGCGGCCATGGTGAGGGCCGCGGCGCCCGCCAGCAGCGGGCCCTTCCAGCCTCCGGTGAACCACGACCACAGGCCGGGTCGGGGCGCGGCCGAGGTGCGCTCCCTGATGCGCTGCAGCCCGTCGGGCGCGGGCACGACCTGCTCGGCCTCCGCGTGCAGGGCCCGGCGGAGGCGGTCGGCGGGGAAGTCGCCGGGGGTCAAGATTGCTGCTCCAGGACGTTGCGGAGCGCGGCCATCCCGCGCGCCGTGTGGCTCTTCACCGCGCCGCGGCTGATGCCCATGGCGTCGGCGATCTGCGCTTCGGACAGGTCGGCGTAGTAGCGCAGCACCAGCGCCTCCCGCTGCCGGTTGGGCAGGGTGTGCAAAGCCTTGATCACGGCGGCCCGCTCCAGCTCGATGATGGCGCCGGTCTCGGCGCTCTGCACGTCCGGCAGCCCCTTGGGCGCGTACTTCTCCACCACCGCGCGGTGCCGCAGCACCGAGCGCGCCCGGTTGACGACGGTCTGGCGCAGGTACGCCAGCGCCTTGTCGGGGTCGCGCAGCCGCCGCCAGGCCCCGTGCATGGCCACGAAGGCGTCCTGCACGACCTCCTCGGCGGTCGCCACGTCGCGCACGAGCAGCGCGGCCAGCCGCACCAGGGGACGGTACTGGCTGCCGTACAGCTCCGTCACCGCCTGGTCGGCGTCCCACGCCGCCATCGCGGACGGCGCCACCAACAGGGTCTCGGTCACGTCACTGGGACGTGCGCCTTCGTCCTCCGGTTTACCCCACCGCATCTGATCGTCCAGCCCCGGTCACTCCTCCACCCCCCTCCGGGCGGTCCGGGGACCACCGGGAGCGGGGCGACCCCGTCGCGAAAGAACCGGGCGGAATCCCCACGCGCCGGCGGGCAGAGGGGGGTTCACGCCGTCCAGGCCACCATAACCAGAGCGGGCCCCGCCGCGCGCCCGAGCGCGGACATCGGGAATCCCCGGCGGGCTCCGCCGCGGGGGTGAGGGCGGGGCTCCGGAGGGCCTCAAGATCTCGGTAGCATGCCGTGTGGAGACTTCGACGGAGGCGACGTGGACTGTCTGTTCTGCAAGATAATTTCCGGTGAGGTGCCCGCGGAGGTGGTGCGGGAGGGCGAGCGCACGCTGGCCTTCCGCGACATCAACCCGCAGGCGCCGGTGCACGTCCTGGTGGTGCCCAAGGACCACCACCCGAACTTCGCGGCGCTGTCGGCCGACCCGGAGGTGCTGGCGGAGCTGGCCGCGGAGGCCGGGCGGGTGGCCGAGGACGAGGGCGTCGCCGAGTCGGGCTACCGGGTGATCTTCAATACCGGGGCGGGCGCCGGGCAGACGGTCTTCCACGTGCACGCCCACGTCCTGGGCGGCCGCGGCCTCAACTGGCCCCCCGGCTGAAAAAGGAATCGGCGTTCCCGCCCGGCCCTCGCTACCATGGGCCTTGAGGGAACAACGGATCCGCAGATCAGAGGGGTTCAGTGGCCGCTTCAGGCCGGCAGATGAGCGAATCACAGAATTCCACCCAGCAGGGCGCACGCTCCCAGATCAAGATCGTGGTGCCCGACGAGCAGTCGATGGTGGCGCTGCTCGGGTCCCGCGACGAGCTGCTGGCCGTGGTCGAGCGGGCCTTCAACAGCGACATCCACGTTCGCGGCAACGAGATCACCGTCACCGGCGGCTCGGAGCCGGAGCTGGTGGCCAAGCTGTTCGGCGAGATGGTGACGCTGCTGCGCAAGGGCGCGTCCCTGACCCCCGAGTCGGTGGAGCGCAGCGTGTCGATGCTGCGGGAGTCCGGCCGGCCCGCCGAGGTGCTCAGCCACGACATCCTCTCCTCCCGCGGCCGCACGATCCGCCCCAAGACCGTCAACCAGAAGCGCTACGTCGACGCGATCGACCAGCACACCGTCGTCTTCGGCATCGGTCCCGCCGGCACCGGCAAGACGTACCTGGCGATGGCCAAGGCGGTGAAGGCGCTGCAGGAGAAGAAGGTCAACCGGATCATCCTCACGCGCCCGGCGGTCGAGGCGGGCGAGCGGCTGGGCTTCCTGCCCGGCACGCTGTACGAGAAGATCGACCCGTACCTGCGCCCGCTGTACGACGCCCTGCACGACATGGTCGACCCGGGCTCGATCCCGCAGCTGATGCAGGCGGGGACGATCGAGGTGGCCCCGCTGGCCTACATGCGCGGCCGGACGCTGAACGACTCCTTCATCATCCTGGACGAGGCGCAGAACACCTCCCCCGAGCAGATGAAGATGTTCCTCACCCGGCTGGGCTTCGGCTCCAAGATCGTGGTGACCGGCGACGTGACGCAGGTGGACCTCCCGTCGGGCTCGCGCAGCGGCCTGGCCGTCGTCCAGGACATCCTGAAGGACGTGGAGGACATCTACTTCTGCCGGCTGAGCAGCACCGACGTGGTGCGCCACCGGCTGGTCAGCGACATCGTCGACGCCTACGAGCGCTACGACGCACCGCAGGCCGAGCAGCAGCGCCCCCCGCGGCGCGAACGGGGACGCAGATGAGCATCGAGGTACTCAACGAGTCCGGCGCGCCCGCCGACGAGGAGACGCTGGTCCGCCTGGCCCGGCACGTGCTGGACGGCATGCAGATCCACCCGCTGGCGGAGCTGTCGCTGCTGCTGGTGGACGAGCCGGCGATGCGGGAGCTCAACCTCAAGTGGATGGGCGAGGACAAGCCGACGGACGTGCTGGCCTTTCCGATGGACGAGCTGCGCCCGGGCCACCTGTCGGGCGGCTCGGAGGACGGCGAGGCCGATCCGGGGCTGCTGGGCGACGTGGTGCTGTGCCCGGCGGTCGCCGAGCGCCAGGCCCGCCAGGCCGGCCACTCCACCCAGGACGAGCTGGAGCTGCTGTGCACCCACGGCATCCTGCACCTGCTGGGCTATGACCACGCCGAGCCCGAGGAGCACGCCGAGATGTTCGGCCTGCAGGGCAGGCTGCTGGAGAGCTGGCGGGAGTCGCGCTGAGCGGTACCCAGTTGTGGATGATCGGGGCCTCGGTCGCGCTGGTCGTCTTCGCCGGCCTGTTCGCCGGGATGGAGACCGCGCTGACCCGGGTCTCCCGGGTCCGGGTCGCCGAGCTGGACTCCCCCCGCCTGTCGGAGGTGGTGGCCGACCCGGCCCGCTACGTCAACCTCCTGCTGCTGCTGCGCACCTCGTGCGAGCTGTCGGCGACGGTGATCGTGGCCGACCTGTGCATCGGCTGGCTGGACGAGACGTGGCGCGCCTACGTCACCGCCGCGGTGATCATGATCCTGGTCAGCTACATCGTGGTCGGGGTCGGCCCGCGCACCCTGGCCATCCAGCACGCCGGGCGGGTGGCCCTGGTCGGCGCGCTGGTCATGCACCCGCTGGTGCGGGTGCTGGGGCCGCTGCCGCGGGTGCTGATCCTGCTGGGCAACGCGCTGACCCCCGGCAAGGGCTTCCGCGAGGGCCCGTTCGCCACCGAGGCCGAGCTGCGCGACCTGGTCGACCTGGCCGAGCAGCGCAGGCTGATCGAGCCGGACGAGCGGGAGATGATCCACTCGGTCTTCGAGCTGGGCGACACCCTGGTCCGCGAGGTCATGGTGCCGCGCACCGACATCGTGTTCATCGAGCGCGACAAGACGCTGCGCCAGTGCCTGTCGCTGTCGCTGCGCTCGGGGTTCTCCCGGATCCCGGTGACCGGTGAGAACGAGGACGACGTGGTGGGCGTGGCCTACCTCAAGGACGTCGTGCGGCGGCTGCACGAGGCGCCGGCGCAGGAGTCGGCGCGGGTCGCGGAGCTGATGCGCCCGGCGACGTACGTGCCCGACTCCAAGCCGATCGACGACCTGCTGCGCGAGATGCAGGCGCGGCAGATCCACGTGGCGATCGTCATCGACGAGTACGGCGGGACGGCGGGCCTGGTCACCATCGAGGACATCCTCGAGGAGATCGTCGGGGAGATCACCGACGAGTACGACAACGAGCTGCCCCGGGTGGAGGCGCTGCCCGACGGCCGCCGGCGGGTCACCGCCCGGATGGGCGTGGAGGAGCTCGCCGAGCTGTGCGGCGTGGAGATCGACGTCGAGGACGTGGAGACCGTCGGCGGGCTGCTGGCGCACGCGCTGGGCCGGGTGGCGATCGCCGGGTCCACCGCCGAGGTGGCGGGGCTGCGGCTGACCGCCGAGAGCCTGGCCGGGCGGCGCAACCGCATCGGCACGGTGCTGGTCGAGCGCCTGCCGGAGGGGGAGAACCCCGGCGGGGAGTGACGGGCCGGAGGATTGACACGCCTCCCCCCGGGAACGATCTTCTTCGCCATCAGGAGGATTCGGGGGATTCCCATGAGGCGCATCGTTCGCGGAGCCGTGCTCGCCGCCGCCGCGGCGGCACTGGCCGCCGGGTGCGGGCGGGATGCCGCGCCGAAGGGGGCGGACTTCCCGGCCAGACTGACCGCTGCCGTCCTGACATCGCAGGACGTGCCGGGAGACTACCTGCCCGCCCAGCCGCAGTCCGCCTTCCGCGGGGTGGTCGCGCACGACCAGCCCTGCCGGCGGCTGCTGGCCCTGGCGGACGGGTACGGGCTCCGCGACGTGCCGAGCAGGGGCACCGCCTTCTACCGGCTCGATCCCGGGTCGACGCTCACCCAGCAGGTCTTCGACGCGGGCTCGGTACGGGCGGGGCGGACGCTGGACGCCGCGCGCCGGGACGCCGCCGGATGCACGGCGCTGCGCGCCAAGGTGGGCGGCGCCGAGATGAACCTCCCCCAGAGCCCCCTGAAGACGCCGGGCCTGGCGCCCGCGGACACCCTGGCGGTGCGCTTCTCCGCCCCGGCGGGTCCGGGCCGCACGCTGAGCTACGAGCTGATCGTGCACCGCAACGGCGACGCCCTCCTGATCGTCGCCCAGCCCGGCGTCGTCTCCCCCAAGGCCCCGAGCCCCGCCGCCGACGCGGCGGCCCGCGCGGCGGCCAGGCTGCCCGGAGCCTCTAAGCTGAGCCCGTGAATCCCGAGGACGACAAGCTCATCAAGCTGGCCCGTTCCTCCCGCGCCCGCAACAGCGCCCCGGAGGGCGCGGCGGTGCGGGACGAGACCGGCCGCACCTACACCGCCACCACGGTGGCGCTGCCCCACCTCGACCTGTCCGCGCTGCAGGTCGCCGTCGCGATGGCGGTGGCCAGCGGAGCCGAGGGCCTGGAGGCCGCGGTGGTCGTCACCGCCGGCGACCTGCCGGACATCGCCCCCGTCCGCGACCTGGGCCCCGAGGCTCCGGTCCTGGTGGCGGGTCCGGACGGGACGGTGCACACCACGCTGTGACGGCATGCCGCTTGCGGGAACCCGCAAGCGGCCGCCAAGCCCCCTGCAAGGCCCCCTCTCCACAGTGGCCCTCGATGAGGAAGACCTCGGAGAGGGGACGGGATGTCTCGGATGCTCTACCGCCTGGGAGGTGCCGCGGCGCGGCGGCCCTGGCGGGTGATCGGGGCCTGGCTGCTGGCCCTGGCGCTGTTCGCGGGGGCGGCCTCGACGCTGGGCGGGGCGCTGCACGACGACTACGACCTCGAAGGGACGGGCTCGCAGGCCGCGACGGACCTGCTGAGGGAGCGTTTCCCGGCGATGGCCGAGGCCGACGCCCGGGTCGTCGTGCACGATGAGGGCGGGGTGGACGCGGCAGAGGTGGCGCGGGCGTCCGGCCGGATCGCGAAGCTGCCGCACGTGGTCGGCGTGGACGGCCCGGTGCCGAGCGCCGACGGCCGTACGGCGCTGCTGACCGTCCGGTACGACGTGCCGGTCACCGACCTGAAGCCCGCCGAGGACCTGGACCTGCTGGAGAAGGCCGCCGAGGTCCCCGGCGCCCGGGTGGAGTTCGGCGGGCAGCTGCCGGAGAACGTGACGGCGCCGGGCGGGACGTCCGAGGCCATCGGGATCGTCGCGGCCCTGGTCATCCTGTTCCTGGCGTTCGGCTCGGTCGCCGCGGCGGGGCTGCCGCTGGCCGTCGCGCTCACCGGGCTGGGCGTGGGCGTCGCGGGGATCACGCTGTTCGCGGCGGTCGCCGACGTCGGCACGACCGCGCCGACGCTCGCGGTGATGATCGGGCTCGGCGTCGGCATCGACTACGCCCTGTTCGTGCTCACCCGGTTCCGGGAGAACCTCGCCGAGGGCCTGGCCGTGCCCGAGGCCGCGGCGGGCGCCAACGCGACCGCGGGCAGGTCGGTGCTGTTCGCCGGGGCGACGGTCCTGGTGGCCCTGTGCGGGCTGGTGTTCGCCGGGTTGCCGGTGTTCGTCACGATGGGTTTCGCGGCGGGCATGGTGGTCTTCGCGACGATGGCGTCGGCGGTCACCCTGCTGCCCGCGCTGCTCGGCCTGGCGGGCCGCCGGGTGCTGCGCCGCCGCGAGCGCCGCGGCGCCCCGGTGGTGAACGACTCGCGCCGGGCGGGCGCCTGGGCCGCCCTGGTCGTCCGCCGCCCGCTGCCGTGGCTGCTGGCGGCCCTGACCCTGCTGCTGGCGCTGGCCGCGCCCGCCCTGGGCATGCGGAGCTGGCCCAACGACGCCAGCTCCGAACCGGAGGGCTCCACCGTCCGCCAGGCCTACGACCTGATCGCCGAGGCGTACGGGCCGGGCGCGAACGGGCCGCTGCTGGTGGCGCTGGATCTGACGGAGAAGGCGGATCCGGTGGCCGTACGGCGGGAGTTGGCGGCTCTGGCGGACGTCGCCTCGGTGGGCGAGCCGCTCGTGTCGCCCGGGCGCGACGCCGCCGTGCTCACCGTGATCCCCGCGTTCGGCCCGCAGGACGAGCGGGTGCCCGGCCTCGTGGACGCCGTGCGCGCGCGGGTCGTGCCGCTGGGCGGCGAGGTCACCGGGTTCACCGCCGCCTACCGCGATCTGACGGAGATCGTCTCCGACCGGATCTGGCTGGTCATCCTGGTGGTGACGGGCACCTCGTGCCTGCTGCTCCTGCTGGTCTTCCGCTCGGTCGCCGTCCCGCTGAAGGCCGCCGCGATGAACCTGCTGTCCATCGCCGCCGCCTACGGGGCACTCGTCATGATCTTCCAGTGGGGGTGGGGCGCGGAGCTGCTGGGCCTGCCGCACAGCGTGCCGGTCTCGAGCTTCATCCTGCCGCTGATGTTCGCGGTGCTGTTCGGGGTCTCGATGGACTACGAGGTCTTCCTGCTGACGCGGGTGCGGGAGGACCACGAGCGCACCGGGGACCCGCACGGTTCGGTGGTCGCCGGGCTGAGCGCCACCGGCCGGATCATCACCAGCGCCGCGCTCATCATGATCGCGGTCTTCGTCGGGTTCGTGTTCGACCCGGGCGTGGTGATCAAGCAGATGGGGGTGGGCCTGGCCGTCGCCGTGGCGCTGGACGCCACCCTGGTCCGGCTGGTCCTCGTCCCCGCGGCGATGGCGCTGCTGGGCCGCTGGAACTGGTGGCTACCGCGCCCGCTGGACCGGATCCTGCCCGAGGTGGACGTGCACGGCGCGCGGCCGCCGGAGGCCGAGGAGCTCACCCTCGCCGGTTGAGCGCGGCGAAGTGCCCTTCCGGCGGGGGCACGGCGGTTTATGATTCCCGCCAAATGGTCGAGATAAGGATCCTCGGGACTTTCGAGGCGAAGGTCGGCGGTGACGCCGCCGAACTCGGCGGGACGCGGCAGCGGGCGGTGCTGGCGCGGCTGGTCGCCGCGGGCGGGCGGATGGTGCCGGCGGACCGGCTGATCGAGGACCTGTGGCCCGGCGAGGCGCCCGCCCGGGCGCTGGCCGGGGTGCAGGCGTTCGTGTCGCATCTGCGGCGCGCCCTGGAGCCCGGCCGGTCCCCCCGCACCCCGGCGTCCGTGCTGGTGACCCGCCCGCCCGGATACGCGCTGGTCCTGCCGCGGGACGCCGTCGACGTGTGGCGGTTCGAGCGCCTGGCGGGGGAGAGCGCCGACCCGTCGCTGGCCTGGACGAGGGCCGACGAGGCGCTGGAGCTGTGGCGGGGCCCCGCCTACGCGGAGTTCGCCGACCTGCCGTGGGCGGAGGCCGAGGGGACGCGGCTGGCCGGACTGCGCCTCACCGTCCTGGAGCGGCGGGCCGCGGCGATGCTGGCGGCCGGGGCCACCGCGCAGGCGGTGCTGGAGCTGGAGGCGCACACCGCCGCCCATCCGCTGCGGGAGGCGGCGCGGCGGCTGCTGGCCCTGGGGCTGTACCGCGGCGGCAGGCAGGCCGACGCGCTGGCCGTCCTGCGGGAGATCCGCACGCTGCTGGCCGAGGAGCTGGGCGTCGATCCGGGTCCGGCGCTGCAGGCGCTGGAGGGCGACATCCTGCGCCAGTCGCCCGCGCTGGCGGCGGCGCCGGAGGACGCGCCGGCGGTGCTCGCCGTCCCGCGTCCGGCGCCGCCGGAGCCGGCGGCCGAGCCGCTGGTCGGCAGGGACCGGGAGCTGGCGGAGATCCTGGCGGCGGTCCGGTCGGGCGGACGGCTGGTGCTGCTGTCCGGTGAGGCGGGCGCGGGCAAGACCGCGCTGGCGGCCCAGGTCTGCCGGACGCTGGCGGCCGAGGGCTGGGAGCAGGCGTGGGGCCGCACCCCCGAGGTCGGCGGCGCGCCCGCGGCGTGGACGTGGGCGGAGCTGCTGCGTGCGCTGGCCGAGCGCCATCCCGCGCCGGAGACGCTGGCGCCGATGCTCGACGACGACGCCCTCGCCCCGTCGGGCGACCTGACCGTCGCCCGGTTCCGGCTGCACCGGGCGATCGGCGACTACCTGGGGGAGGCCGCCCGCTCCGCCGCCCTCGTGGTGGTCCTGGAGGACCTGCACCGGGCCGACGAGGAGACGCTCGGACTGCTGGCGGGCCTGGCCGGGCGGGTGCCGGGCGTGCTGTTCCTGGCGACGTACCGCACCGCCGAGCCGACGGACGCGCTGGCCGAGGCCCTGGCCGCCCTGGCCAGGCACGAGCCGGTCCGCGTGGAGCTGGCGGGCCTCGACGCGGGCGCCGTCGCGGAACTGGTCGGACGGGTGTGCGCGGCGGAGGTGGACGCCCGCACGCTGGCGGCGATCGCCGAACGCACGGCGGGCAACCCCTTCTTCGTCCGGGAGACCGCGCGCCTGCTGGACTCCGAAGGCCCCGAGGCCGCCGTGCACGCGGTGCCCTCCGGCGTGGGGGACGTCCTCCGGCGGCGGGTCGCGCGCCTGCCCGCGACCGCGCAGACGGTCCTGCGCACGGCGGCCGTGGCGGGCCGCGACGTCGATCCCGGCCTGCTGACGGAGATCTGCGGCGTCGACGAGGAGGCCGTCCTGGACTCCCTGGAGGCGGCCCTGGTCACCGGACTGCTGACGGAGGAGGACACCGGTGTCCGGTTCTCCCACGTCCTGGTCCGCGACACCCTCTACCACGATCTGTCCAGGCTGCGCCGGGCACGGCTGCACACCCGGGTCGCGGACGCGCTGGAGGCGCGCCCCGCGGCGGACCCGGCGGCGCTCGCCCACCACCATCTGGCGGCGGGGACGCGGCTCGACAAGGCCGTCCGGTACGCCGCGAAGGCGGCGGAGGCGGCCGAGGCGCACTTCGCCCACCGGACCGCGTCGCACCTGTGGACGCAGGCCCTGGACGCCCACGACCGCTCAGGGCCGTCGGACCCCCGGGCCCGGCTGGAGCTCGTGGCGCGGCTGGTCCGGGCGCTGGCCCTTTCCGGCGACCTGATGGCGGCCA
This sequence comes from Actinocorallia libanotica, assembly GCF_039525175.1. Classification (NCBI taxonomy): domain Bacteria; kingdom Bacillati; phylum Actinomycetota; class Actinomycetes; order Streptosporangiales; family Thermomonosporaceae; genus Actinocorallia; species Actinocorallia libanotica. The sequence continues at coordinate 23,116 of NZ_BAAAHH010000054.1, forward strand.
GGGCGCGTCGCGACGAGGTCCTGGACACCCTGCGCGGGATCGGCGACCCCGAGCTGACCGCCCGCGTCATCACCGCCTACGACGTGCCGTCGCTGTGGACCAACCACCTGTACGGCGTGCGGGACGAAGCGGTGATCGCCGTCGCGTCGGAGGCGCTGGAGGGCCTGCCGCCGGGCCCGCTGCGCGTCGGCCTGCTCACCACGCTGGCGATGGAGCTGGACAACGACCGCGCGCGGCGGGGCGCCCGCGCGGCGGAGGAGGCGGTGCGGATCGCCCGCGGCCTCGGCGAGCCGGAACTGCTCGCGCACGCGCTCAACGGGTTCCACATGAACTGCTACCGCACTCCCGAGTCGCTGGACGAGCGCGGCGCCAACGCCGAGGAGCTGCTGGCGCTGGCCGAGGCGCACTCCCTGGGCATGTACCAGGTGCTCGGCCACATGTTCGCGCACCAGGTCTGCTCGGGGCGGCTCGACCTGGCGGGCTCCCGCTCCCACCTGGAGCGGGGCCTGCGGCTGGCGGCCGCCTACGAGCTGACCCTGCTGGTGCACATAGCGCACTTCGACCAGGGCATGCGCATGGTGATCGAGGGCAGGTTCGCCGAGGCGGAGGCCGGCTACTTCGAGATCATGGAGCGGTTCCAGGGCACCAGCCTGTGGGGCGGCGAGCTGGCCATCGCCTGGCTCGGCCGGTTCACCGTCCTGTTCGCCCAGGGCCGGCTGGCCGAGCTGCTGGTGGAGATCCAGCCCGTCTGGGAGGCGTGGGGGTACAGCGCGCTGATGGCCGACCTGTACGCGCTGGTCCTGCTCGCGGCCGGCGAGCGGGAGCGGGCGCACGAGGTCTCCGCCGCCGCGGGGCCCGTGGAGGTCAACTACTTCCACGACTTCCACCTGTCGGTCCGCGCGCTGCTGAGCATCGAGCTGGGAGACCGCGAGACGGCCGCCGACCTGTACGCGCGGCTGCTGCCCTACGAGGGCTTCTACGCCGGGGCGATCACGGCCAGCGTGGGGCTGTGCCCGGTGGGCCACGTGCTGGGGGAGCTGGCGGGGTTCCTCGGCCTGGACTCCGCCGCGGGGCACTACGCCGAGGCCGTCGAGGTCGCCGAGCGGCTGGGCGCCGCGCACTGGGCCGAGCGCGCCCGCGCTCAGCTCCCGTAGACGGTCCGCCGCAGCCTGTCGTAGCCGGGGCGGAAGAGCCGCACGAGGAGTCCCATGACGGGACCCGCCGTCTTCATCATCCGCGCCAGCTCCTCGGGGGTGGCGTGGTCGGCGATGAACGGCAGGACGAACCTCATGTGGGAGAGGGGAGCGCCCCGCTGGAACCGCTTCTCGCACGCGGTGAAGTCGGCGACGGAGACGTACCGGCGCATGACGGGGAAGAGCACGGCCTCCTCCTCGGCGATGTGCTCTTCCATCAGGTCCCGCAGGACGGCCAGCGCCTCGGCCCGCTCCCGGCCCGTGGCGGTGCGGAGCCGGTCCAGGCAGGGGTCGATCGCGGTGTGGTCCTCGGTCAGCGGCAGCAGGTCGACGGCCGCGCCCGCCGAGGCGGAGACCACCGGCCACAGGACCTCGTCCTCCTTGGTGTGGTGGCCGTGGATCTCGGTGGCCAGGTGGCCGAGCAGGCGCCGGAGCGCGGTCTCCCGCTCCGGCGGGAAGGGGGTGTCGCCCTGCGCGGCGGTGAGGTCGGCGAGCCTGCGGACCTCGCCGCACATGGCGCGGTGGATGATCGCGAAGCTGGTCAGGTCGACCTCGGGAGCGCCCTCGGTCCGGGGCCGCACGAGCGGAACGGGTGTCTTGTCCATGGCCGCAGCGTCGCCCGGCGCGCTTGGCGGGTGCTTGGCGCTCACTTGTCCGGCGGCCGGCGGGGACGCCCGCGGTCGGGTCAGCTCCCCGGGTACGGGAGAATCGGAGGGTGACCACGCCAGAGTTCAGATCCGGATTCGCCTGTTTTGTCGGACGGCCCAACGTCGGCAAGTCCACCCTGATGAACGCTCTGGTGGGCACCAAGGTGGCGATCACCAGCAACCGGCCGCAGACCACGCGGCGGGCGATCCGCGGCATCGTGCACCGGCCGGACGCCCAGCTGGTGATCGTCGACACCCCGGGCCTGCACCGGCCGCGCACCCTGCTGGGGGAGCGGCTGGACAGCCTGGTCCGCGGCACCCTCACCGAGGTGGACGTGATCGGGTTCTGCGTGCCGGCCGACGAGAAGGTCGGCGACGGCGACCGCTACATCGCGCGGGAGCTGGCCCAGGTGAAGGGCACGCCGGTCGTCGCGATCGTCACCAAGGCCGACAAGGTGGGCCCGCAGCAGCTGGCCGAGCAGCTCATGGCCGTGAACGCCCTCGGCGACTGGGCCGACATCGTGCCGGTCTCGGCGGTCGGCGGCCTCGGCGCGCAGACCGGCCAGTCCGCCCGTGGCGGGGACGGCCCCTACCAGCTCGACGTGGTCGCCGACGTGCTGACCGGGCACCTGCCCGAGGGCCCGCCGCTGTACCCCGAGGGCGACCTCACCGACGAGCCCGAGCAGATCCTGGTCGCCGAGTTCGTCCGCGAGGCGGCGCTGGAGGGCGTGGAGCAGGAGGTGCCCCACTCCATCGCGGTGGTCGTCGACGAGATGGGCCCGCGCCCCGGCCGCGAGGACCTCACCGACATCTACGCGCACGTGTTCGTCGAGCGGCCCAGCCAGAAGGCGATCCTCATCGGCCGCAAGGGCGCGCGGCTGCGCGAGGTCGGCACCAGCGCCCGCAAGCAGATCGAGGCGATGCTGGGCACCCGCGTCTACCTCAACCTCCAGGTCAGCGTGGCCAAGGACTGGCAGCGCAACCCCAAGCAGCTGCGCCGCCTCGGCTTCTACGACTGATCCGCCTGATCCGCCTGATCCGGCCGGCCCGCGGGCCGGCCGGGGCGACCGGCGGGCTCAGCCCGCCAGGTCGGTCCGCACGGCGTGCTTGGGCAGCGCGTCCGCGGTGTCCCCGGCGTCGGGGACGCGCTCGTAGAGCATGATCTGGCCGCCCTTGTAGCGCCAGCTCCGCGTCTTCTCAAAGCCCGCCTCCCGCAGGACGCGCCGCTTGGACCCGGCCGTCCAGTCCGAGCCGGGCAGGAACGGGACGCGGTTGTGCAGCAGCCATACCCGGTCGGCCCCGGCCAGCGCCTCGGCGTACCGGGTACGGGAGATCTCGCGGCCCTTGAGGTCGCCGGAGGCCACCGGGGTGGCGCGCCGCATGACGTCGTCCAGGCCCCGGTAGGCGCCGGGGTAGACCGACAGGGCGGGCCGCATGCGTATGTCGGTGAAGAGCAGGGCGTCGCCGGGCCGCTTGTGCTCGGCGACGATCCCGGCGAGGGCGCGCAGGTCGTCCACCCGCCCGTCCTGGCGGCGCTGGTCGAGGTGGACCGGGACGGTCGCCGCGGCGGCGGCCACGACCAGCGGCACGGCCAGCTTCCAGGGGAGGGTCTCCAGCCCGGCGGCGACGAGCAGCGCGGCGGCCGGGACGCAGAAGAGCAGGTACCGCTGCACGTAGTAGGGGCTGCCCGCCAGGGACACCCCGACCAGCAGCACCGGGGGCAGCACCAGCCAGGGCAGCGCCACCCGCAGCAGGGGGGCGGCGGGCCGGTACCGCCACAGCGCCAAGGCCAGAAGCAGGACGGCCGGGACCGCCAGGAAGGGGCCCCAGCCCAGCGCCTGGGCCAGCCGCAGCATGCCCTTGGCGGTGACCGGCTCGATCCAGCTCACCTGGTAGCGCTGGGTCTGGGCGAAGACCGCCAGCCCCGCCACCGGGACGAGCGCCGCGCCCGTCGCGACCGCCCACGGGCGCAGGGCGTCGCGCCGGGCGATCACATGGGCGGGCAGGAGGAGCAGCGCGAACAGGTGGGTGTAGCCCAGCAGCACCACCGCCACCGCGTACCAGGCCCAGCCGCGCCGGTCCTCGGCCCGCACCAGCAGCCAGGTGGCCAGCACGGCCAGCGCGGCGACCAGGGTGTACTGCCGGGCCTCCTGGGCGTAGCGGCTGAGGAAGGGGGAGAGGGCGACCAGCAGCCCGGCGGTGACGCCGAGCCGGGTGGAGCCGAGCCGCCGCCCGAGCGCGGTGGTGAGCCCGGCCGCGGCCGCCGCGGCCAGGGCCGAGGGCAGTCGCAGGGTGAGCTCGGAGACGCCGAACACCGTGGTGACCGGCCACATGAGCAGGTAGTAGAAGCCGTGGACGGCGTCGATCTCGCCCAGGACCCGCAGCAGCTGGGGCACGGTGCGCCCGGTCAGGTCGGCGGTGACCGCCTCGTCCCGCCAGAAGGAGGGCGCGGTCAGCCCCCAGCAGGCGACGGCGAGGGCGGCCAGCGCGGTGAGGACGGGCGGGCCGGGACGGGAGGAGAGCAGGGATCTCATGGACATGGGGAATCGAGGAAAGGTTAGCCTCTAAACCTTTCGCAACAGATGTCCGGCACCGCACAGCAGCAGCACGACCGAGCCCGCCAGGGCCAGGAACCAGCCGGCCGCCAGCCCGCCCTGGATGTCCAGGACGGCCTGGGCGAGCTGGGCGAGGAGGTCGGCCTTCATCTTCTCCTGGTAGGCCTGGATCTCCCGGACGAAGAGCAGGCAGCCGGCGAGCCCCAGGACGCCGGGGGCGACCGCGGCCAGGCCGAGGGGCCTGCGGCCGGTGGCCAGGGCCGCCAGCGCCAGGACGAGGCCGATCACCCCGGCGGCCAGGACGAGGCGGCCGGGGGCGCTGCTCGTCTCGGGCAGGTCGTCCATGGCGGTCCAGCTCTGCGACTTCGCCGGGAAGATCAGGAACGCCGCCTGGGAGACCCGCACCCACGGCAGGAAGGGCGCGACGGCCACTCCGGCCGAGGCCAGGAGGCTCACCGCCGCCAGGATGCGGCGGGCCGGGGTGGCGGGAGCAGCGGTGGGGCGCGGATACCCTTGCTCGCCGTAACCCGGCGTGTATGGCGGAGTCATGGGTTGAAGGGTAGAAGGTCGCGTTTGCCCCCGCTAGCGTCTTCTCCCCATACCGTCCCCACGGACCCCGGGAGGTCGGTATGTTGACTTTTCAACCCTTCGGAAGGGGAAGCCGGTGTTTCTGGTCTTCGGTCTGACGGTCTGCTTCCGTACGATGGGCGAGGGCACTTTCCACTGCCCGTCCTGCGGCGGGGACCGCCGGTACCGGCGCCGCCGCGGCAAGCGCTGGGTCACCCTCTTCTTCCTGCCCGTCGTGCCCCTGCGCGGCCTCGGCGAGGCGGTCGAGTGCCGCTCCTGCCGCACCCGCTTCAACGTCTCGGTCCTGCGCCAGCCCACCGCCGCCGCCATGGCCGCGGCGCTGCCCGCCGCGATGCGCGCCGCCTGCTGCCTGGTGCTGAAGGCCGGCGACCCCGCCGACGCCCAGGCCCGGATCCGCTCCGTGGACGCCGTGGTCGGCTACGGCGAGGAGGCCTACACCAGCGACGAGCTGGCCGAGGACCTGCACCTGCCGGAGGCCTTCCACCGCGAGGAGATCGCCCGCGCCGGCGCCCACCTGGCCGTCGAGGCCAAGGAGTGGTTCCTCACCCAGGTGGTCCGCGTCGCCCTGGCCGACGGCCCGCTGAGCGAGGGGGAGCGCCGCGAGCTGCGCCGTGTCGCCGAGTCCCTGGGCATGAGCGCCGCCCACGCGCTGGGCGTGATCCTGGTGGCCGAGGGCGCGACGAGATGAGGACCGCCCTGGTCCGGACCCCCGGACCGAGGCGGGCCCGCGCCCAGCACGAGGCGTACGTCGAGGTGCTGGCCGGAGCGGGCTTCGCGATCCGCCGGCTGGCGCCCGTCGGCGACGGCGACGACGCGGTCTTCGTCGGCGACACCGCCGTGGTGTGCGGGGACCGCGCCGTCCTGGCCCGCCCCGGCGCGCCTGAGCGCGCCGCCGAGGTGGCCGGCACCGCCGAGGCGCTCGGCGACCTGGGCCTGGAGGTCCGCACCCTGGACGGCGCGTGCGTCATGGAGGGCGGCGACGTCCTGCAGACCGCCGACGCCCTCTACGTGGGGCGGTCGGCCCGCACCGACGACGAGGCGCTGTGCCTGCTGCCGCCGCTGCTGCCCGCCCGCCGGGTGGTCGGCGTCAAGGTCGCGGGCGTCCCCCACCTGCGGTCGGCGATGGCCGCGCTGCCGGACGGCTCGCTGCTGGGCGTCCCCGACCTCATCGACACCTCCGGCCTGCCCGGCCTGCGGGTCGCCCCCGAGCCGTCCGGCGCGGCGGTCGTGGCCCTGGGCGGCGACCACCTCCTCCTGGCCGCCGGAGCCCCCCGCACCGCCGCCCTCCTGCGCGCCGACGGCTGGCGCGTCACCACCGTCGACATCGGCGAGTTCGAGGCCCGCGACGGCACGGTCGGCCGCCTCTCCCTGCTGGTCTGACCGCTGTGACCGCGGATGATCCAGACCGGGGGGCGACCCCCGGACCCCCGAAGGCGCCCGGCCGATCCTCGCTTCGCTGCGGTCGACCGGGCGCCGGTTCACCCTTTGTTCACACGGTGGTACTTCGGTAATGCGCAATTAACACGCCGACGGCTCCCCGGAAATACGCCTCCCGCATTTTGTTGGTCGACCGACAAAACGGGGGACCTTCCCGGAGGAGAAGCAAGTTGCGTATTTCCCACTGGCGGAGAACGGCCGTCATGGCCGCCGCCGCGGCACTGGTGCTCACGGCCTGCGGTGAGAGCAAGGAAGCCGAAAGCGCCGGTGGCGGCGGTGACACCATCAAGGTGGGCATCCTCCACTCGCTGAGCGGCACCATGGCCATCAGCGAGGTCACCGTCAAGAACTCCGAGCTCATGGCGATCGAGGAGATCAACGCCGCGGGCGGCCTGCTCGGCAAGAAGATCGAGCCGGTGGTGGAGGACGGCGCCTCGGACTGGCCGACCTTCGCCGAGAAGGCGCGCAAGCTCATCAAGAAGGACGAGGTCGCCACCGTGTTCGGCGGCTGGACCTCGGCCAGCCGCAAGGCCATGCTCCCGGTCTTCGAGGCCGAGAAGGCGCTGCTGTGGTACCCGGTGCAGTACGAGGGCCTGGAGTCCTCGCCCTACATCTACTACACCGGCGCCACCACCAACCAGCAGATCATCCCCGGCCTGGACTACCTGAAGGAGCAGGGCAAGAAGAAGATCTTCCTGGTCGGCAGCGACTACGTCTTCCCGCGCACCGCCAACAAGATCATCAAGGCGTACGCCGCCGCCAACGGCATGGAGGTCGTCGGCGAGGAGTACACGCCCCTGGGCCACACCGAATACGGAACGCTCGTCAACAAGGTCATGTCGGCGAAGCCCGACGCGGTCTTCAACACCCTGAACGGCGACAGCAACGTCGCTTTCTTCAAGCAGTTCAAGGCGGCCGGCGGAACCGCGAAGGAACTGCCCGTCCTTTCGGTGAGCATCGCCGAGGAGGAAGTGGGCGGCATCGGCGTGGAGAACATCGCCGGGCACCCGGTGGCGTGGAACTACTACCAGACCACCGAAACCCCCGAGAACGAGAAGTTCGTCGCCGCCTTCAAGGCGAAGTACGGCCAGGAGAAGGTGACCTCCGACCCCATGGAGGCCGGTTACAACGCCGTATACCTGTGGGCCGAGTCGGTGAAGAAGGCCGGGACCACCGAGGTCGAGGCGGTCAAGAAGGCCTCCGCCGGGATCGAGCTGAAGCTGCCCGAGGGCACGGTCACCATCGACGGCGAGAACCAGCACGTGCACAAGACCGCGCGGATCGGCGTGATCCAGTCCGACGGCCTGATCAAGGAGGTGTGGAGCTCCGGCGAGCCGATCAAGCCGGACCCCTACCTCAAGTCCTACCCCTGGGCCGAGGGCCTTTCCTGACGCCCGAGGCGTCGCGGCCGGCGGCCGCCCCGCGCACGGCGCGGGGCGGCCCCCCGCAGGACTCAAGAGAGGAGGGGAGATGCTCGACCAACTGCCCGTCGGGCTCAGCATCGCGGGCGCCCTGCTGCTCATCGCGCTGGGCCTGACCTTCACGTTCGGCCAGATGGGCGTCATCAACATGGCGCACGGCGAGTTCATCATGGCCGGCGCCTACACCGCCTACCTGCTGCAGGACGTCGCCGCCGACCAGGCGGTCCTGCTGGCCCTGCCGGTGGCGTTCGCCGTGGCGGGGCTCATGGGACTGGTCCTGGAGCGGCTGGCCATCCGGCGCTTCTACGGCAGGCCGCTGGACACCCTGCTGCTCACCTGGGGCGTGAGCCTGGTGCTGCAGCAGCTCGCCCGCGACCTGTTCGGCGCCCCCAACGTCAACGTGACGGCGCCGGGCTGGCTGGGCGGCAGGCTCGAACTCGGCGGCATGACGATCCCCCACACCCGCCTGTTCATCATGGCCCTGGCGGTCGCCTGCGTGATCGCGATCTGGGCGTACATGAACCGCTCCGGGCAGGGCCGCCGGATGCGCGCGGTCATGCAGAACCGCGAGCTCGCCGCCTGCTCGGGGGTGGTCACCGAACGGGTGGACCGGCTCACCTTCTTCATCGGCTCCGGCCTGGCCGGCGTCGCGGGCGTCGCGCTGACCCTCGTCGGCCCGATCGGCCCCACGCTGGGCACCAACTACATCGTCGACGCCTTCCTCGTCGTCGTCGCCGGCGGCCTCGGCCGGCTGCGCGGCGCCGTCCTGGCCGCACTGGCCCTGGGCCTGCTCAACTCCTTCGTGGAGTTCTGGACCGACGCCAGCTTCGCCAAGGTCGTGGTGTTCGCGGCGATCGTCGCCTTCCTGCAGTTCCGTCCGCAGGGCATGTTCGTCCTCCGCTCCCGGGCGCTGACATGAGCGCCCTGACGCGGGGCAGAGCCCTGCTGACCGGAAGGCACCGCGGCTACGTGCTGTTCGCCTCGGCCGCGCTGCTGCTGCTCGCGATCGCCCCGGCCGCCCTCGACCCGTTCCGCCTCGGCCTGCTGGCCAAGTACCTGTGCTTCGCGATCGCCGCGCTGGGCATCGGCCTGGCCTGGGGCCAGGGCGGCATGATGACGCTCGGCCAGGGCGTCTTCTTCGGGCTCGGCGGCTACTCGATGGGCATGTACCTCAAGCTGAACGACGCCGGGACCGAGGGACTGCCCGACTTCATGGTCTGGAGCGGCGTGGAGGAGCTGCCCGCGCTGTGGGAGCCCTTCCGCAGCCCGTTCTTCGCGCTGGCCATGGTGGTGGTGCTGCCGGTCGCGGTCGCCTCGGTGCTGGGCCTGCTGGTCTTCCGCCAGCGGGTGCGCGGCGCCTACTTCGCCATCCTCAGCCAGGCGCTGGCCGCCGCGTTCGTGATCTGGCTGGTCGGCCAGCAGGGCCTCACCGGCGGCACCAACGGGCTGACCAACTTCTACGACGTGTTCGGCATGGACCCCGAGGACGAGGGCGCCCAGCGCACCTTCTACTTCGTGGTCGTCGCGGTGCTGGGCGCGCTGTACCTCCTCGCCCGCCAGCTGGTGAGGAGCCGCTTCGGGCGGCTGCTGGTGGCCATCCGCGACGGCGAGGACCGGGTGCGCTTCCTCGGCTACAACCCCGCCACGGTCAAGACCGTCACCTTCGCGGTGTCGGCGGCCATGGCGGGCATCGCCGGGGCGCTGTACGTGCCGGTCGTCGGGATCATCTCGCCCGCGCTGCTGGGCGTGGTGCCCTCGATCGAGCTGCTCGTCGCGGTCGCCATCGGCGGGCGCTTCTCGCTGGCCGGGGCGGTCCTCGGCGGCGTCCTGATGAACTGGGCGCACACCTCCCTGTCGGAGAACTGGCCCGAGGGCTGGACCTACCTGCAGGGCGGCCTGTTCATCCTGGTGATCATGCTGGCGCCCAAAGGCATCGCGGGCCTGGCGGGCCAGGCGGGAGACCTGCTGGCGCGGCGGCGCGCCGCAGCCGCGCCCGCCGCGCCGCCCGCCCCGGTCAAGGAGGAGGTCGCGGTATGAGCGGGGAAGCGGGCAAGGCCGCGGGCGGCCTGCTGGAGATCAGGGACCTGATGGTCGTCTTCGACGGCTTCAAGGCGATCGACGGGGTGGACCTGAGCGTGGGGGAGGGGGAGCTGCGCTTCCTCATCGGCCCCAACGGCGCGGGCAAGACCACGCTGATCGACGTGATCACCGGCCTGACCCGGCCCGCGTCGGGGACCGTCGCCTTCGCGGGGACCCCGCTGCCGGGCCGCAGGGAGCACCAGATCGTCCGGCTCGGCATCGGGCGCACCTTCCAGACCTCGGTGGTGTTCGAGGAGCTGACGGTCCTGGAGAACCTGGACCTGGCCGCCGGCTTCCGCCGCCCCCTGGTGAGCCTCCTGCGCCGCCGCAGGGGCGTGGGCCCGCAGGTGGCGGCCGCGCTGGAGACGATCGGCCTGCAGGACCTGGCCGAGAAGCCCGCCGGGATCCTCTCGCACGGCCAGCGCCAGTGGCTGGAGATCGGCATGCTCCTGGCCCAGGGGCCGCGGCTGCTCCTGCTGGACGAGCCGGTCGCGGGCATGAGCAAGGACGAGCGGGAGCGCACCGGCGAACTCCTCACCGAGATCGCCCGCGACCACACCGTGATCGTCGTCGAGCACGACATGGAGTTCCTGCGCCGCTACGCCTCGACCGTCACCGTCCTGCACGAGGGCAGGGTCCTGGTGGAGGGGGACGTGGCGGCGGTCCAGGCCGACCCGAGGGTCCAGGAGGTCTATCTGGGCCGCAAGAAGGAGGAGGCCGTCTGATGTTGAAGGTGAGCGGCCTGGAGGCCGCCTACGGCAGGGCCCGGGTGCTCTTCGGCGTCGACCTGGAGGTCGGCGCGGGGCAGCTGATGTGCGTGATGGGCCGCAACGGGGTCGGCAAGACCACCCTGCTCAACACGGTCATGGGCGTGCTCGGCGCGGGCGCGGGCACCGTGGAGTTCGAGGGCCGCGACGTCACGCGGCTGAAGACCCACGAGCGGGTCGGGCTGGGCATGGGCTACGTCCCCCAGGGCCACGGCACCTTCCCGCAGCTGACGGTCGCCGAGAACCTCCAGGTCGTCCTGGAGGCGAGCGGCCACCGGGACAGGGCGGCGGTGGACGAGGCGCTGGACGCCTTCCCGCGGCTGGTGCCGCTGCTGAAGCGGCGGGCGGGGTTCCTCTCCGGCGGCCAGCAGCAGCAGCTCGCGATCGCCAGGGCGCTGGTGACCCGGCCGAAGATGCTGATCCTGGACGAGCCGACCGAGGGCATCCAGCCCAGCATCGTGCTGGAGATCGAGGAGGCGATCGAGCGCCTGCACGGCACGGGGCTGGCGATCCTCCTGGTGGAGCAGTACCTGGAGCTGGCGCTGCGCCTGGCCGACCGGTTCGTCATCCTGGAGGGCGGGCACGTGGTGCACGCCGGCGAGGCGGCGGACCTGCGCGACGAGAAGGTGGGCCGCATGCTGGCCGTGTGAGCTGGCGGAACGCCGAAGGGGGCGGCACCGGCCGGTGCCGCCCCCTTCGGCGCGCCGGTCAGTACGCGCGGGCGTTCAGCGCCTTCATGATCCGCGGCCAGGCCAGCCGGTACTCGCGGTTCCAGTACGCCCAGTTGTGCATGCCGTCGCCGTACAGGTGGGAGGTCACCGGGATCTTCATGGCCCGGAGCCGGTCGACCAGCGACTTGGACGTGACGCCGCAGAGCTGCTCGCCGACGCCGCCGACGACCTGGTACTGCAGCGCCCCCGCCAGGCCGCCCTGCTGCTGGAGCACGTCCGCGAACTTGGCGTCCAGCGGCCCCGCCTTGCCCGTCGTGCCGGAGGAGACGTACAGGCCGACGCCGCGCAGGTTGCCCGCCAGGTAGTACGGGTCGTGCATCAGCCAGTTGTCGCGGTTGCGGACGGGGTCGCCCCACTTGATCTCGGGGCTGGTCTCGACGCTGGAGTTCATGTCGGCCAGGGCCATCAGCGTGGAGATGCCGGGCTTGGTGATGTGGAGGAGGCCGCTGTAGGAGGCCGCGTAGCGGAAGAGGCCGCGGTGGCGCGCGGCGTAGGTGATGGCGCCCTGGCCGCCGGAGGAGATGCCCATGGCCGCGCGGACGTTGCCGGCGCGGAAGTTGCGCTCCATCAGCTGGACGACCTCCTGGGTGTGGAAGGTCTCCCACTTGGGCGGGCCGCCCTTGCCGGCGTTGTACCAGTCGGTGAACCCGGCGCTGACGCCGCCTTCGGGCATCACCACGAGGACGTCCCACTTGGCGGCGAGCTCGCCGATGTCGGTCATGACGTCCCAGCCCTGGTAGTCGCCCTCGCCTCCGCCGCCGTAGACGTAGAGGGTCGGCCAGGTGCGCCCGGCGTTCTTGCTCCAGCCCCGGGGCAGCAGGAGGCGCGCCTTGGGCTGCATGAACGGAAGGGCCTGGGTGTTGATGGTGACGTCGAGGACGCGATCGCGCACCATCTGCTCGTTCACCACCGCGGCGCCGGTGTCGGCGGGGGCCGCGGAGGCGGAACCGGGACGCAGCACGGCGGCCAGGCCGGAGAGGGCGACGGTCGAGATCGCGCCACGTCGGGTGATTGCATGCACGGGGCTCTCCCCTGGGGCCTGCTTTTGGACACGATGATGGATAAGAGAACCTAGCGGAACATCCATCTTTCCCGCCACTTGTCTCACTCTGCGTAACTTGAGGCAACCGTTACTTCTCCGCGGACATGACAACTGGTTGACCTCCGCTGACTCATCCACTTGTGCTCAAGAATGCGCGGCGGAAGATCAATCAAGGGCAAGAGGTGGCGCTTTTCAATGGCGCGCCGCCATTCCTGGGCGGTCCGGCGAGGGCCTCGTCCCGGCGCACAGCAAGCCTCTGACCGTTGGATTCACCAGGTGGTCGAAAAGTTCGGCGGTGTTAGAGTGACTGCGGTCACGTCCCGGCGGTGGCGTGATCGACGGACCGTAGCGGAGCCCCTCGCGTTACCCACATAGGACCCCAACAATCACTCTGAAAGTAACTTCTGGGCAACGCGGGTCATATAGGGTCTAGACCGTTTCGTGCGGCGTATGCCGCTTTTCGTGTTCGTGGAGAGGCGCTCTGTGACTGACATGTCGACCTCATCGTCGACCTCGCCAGGTGGGCCGGACTACGAGTGGCTGACCGACGGCGCACCGCAGGCTGCCCACCAGCCCCCGGGCAGGCCACGGCAGATGCGCCCGCCTGTCCCGCCTCCGGCCGCGCCGCGGCCGGCTTCTCCTCCCGCGCCCCCCCAGGCCGTCGCCCACCCGCCGCAGGGTGCGCCCCGCCCCCCGCAGGCCGCCGCGCCCCGCCAGCCGCAGGGCCCCGCCCGCCAGGGCCG
>NZ_BAAAHH010000055.1:0-35923 GCF_039525175.1 Actinocorallia libanotica
CGGCCCCTCGGCCAAGCCCGGCTGGGAATGGGTGAGCGACGTGCACGAAGGGCAACTCCAACGCCTCGCCCGAAGAAGCGAAATGATGTGGAGTTCTGGCCAGGGGAAGGACCTGTGAGGGCGGCGCAACGCGCTGACGCAGGCTGAGTGTTTCCTCGCCGACACGCACTACCCGCGGCCGCATCAGTCGATGGACGGAACTCAGTGGCATGACGGGCTCTGCCCGACCTGCTTGGGGGCCTCCATCGGCAGCGGCCGAGGTTGCGCGGTCTGTCAGGGAGCCGGCTTCGTCCTGGTCGAGCCCGAGGAGCCGTGAGGGGAAGCCCTTGCGGTGCCCCTCGCCAGTGTTGTGAATCGATCAGCTAGGGCAGGGCACCTCGAAGAGCATCACTCTTATGGCGCTTTGTACCATTGCGTCCGGTGTGCCGGGAAGTCTGGTCGGCAACGTCTGTTCGCGACCCCTCGGGAGACCGCCATGAACGCTCCGCTCGGCGCCATCGCGCCGGTCCCCGTTCCTGCGCGGAGCCCTTCGGCCGGTAAGGCGCGGGCTGCCCTGTACGGGCTGCTGCTGTGGGCGCCCATCCTGGCCAACGCGACCATCACCGCCTGGTGGGGCTCCGGGCCGGCTCTCCACGGTCCCTGGGTAGGCGCACTCCGCGCCATACTCGGCCTGCTGCCGTTCACAGTCCTCGCCGTGGTCCTGCCCTCCGTCGGATACCGACGCCGCGCCGCGTTCTTCCTACTCGTCCCCTTGTGGAACATCTCCTTCACCCGCACCGTGTGCAGACGCCTCGCCGGGCTGCCCGACTGAGCACGACTGCCAAGAAACGATCGATTCTCAACACCTTCGTTGAGCGCCAGAGGTCTGACCTCCTGTCGAAGCGCAAGGGCCAGCCGACTGACGGGCCCGGGAGACGCGGACGGCATGGTGGCCGTGCCGAGACGTCTGGCCGGGCCCGTCGTGGTGGTCAGGCCCGGTTGATGGTGACCGATTCGAGGGCGACGTCCTCGACGGGCCGGTCGTTGCGGCCGGTTTCGCTGTTGGCGATCGCATCGACGGTGTCGGTGCCGGCGGTGACCTCGCCGAAGATGGTGTGCTTGCCGTTCAGCCACGGGGTGGGACCGGCGGTGATGAAGAACTGGGAGCCGTTGGTGCCTGGCCCGGCGTTGGCCATGGCCAGCAGGTAGGGGCGGTTGAAGGCGAGGTCGGGGTGGATCTCGTCGGCGAACTTGTAGCCAGGACCGCCGGTGCCGTTGCCCAGCGGGTCCCCTCCCTGGATCATGAACCCCTTGATGGTCCGGTGGAAGATGGTGCCGTCATACAGCGGCTGGTTGCTCGACTGCCCGGTGTTCGGGTCGGTCCACTGCTTGGTGCCCTCGGCCAGGGCGACGAAGTTCTCCACCGTCTTGGGCGCCTTGTCCGGGAACAGCTCCACCTCGATCTCCCCGCGGCTGGTGCGCAGGGTCGCTGTCAGCTTCTCGGCCATGAACCGTCTCCTTCTCGTTCGGCGGCGGTCGAGCCGACCACCGGCGATTACTCTCCATGACAACTCATTGCTGAGAGTAGTTGTCGGTGGGGGTGGCGGCGGCACGCGCCCCAGCGAGAAGGCCCTGTCGCGTGTTGCAAATCGTTCGTTTGTTGAACACCTCGCCGCACCCAGTCCCTGTCGATTCCGTAGCCCTCTGCGCTGATTCTCGAAGTCGTCCGCACAGGTGGGTCTGATCTGGTTGTGAGGCGGGCACAAGTTCAGCAGGCGAGGATGGGGTCCGGACATCGCCGCCGTCGGCCCAGGTCCACAGCCACTGTCGCAGCGAGGGAGCGGCGCGGACGATGTCGGCTTCGGGACATTGTCCTTGGCCCGGGTCCCAGCGGTCGGCGTCGAAGAGGTGGACGGGGTTCTCCGGCTCTGTACCAGTACAACGAGCAGCCGCCAGGTGACAGCTCGAACCAGGATGCGGGCAAACCGGCTTTGCGGTCGCGCCGGTGAAGCTGCACCGCAGAAGGCTGCACCACACCACTTGGATCGCGGTTGCCATAGCGCAGGCAGGGAAGTCCGCAAGTGTCCGGCCCGAACCCGCCGTCGCCGACCTCGGTGTAAATGCGGCGCAGGATGCCGGGCCGAATCCGGTCGACCGGGGCGAGAAGGGCAGCAAGCTCCACTTCGTCTACGACGGCGAAGACCTGCCGCTGGCCGTGCTCGTCACCGGCGAGGACGTCCACGACATCCAGGGATTCAAACCGCTCATCGAGGCCATCCCACCCGTCCGCTCCCGCCGCGGACCGCGCAGACGCCGTCCGGACAAGGTCCGGGCCGACAAGGCCTACGAGGCTGCCGACCTGCGCAGATGGCTACGGAAGCGGGGCATCACCCCTCGCATTCAGAGCCTGATCGTCAGAGGCCGGCGCCGGCGAAGACGTACCTGGAGGAGAACGTGACGGTGCTCGAGCAGAGGAAAGGGCTGGTAGCAGTTTTGTTGAGGGTGCCGGAGAAGGAGACCGTCAACGGAGAAGCGGTGCCGGTGTAAGTGCCGGCGAGGCTGCCGTAGTAGATGCACAGGACGGGTTTGCCGACATCGATGAGGAGGGCCAGCCTGGGAACGTTGAGAGTTGCGGACCCGCCGCTGAGTGACCCGCTCCAGGGCAGGTAGTAGGCGGTAACGGTGACGGGAGGCGGGCCAGAGAACGTGCAGGCGTTGAAGGTCGCTGTGGTGAGGTTCAGCCCGCCGGAGGCGGTGATGGTGCCGTTGAGGGAGGAAAAGGGGCAGGTGACGAGGGGGTACGTCCCCATCTGGATCTCTATGGGGGCGTCTGCGACGGCTGAGACGGGGCCGCCGACCCAGGCTGCGGCTGGAGATGCGGCGACAGCGACCGCGGTGACTGCTGCGGCTGCGGCGAACGCGGCGCGAGAGATGCGGGACATGGTTCCTCGTTCCCTTCAGGGCACGTCGAAGCATGCCCGGGTGTACGGCTGCCCCATGCCGTAGAGGCGGCTCTGTCCGCTCCTGTCGGGTGAGCGGGGAGAGCACAGGCTAGGCAGAGTGCGGCTGTCTGGGAACCTCAGGGTGAGCAGCGTCTCGAGGACGGTCAAGGAGCGAAGACGCCTACGAGATGGCCGGATGGCGACAGCACGAGGCCGTTCCCGAGGTCGGACTCTTCAGGAGGCGGCAGTAGATGGCAGAGCCCACCTGTGGCCGGGGACCTGCACGACCCGCTGGGCTTGCACGAGAGCGGCCATGCGCCGGTAGACGGTGGCGCGGCTTTCGCCCGCTACTCCCAGCAGGTCCTCACGCCTGAGGGGGCCGCCAGCCTCAGCGAGCGCATCGAGGATCGGCTGGTCGGGATCCGGAGCCGGGGTGGTGCGGGAAGGTCGGCCGGGGCGTGCACGGGGTGCCGGCTACGGCAGTGCCGGTGATGGTCTGGCCTCGGCTCAGGCAACTTCATGACCTCCGGCACTGGAACGGCCGCTGTGAGGGAGCCGTCATCGGTGGTTTCCTTCTTGTCTGGATCGGTCATCCCCGCAGCCGGCCGTTGAGGCTGGGATGCGTGACGAGATCTTCATGAGGAAGTACGACGCCTAGATCCTCGGCGAGGCGGTAGAACAAGCCGGAGCATCCCAGGGGCCCGTATTCGTCGATCCCAGGGCCGGGAGCGTTGTCCGGATCAGCGCCGAGTTCTCGCATGCGGGCCACGAAATGGTCGGGTGAGCTGCCTGATCGTCCGTCCGCGGTGATGCCGCACAGGGTGTTGATGCCGGTGACCAGGCGCCCGTCACGGGCGTACCGGAAATCGACCATTGTTTTTTCGTTCTTGTGGAGTACGAGGGCCTCGGTACCGGCCGAGACGCGCAGGATCAGGTCGCGGTCCTCGACGCACCGTCGGCTTCCTTCCTCCCAAGCCCATGACCACGCTCCATGCCGTCCGGCCTGGACGACGTAGCCGTCTTCATCGAGCAGCAGGTCCTCGAAGTCCCTGTCGAAGGTTCGGCGGTCGCGTACCGCGACCGTGTCCGGGTCGGCGCCCATGCGATCCAGCAACTGGTTCGGAGTCAGACCGCGGGCGAACGTGAGGCTGAGCAGCGGCAGATCTCTGCCGTACATCCAGCCCAGGCCACCGGGGACCGCGTTCACGATGCGCCTGGTTCGTCGCGCGCGATCGCGTCGAGCGGAATGGGCTGGTTGTCTTTGGCGCGGGCCTGGTTCCAGGCGTGCTCGGCCTGTTCGCGGGTCAGTTCCCTGTGAGTGCGTTCACCGTGGGCGTCGGTGATGTCGATGACGACGCTGTTCCAGTCCTCAGAGGGCAGCTCGATGAGGCTGGAGGTGTAGACGGCGTTGTCGAGGAGGTCTTCGGTGATGCGGATGCCGGTGACCTCTTCGGCCAGGGCCAGGTTGGCGGTGACGCTGAAGGTGCCGTTGACGGTGTCGATCCCGACTCGATGCATGGCTTCGACCAGGGCGTCGGGTGTGGTCCCGGAGCGGGTGGCCGGGTACTCGAACATGGTCCGCTGCTCTCCGTCCTTCCACCAGTGGAAGTAGGTCAAGGCATTGATGTCGGTGTAGTGCGCGACGATCTGCGTCCCAACAGAGGCCGTGCTCATCAACCGGTCATCGACTCCGGCCGTGCCGTTGATCCCCACCATCAGCGTCCACGGGCCGTTCCGCCCAGCGACCTCGGTGAGACCCGCGAAATCCGCATCGCCGTACAGGGTCTCGTCCTCGATCTAGTCGTGAGCATCTGTGAGGGCCGAGAAGCCGACGTGCGTCTCCCCGGGTTCGGCGCCAAGCCGTTCGAGCATCTCCGCAGGAGTAACGTTCTCGATCAAGGCCAGGAAGTAGCCCTCGCGCAGTGCGTGGTCCTGGAACCAGTCGTAGTGAGCGGCCGAAGCAGTCATAGCGGCAGATGCTGCCATGGAGTACCGACAACGTGACCCTGACGCGCTTTCTCAGAAGTCCTGGCGGTCCCAAGGGGTCGATGCAGCACCACATGTTGATCTTGTGGTGGTGGAGGGCATGTGCGGCGGTGCTTCGCCCAGACCGGCGGGATCCGGCGAATGCCTTCGACTCGCTGTGCGGAACATCTGTCGCTGGCCGAGCGGGGGAGATCTCCCGCGGGCCGGAGGCCGGGAAGTCGGCTCGAGCGTTGGCGGTGGGGCTGGGTCGATTGCCATCGACGATCTCGCGTGAGATCGCCCGTAACGGCGGCCGGGCCGCATATCGGGTGGCCACTGCCGATGAGGAGGCTCATCGGCGGGCACGCCGCCTCCAGGCCATCCCCGCCGCGCTCCGCAAATCGCTGACGTGGGACCGCGGGCGGGAGATGGCCGAGCACCGGGCCCTGACCGTGGAGATCGGCATGCCGGTCTCCTTCTGCCACCGCCGCAGGCCGTGGGAGCGCGGCACCCACAAGAACACCGACCGCCTCCCGCGCCAGTACCTGCCCAAGAACTCCGACCTGCGACAACACGGTCAGACCGACTTCGACCGGATCGCCGCCGAGCTGAACAACCGGCCACGCCGCATCCTGGGCCACCCCACCCCAGTCGAGGTTGACGCCGCCCTGGTCAGAAGCGGCGCGGCTACGTGGGTTCGACGCGAGGAGGTCCGATGGGTGATGTCCTGTCAGATCGCGCCAGGGCAGGGATTTCCCCGGCCAGGCCACGTATTGGTGTCGATGTTCGCTTCTGTGTGCGAACGACGGCTGTCTCAGCCGTCGTATTCGCTCCAGTCGAGGTCGAGCGCCCGGAGCGGGCGCAGGACACTGCGGTCGGTCGCCACGACCGAGACCGTGCATTCGTCGTCACCGGGTTCGCCGAGGTCGAGCTGAGCGACCAGGCCGGGGGCGACCGCGAACATCGCGGGGCAGTGCGATCGCAGGAACGGGGAGAGCGGGACGTGCTGCCAGCCGTCGATCATCTGCAGGGCCTGCCGGCGAGACGGGATGACCTTGGGCCACGCCCGGTAGGGAGCGTCAGCGAAGGCCTCAGAGAGGGCGAATTGGAGCAGGAACCCGCTGAGGGGTTCGGAGCTGTTGCCGGTTGAGTGTTCTTGAGTGTCGATAAGGCGTCTCTGGTCACTCGTGGTCTTGCCCGTGAGCCCCGCAGTGTGTGATGTGTCCGCTCTCTTGACGGTCGGCTGCCGGTCGTCGGTCCGCGTGGACATGCGAAGGGAAGAGGGATCATCGGGTTTCCCTCCTGTGTCCACCGACCTGGGAGTAGGTTGTGGTCCGGTCACACCCGGTGACCGCAAGCAGGTGGGTGGAGAGGGGGTCGGTGTGTCGAGGGTCACCGCCGCCGTCCGGTCTCCGCAACAGTCGGCCAGGACCGGGGCGGGCAGGCCGCTGCGCACGCTCGCTGAGCCGTTCGTGGCCGCCCCGAGCCAGGGTGTGTCGGTCCGTACCCGTCTCAAAGGCCTCACCTCCCAAGACGAGGAAGTGCTGTGCGGGGTGGGTGCGCATCTGGGGTCGCTGGCGGCCTCGGATCTGGCCGTCCGGTGTGCTGATGGCCTGGCCCACTCCTCGCGGCGGTGGGCCGAGCGCAAACGGGAGTTGACGGGTGAGTCGTCGTCGCGGTGGGCGGGGTCGATCACCAAGGCGACCCATGACCAGTGGGCCCTGTCCCGGCGCTGTCAGGCCGCGCACCTCAAGAGCCTGGATGCGGCCGTCGAGGCGATCGGGTATCGCCTGTCCCTGCCGGTGGGTGCCAAGGGCGGCCGAGGTGCCCCGGGCGGGTATCGCTCGCGGGCCGAGTGGTTCGCCAAGTCCCGCCGCTTGGCGGTGTTGAAGGAGCGCCGTGGGAGGGTCGCCGCTGACTTCGGTGCGGGCAGGGTGCGGGTGGTGCGCGGCGGTCGCGCTCTCGCCCATGCCCGTCATCATCTGAGTGAAGCGGGTTTGAGCGAGCAGGAGTGGCGCCAGCGGTGGGAGGCGGTCCGCTGGTTCCTGACCGCCGATGGGGAGTCGGGTAAGCGGTACGGCAACGAGACCATCCGCATCACCCCCGACGGACAGATCAGCATCAAACTCCCCACACCCCTGACCGGTCTGGCCAACGCCCCGCATGGCCGGTATCTGCTGGCCGCGAAGGTGAGCTTCGCCCACCGCGGCTCAGAGTGGGCGGATCGGGTGGAGGCGAACCGGGCGACGGCCTACCGCCTGCACCTCGCCCCCGGGCGGGGCCGCTGGTATGTGGACGCCTCCTGGCAGCGCCCACCCGTACACGTACTGTCGCTGGAGGCCGCCTGTGCAAGCGGGGTGGTGGCGGTGGACACCAACGCCGACCACCTCGCCGCCTGGCGCCTCGACATCCACGGCAACCCCGTAGGCCGACCAGTCCGCTTTCCCTACGACCTCACCGGCACCGCCGCACACCGTGACGCGCAACTCCGGCATGCTCTGACCCGGCTGCTGCACTACACCCACCGCACCGGCGCCAAAGCGATAGCGGTGGAGGATCTGGACTTCACCGACTCCAAAACCCGAGAGAAGCATGGGGGCAACCGGCGCTTCCGCCGGGTCATCTCCGGGATCCCCACCAGTCGCCTGAAGGCCCGTCTGGTGTCGATGGCCGCCGAGTGCGGTATCGCGCTGGTGGCGGTGGATCCGGCCTATACCAGCCGGTGGGGCGCACAGCACTGGCAGCAGCCCACCAGCACGTCTACACGTAAGACCAGTCGGCACGAGGCGGCGAGTATCGTGATCGGCAGGCGCGCCCTGGGCCTGGGTGCCTGGCGTCGGACGGCACCGCCCCCGCACCACCGGAGTGATGGCGCGGGGCATCGGACCGTCCAGGCCCGGCACCACGGTCCGGAGTGTGAGGGAACCCGCCCCATCCGAACGGCTGCACGGATGCGATCCGTGCGGCCGTCGGATGAGTGAAAGCAGGGGGACCAGTCTGTTCAGGACCGTTCGGGACAGGCGCACCGGTCGGGGGGTCACTCCTGGACAGTGTTGAGGAACGGTTCGCTTTCCTCGCACCACACTTCGCGGTCCTCGGAGATCAGTACTCGAGGACCGGTGTCCTGGCCGGGGGCCAGCGCCCAGACGAAGCATCCCTGGTTCTCATCGCCGAAGTGGATCCGGCCCGCGGCGTCGACCTCGAGTTCGGCGGGAGGCCGCAGGGAGTTCTGCCGCCCCATCACGGAGGCGCGGCCGCGAGCCAGCGCATAGAACTCCTGTAGCGCTCGCGGCACAGGTGTCCGTGGTCCTACCGCCTCCAGTGGCATTGAGGTGTTCGGTGTCCGCCGGTACCAGCCGTCGACGAATTCGCGCAGCGCCCGGGGCCGGTCACCGGCCACATGATCCAGCCACGCGATTCCCGGCAAAGCGGTCGGTGGCGCCGGGGGATGGACGAGGTCGAGCATCTCCCAGGACAGCGGCTCGTCGAGCGTGATGTCCGCTGAACGAAAGACGCTCGGGTCACCGGTCCAACTGGAGTGCCTGCACTGGCCCGAACCGAGGCTCAGTAGCCCGTCGGGCGTTCGCGCGAACAGGTGATGACGGAAACCGTGCAACTTGTCCTCAAGCACTTGGTCGAACCCGGCGGGTACCGCTCCCTTCAGTTCGAACCTTCGATGGCCGCGCACCCCGCTGGCCGACAGATCGTCGCCGATCCCCGCAATGATCATCAAGCCCTCGGAGCCGGTCAGCACCGTCGCGCCCCCCGCGGTGAACGACCGCGGTTCCGGGCCGGCGACAGCGTAAGCGACACGCTCGTCAACGATCTTCATTCCAAGCAACCTAGCCGCCGCCTACGCCCCTCGGCTGCCTCGCCGCCCCTGCGATCGCCGCCGCACGTGCCCTCCTCGAACCTGCCTGACCGGGCCAGGCCAGCCGCATAGACTGCCCCGGGGCATCCGGCCCTCGCGGCGAGGAACCCGAAGACCGCCTCGACCGCCGACGCGGCCTGCGGGGTGAGGAGCGGCGCCTGACGCATGAGGCCTGCGACGCCGTACTCTTCGGCCGCGGACGTGACCCGGCTCTGCCCGCTCAAGGGCGTCCTGGGCCCGCGCGGGCAGCGGCAGTTCCCAGACCGGGATCTCCCCGAGCGACGTCCAGGCCGGCTTCATGTGCCCGGCGAACCATCCTGCTTCCGCATCACGGCGCCGCCGTCCGCGCCTTACGGGGAAGGCGGCTGTCAGGCTCGGCAGAGCCCCGGCCGCCTCGGTGTGCCATGGTTCAGCGGCGCGATGACCGCGCCGCGCGAGGCCTGTTGACCGGGCGCAGGGCCGCGGTGTCGCGGGTGGCCATCGCCTCGAGCAGGCCGGTGGCGCGCTGCTGGAGGAGGCGTACGGTGAGCGCGGGGAGCCCGCTCAGGATGACGGAGGCCAGCAGGACGGCGATGAGGAAGGTCCCCCACCACGGACCGCCGATGACGCCGGGCAGGATCGCGGCCAGCAGGACCCCCGGGAAGATCGTCATCTGTCCGCCCGTCGGATCGCCCGCTTGCTGCCCCGGGTGGAAGCGATCGCGGGCGTCGGTGCCCACGGCCGGCATCACGAGCGCGAGCAGCGGTGCCCCGGCGCAGCCCGCCGCGGCCGCCGCGATGGCGCCGCCGACCGCGGCGCCTCCCAAGGGGGAGCCGGTCGCGGCCCACAGCACGACCGCCAGCGCGATGGACGGCAGGCCGAACAGCAGCGCCCACGCCGTCATCCGCCCGCGCACGTCGTTCTTGAGCGCGCCCGGTGTGATGAGGAGCTGCCACAGGGCCGTGCCGTCCAGGGCGTAGGTGTTGACCGCGGCCATCGCGCCGAACGCGGCTGCCGCGGGGCCTACCAGGGGCAGCGCCCAGCTCCAGTCGGTGACGGCGATGATGAGCGCCATCAGCAGCGGTGTCAGCCAGGCAGTGCGCAGCTCGACGCCGCGGGCCGGGTCGCGCAGCCAGGTGGCCAGCTCCCGCGAGACGACCGCGGCCACCTGCGGCGTCGTGAACGGCAAGGACAGCCCGCGTCCCGGTACCGCGGGCCGCCGCGGACTCGCCCGGCGGGGCGGCCGGCGCAGGGCGCGCACCGTCAGCGCGATCCAGCACAGATGCAGCAGGGCGCCCGAAGCCAGCAGCGCCGCCAGCGGCAGCAGGACCGGTTCCGCCCCGGCGCCGTCACGGGCGGCGAGCGCCGCGCCGTATCCCCAGCCGGTGGGCGACGCGGCGAGCACGTCGCTCACCGGTTCGGGCAGCCGCCCGGCCGTGGAGGTGACCAGGGCCAGGTCTCCCTCGCCGAGGCGGGGCAGCAGCCAGGCCGCGACCGGTACCCATCCGGCGAACGACAGCGCGAGCATGATCGCGGTCTGCACGGCGGCCAGCGTCATCCCGACCCGGGTCTGCAGCAGCCAGGCCGCCAGTGCCGCCACCGTCTTGCCCGCCCAGATGAGCAGATACAGCTGGGCCGCCATCGCGGCCACGGCGGCCGCCACCGCCGCTGTGCCGCCCGGTGCGGCGAGCACCGCCAGCGATGACAGGCACGCCAGCGTGATGAGCGGGCCGACGCCCAGAAGTTCGGTCCACGACAGAGCCCGCGCCAGCCGCCACGACGGCAGCGGATATCCGCGCAGCCACTCGCGGGAGATGACCGACGGATCATGGCGGGGCCGGGTCAGCGGCCCGAACAGCCACATGCCGCCCCACACCGTGAGCGCCACGGCGATCCAGTCCTCGTGGATCACGCCGTGAGCGGCCGGGGAGGCGCCCCAGATCACCAGGGCGGCCAGGATCAGTCCGGTGACCAGGCTGAACGCACGCTCGTCGTGTGGTCCGTTGTGCAACAGGCGCAGCTTGAGCGCGAACAGGGCGCGGGTCATGCCAGCCACTCCAGTGGCCGCACGGGATCGGCGCCCACCAGTTCGACGAACCGCTCGTTCAGCGTCGAGCCTTCGGCCACCTGCTCCACCGGGCCCTCGACCAGCACCCGGCCGTCGACCACCACGGCGACCCGGCGGCAGTTGCGCTCGACGAAGTCCATGATGTGGCTCGACAGGACCACGGTGCCGCCGGCGTCGACGTACTGCTCGAGCACCTGCTCGATGGAGTGGGCGGAGACCGGGTCGATCGCCTCGAACGGCTCGTCCAGGACGAGTATCGGGGGCCGGTGCAGCAGCGCCAGCGCAAGGGTGATCTTCTTGCGCATGCCCGTGGAGTACTCCACGATCAGCGTGCGTGGAACGGCGTCGAGTCCGAGGACCTCCAGCAGGTCGCCCGCCCTCTTCCGCCAGCCGCCGTCCAGGCCGCGCAGGCCCGCGCTGTAGCGCAGGACCTCGGTGGCGGTCAGCCGTTCGGGCAGGGACAGTCCGTCCATCATGACGCCGAGCCGTGCGAGCGCGGTCTCCCGTGCGGTGCGCAGATCGTGACCGGCGATCCTGACCGTGCCGGCGGTCGGGTGGCGCAGTCCGCACATGGCCGTCAGGACGGTGGTCTTACCGGCGCCGTTGGGGCCCACGATGCCGTAGCACATTCCCGGCTCGATGCTCAGGCTGAGCCGGTCGACGGCGAGCACGGTGCCGAAGCGCTGGGTCAGGTCCGCCACTTCGATGGCGGGAACGCCAGGAGTCTGCAACGGACTTCCTCACCCGGCCGTGTGCGTGAGGATCGCGTCGGCCAGTTCCCGGTGGGTCTCCGGCGGCAGCGTGTGCCCCATGCCCGCGACGGTCATCAGCCGTGCTCCCGGGATCCGCTCGGCGATGATCGCGCCGTGACCCGGTTTGACCGGCTCGTGGCTGCCCTCGATGACCAGTGTGGGCGCCTGTACCCGGTGCAGCGCGTCCACCGGTTCGAAGTCGGGGTCGGCCCCGGCGGCCAGCCGGTGGTTGGCCGCCGCCGACAGGTCGCGGGCCCGGCCGTGGATGCGCTCCTGCAGCCGGCGCGCCGCGTCCTCGTCGAAAGGCAGCCCGGTGCCGTGCAGCACGCGCTGCTCGGCGATCATGCTGTCGATCAGCGCCCGGTGGTCGCGAGCGGGCGGGGCCGCCATCAGCGCGCGGAAGAACTCCACGAACTCCGGCTTCGGCTCCGGCAGGCCGCCCTCGGGCTGCGGCTGGCCCATCAGGGCCCGCAGGAGCACCTGGCCCTCGCCGCCGCCGAGCGGCGAGGAGGCGATGACGGTCAGGGACCGCACCCGCTCCGGCGCCTCCACGGCGATGAGCTGGCCGAGCAGTCCGCCCGCCGAGTGGCCCACCAGGTGGGCGCTGTCCAGGCCGTGCTCCGCCAGTACGCGGTAGACGTCGTTCTTGATGTCGTCCCAGGTGTACGGATCGGTCGCGAAGTCGACGGTGCCGGACATGCCGGTGTCACGGTGGTCGTACCGGATCACCCGGCGGCCTCCGGCGGCCAGCCGGCCGACGAGCTCGTCCGGCCACAGGATGCCCTGCGACATCGAACCCATGATCAACAGGATCGGCGCGTCGGTCTCGGCGCCGAACTCTTCACTCCAGATGGTGACGTTTCGCATGCCTCAGAGCATGTCGTTTCCTTCTACGGGTGCCTTCCGTAGAACTACTAGCCGTGCCAGATCCGTACGGGAGCCGATGCCCAGCTTCGGATAGATCTTGTACAGGTGGTACTCGACCGTACGCGGGCTCAGGAAGAGCCGGGCGGCGATCTCCTTGCTCGACGCTCCGTCGGCGACCAGGTCGGCGATGCGCAGTTCCTGCGGGGTCAGCGCGTCGAGCACGCTGGGGGGCGGGGCGCCGCCGTTCTCGCCCGCCGCCCGCAGCTCGTCCTGCGCACGCCGCGCCCACGGCCGGGCACCGGCCTGCTCGAAGACCTCCCGCGCCATCCGCAGATGCGCTCGTGCTCGACCTGACCGCTGCGTACGGCGCAGACGCTCACCCAGCAGCAGGGCGGTCCTGGCCGCCTCGAAGGGGTTGGTGTGCAGCCTCAGCGCCTCATCGAAGGCCTCCTCATCCGATTCGGCCAGGCCGCGGCAGCGGGCCAGCAGCGCACGCGACTCGGACGTCGCGGCATGCTCGGTCGATCGCTCGTAGGCCGCGAGCGTCGCCCGGGCGCCGGCCTCGTCGCCCGCTGCCACCGCGGCCTCCACCTGATCCGGCATGGTCCGCCAGACCACGGTCGGATGTCCCGCACCCGGCCCCGCCGCCGCGATCGCGCGGAAACGGTCATGCGCCGACGCGTAGCGGCCCAGGCACAACTCGAGCATCGCCAGCGCGTACGCGGCCACCCCCGCGTGCAGCCCGACCCGGTGCGGCAGGGCGATGGCCAGCGCCTCACGAGCCTGCCGTGCACAGGGCTCCTCCTGGCCGCGCAGAGCCGCCAGCACCGCCAGATTGGCCAGGTGCGCGGCCACGGCGTTCTCGTACCCGGCCTCCCGCGCCAGCGCCAGGCCCTCCTCGGAGACGGCCTGGCTGCGCGCGAGCCGCCCGGCGAGGCGCTCGGCGGTCGCCACGAACTCCAGCACGACGGGCAGCTGCCCGGCCGTACCCGACACCCTGGCCACTCGCCCGGCCCGCTCGGCCATCTCGCCCGCCACATCCGACTCGCCCAGAGCGCTGGCCGCAGCCGTCGCCCACAGGTAGCCCACCGCGTCCTCCAGCCCGTCCGCCCGCGCCAGTGCCCGCCGCAGCAAGGCCGGCCCGGTGGCGTCCCCGTTCAGAGTCGACCCGATCCCGGCCACCGTGTCCCGCAGGAACCCCTCGGGGTGCGCCGCCGCCCGTCGACCGAGCTCGACGAGGGCCGCCGTGTCACCGACGTACGAGGCGGCCTCCACGGCGTCGGCCAACATCTCCAGGCTGTCGCCCGCCGCAAGGATCCGCACGGCCTCGGCAGCGTTGCCCGAGTTCAGCTCGAACCGGCCCCGGAGCCGGGCGATCTCCATCGTGAGCGTGATGTCGCCGCCGGCCCCTTCGCGTGCTTCGGCCAGCATCGATTCGGCCTGTCCCGGCAGGCCGGCGAGCCAGGCCGCCACGGCGGCGTCCTTCAGCCGGACGGCGCGGGCGCGCGGGTCGGGGGTCAGCTCGGCGGCCCTGGCCAGTGCGGTGGCGGCGGCGCCGTACCCGCCGCGGTCACGGGCCCGCCCTGCGGCCTCGGCCAGCGCGACGGCGACCGGCTCGGCCTGGCCCAGGGAGGCTCCGGCCAGGTGCCAGGCCCTGCGGTCGCCCGCGGTCAGCTCCGCCAGGACGGCGTGCGCGTGGCGGACTTCGGCGGGGGTGGCCGCCTCGTGGATCGCGGATCGCATGAGCGGGTGACGAAAGCGCATGCCGGTGCCCGACACCTCGGCCAGCCCGCTCTCCTCCAGCTCGGCGAAAGCCGCCGATCCCGACCCCGGCGCCAGCCTCTTCGCCGCGCGCAGGACCACCTCGAGGTCGGTCTCGACAGCGGCGAGCAGGGCGACCAGCCGGGCGGGAGCCGACAACCCGGCCACCCGGTCACCGAAAAGCCGGGTGCCACCGGGCAGCGGGTCGGGCAGCGGTTCACGGCCGGCGAGCTGTCCGGGCGTCAACCGGGCGGCGATCTCGTTCAGGGCCAGGGGGTTCGCCCCGGTCCGTGTGATGATCTCCCGTCTCACCGAAACGGTCGGCGGCCCGTGCCGGGACCCCAGCAGCTCGACCGCGGCGTCCTCGGGCAGGCCGCGCACGTCCACCGTCAAGGGCACGTCCTTGACCGGAGCATCGCCGCGGACGGCGAACAGCATCGCGATCCGTTCGGTGTCCAGCCGCCTGGCGGCGAACAGCAGAGCATCGGCCGAGGCCCGGTCGGTCCACTGGAAGTCGTCGACCACGCAGATCAGGCCTTCCGGGCCGGCGGCCTCGGCCAGCAACGACAGCACGCCTGCGCCCAGCAGGAAGCGGTCGCCCCCGCCGTCGGAGGCGTGCCCCAGGGCCGCTCGCACGGCGTCGCGCTGCGGCCCGGGCAGCGCGTCGAGCAACCCGGCCGCCGGCCGCAGCAGCCGGTGCAGCGCCGCGAACGCGAGATCGGCTTCGGATTCGACGCCGCCGGTCCGCAGGACCCTCATCGCCTCGCCCCGCGCG
Source organism: Actinocorallia libanotica (assembly GCF_039525175.1). Classification (NCBI taxonomy): domain Bacteria; kingdom Bacillati; phylum Actinomycetota; class Actinomycetes; order Streptosporangiales; family Thermomonosporaceae; genus Actinocorallia; species Actinocorallia libanotica. The sequence goes on from NZ_BAAAHH010000055.1 coordinate 14,960, forward strand.
GCCGCCTCGTCGAGCAGGGCGGTCTTGCCCACGCCGGCCTCGCCCCGGAGCACCACCGCCCCGCCGCAGCCATTGCGGGCTCGCGCGATCACGCCGTCGAGCACGCTGATCTCTGCAGATCTTCCGTAAAGCACAGGAGCCCACTCTAAGAGGTCCTAACAAACCGACACCTGGTGCGTCTGCTCATTCGGCAGCATTCCCAGGAGTGCGCCGAAGCGAGGGCGGGCGTGGGTATGGGTGTCCAGGAGCGGGACCACGTGGTTGTCGTTGTAGGCCACGGACAGCAGGCCGCCGCCGTCGGGCAGCTCAATGGTGGGCCCCATGTGTGCGCACAGCACGAAGGGGCACGGGCGGCCACCGGATCATCATCCAAGTCGGCGGTGGAGTCCAGGTCGTCCTGGATGTTGAGAGGCGCCGGCAGCGGTATACAGGTCCAGGATGGAGTACCGGTACCACGGTGCCACCGGAGAGACCGAGGGCCACGGGGCGCAGGCATCCGGTAAAGCGCACCGACCCGCTCTCCAGCAGTCGCTGGAGGCTGGTTTTGACCTTGGTGCGGCCGAGTCCGATCCGGCTGGTCAGTTCCTGTTAGGAACAGCGCAGGTCATCTGCCAGCACGGTCACGAGCCAGTGGCTGAGCACCTCTCCATCTCTTCACTTCTGCAAACTACACACAGTAACGATCGTCACCCACGGATACTTGGGGGCTGGGGTCACGTTCGGAATCGGAGGACCGACAGCGAAGTAGGACTCGCCTTAGCGGCTCGGGCGGTGTGCCGCCGGTGGGCGGTCTGGAATCTCTAGACGAGTCTCGTTGTCTTCAGCCGGTCGTGGGCGTACTCGCGTAGTTCTTCCAGGGGCTGCTCGGGTCGGTTGCTCAGTTGGTTGATCAGCCCGGTCACCAGTTGTATGCACCGTTGTGCCTGTGACTCGAGTGCCATGTCCAGGGCTGCGCGTGCGTCCTGTGCGGCGGTCGCGGCGTCTCGGCGGCGTGCGGCGCTCTCGGCTCGGTAGGCGAGGAACAGGGCCTGTGTGCGGGTACGGCGAGGGTCCAGGTCTTCGAGCCCGGCGCCGATCGCGGTTTCAGCGCGGTGGGGCTGGCCTAGGTCGAGCCGGCAACGGCCGGCGTCGGCGTTCAGGTCCGCAGGACCTATCCAGGACACGACTGGCGGGGTGGTGTCGGGGCGGATGCGTTCCAGTTCGTTTTCAGCTGTGCCCAATGCGGTCTCGACTCCCGGTCCGTCCTGCAGGACCGCGCGGGCGCGGGCGGTGCGGATGTGGATCAGGGACCGTACGGCCGGGGTGCTGGTGCGGGATCGGGCGTGTCCCAGGATGGCGGTGGCCTCTTCGGGGTGGCCCAGCCAGGTGGCCTGGTAGGCGAGGTCGGCCAGGGCGACGGCTGCCAGGTCCCGGTTTCCGGCCTGGTGGGCGGCGTGGACGGAGGCTTGCCAGTGGCGTTGCGCGGCGGCGTGCCGGTCGGCGTCGAAGCGGATCCAGGCCGCGCAGTGGGAGAGGTCGGCGGTCACCGCGTGCAGCCTGCGTCCGGTCGCCTCTGGGTAGCGGCCACCGTCCAGCAGGTCGATCACGGTGTGCAGGTGTGCGTCGACCAATGAGTTCACCTGCGGGCCGGGCGGCAGGCGGCGCAGTTCGGCTGCGCGTTGTTCCAGCCACTCCACCAGTTCGGTGTCGACCGGTTGCCCTGCCAGGGCCTGGTCGAGGTGACGGGGCTCCAGCCGTGCCCAGTCGGCGGCGGCCTGGACCAAGGCGCCGCTGCTGAAGATCAGAAATGACCGCCGTTCCATACGGGTGACCTGGACCTCTCTGAGTGCGACCCGGCTTCCGGCCGGACTGAAGGGGGCGGGATGTTCGAATGCGGGGAGCCGGCCGGGCCACTTCGATTGCTCGACCGCTGAGGCCGGAACGTTGAGCAGGTCCGCCAGAAGCCGCTGGCTGTCGTCGTTGGGCACGGCGATGCCCTGCTCCCATCGCCACACCCGGTTGCGGTCGATGCCGCTGCGCAGTCCCGCCGCCCGGGCCTGCGCCCGGAGCTTGCGGGCCAGATCCGCCAGGGACCAGCCCCGCTGACGGCGTAGGTAGGTGAGGGGGTGCCGATCCAGGTCCATGACGTTCCTGCCTTCGCCGCCACTGCCTTTCCCCCACCCTGCCTTATCTGCCCGGTTCGCAGCAGGTTTCGCAGTGCCTGACACACACCGGACACGCACTTGTCCACTAGGTTCTGTTTCTTGGATCAGGTGCGGAGCCAGATGAACAGGGCGGTGACGGTGATGGTGCCGAGGAACTCGGTGCCGTCCCGTCGCCATATGTCGGTCTTGAGGAGCTTTCCGCTGGAATTACGTTCTTCGGCGCGTTTGCGTCGCCATTCACGTTGGTAGTCGGCTGCGAATGCTCTGCATGTGGTGCAGGTGCATTTCATGCCGTAGCGGTCGCCTTTGGTGCCATGCTGGTAGACGAGTCCGGTCTTGGAGAACAACGGAGGGATCTCTTCCACCTCAACTCCTCCACGGATTCAGTAGTCCAAGGACTCGCAGCGAAATCATCCCTCTCGCCACACGTCTTTTCGCCGACGACTTCCGCCTCCTCGGTGTCGCGGACCTCGATAAAGCCGCCATCATGTTCTGGGGCATTCTCCACTGCCTGACCACTGCGGCCCTCTCCTACGGCACGAGCTTCCCCGAGGCCCGCCGCATAGCGGACGAGTTCACCACCCTCACCACTCGATTTCCAGTGACTTACTAACTGATTTTTTTACTTCAGGTTGTTGGCCACGAGTTTCTTGTATTCGCGGTCGAGCATCGAGGGTTTCTCCAAGATATCGTCTGGGGCGGCCGACCACTCGAACGGGCCGGCGTCTTCGTTCCAGTGCTTCACACAGTCGGCTTCAGGCGCCGAGGATTAACCGATCGCGGCTTCGGGTAGCGGGAGTAGTAGTGCTCGACCGACGAGCGCGGATGCACGGCAGCATGCGGATTCGTCGAAGAGAAGGGAGCGCCTATGGCTGAATCAGCGGAGTACGAACCCGGTACTCGCATGCCACTCGGGCTTGCTCGTTAGCCGACCGCGTCACGCCGCAGCGATCCCGAGCGGGCGCGGAGGTGCGCGGCAACGGCGAAGAACAGAACTCAGCAGGCGGCGGACGACTGGACCGAGTAGATCGCTCGGGCCGTCTACGGGGCGTGCAGTAGATCAACCATGTGACCGTCGGCCCTCCGTGACTACCGTATCCCGGAACTGTCTACTCCATCATCGGTAACCTCTCCGCGGCCTTGCGCGGGCTGGGACAGACCCTCGATCAGTGTGACCGCTTCCTCGGCAGCGAGCTGGGCGCGGGGCGGTGCGGTCGAGGTCCGGAGGCGGAGTCGGTCAGGGTTCGAAGCGGTGTCCGAGCTCGCGATGCCGCCAGGCGACCATATCCAAGCAGTTGTACAGGCCCGGCTTCGGCTCGGGCAGCGTCAGGGCGAACAGCCGGTGTTTCCTGGGGAAGGCGATTGGTCCGTCGGCTCGTAGCGCTCCGGACCTGTGAGCTGCCGACGGAGCACGGTGTTCTCATGTCGACAGGACAGCAGGACGAGAAATTCGGCGTCTTTGGCCGCCTGTCGGTGCAGGGGCACAGTCGGGACGGAGAGCAGCTTCCTCGTCACCTGATAGACCAGCCAGACAATCACCAACGGCACCGTCTCAGGCAGCCCAGGGCGTCACCGGACCCCTGCGGGCTGCGGCGATGCATAACCGAACAAGGCGCGGTGGGAGCCGCACAGAGCTGCAGCGTGTTCACTGCATGTGCTCATGGCAATGGGATCTGTGATGCTCGACCATGTGGACTCCGGAACAGGATCGATCACCAGTGTCGTGCGTGAAGAAGGGTTCTCGTCGGCCGCCGGTCCTGCCTTCACTGCCGCGAGTTCGGTCGGGCGTTTCCAGCCTGCGGGTGCCGTGGCGCGCCACGAGTGCGGGTCGCAGCGACACCGGCAAGGCGACCGGCGACCAACGTCAAGAGCAAGCAGCCAGCAGAAGGAAACACCGAGAGAGAAAGAAGGACGGACGTGTCCCGCAGTGAAAGCGAGAACCCGGTCATTCCCTCCCCGGACGTCACGCCGACGCGCCCCAGGACGAACCGGGACTGGTGGCCGAATCAGCTGGACCTTCAGGTTCTCCATCAGCACCGTCCCCGGTCCAGTCCGCTGGGCGAGGACTTCGACTACGCCGAAGAGTTCGCCACGCTCGACCTCGACGCGCTGAGACAGGACATCTTCGATCTGATGACGGCGTCGCAGGACTGGTGGCCTGCCGACTACGGCCACTACGGGCCGCTCTTCATCCGGATGAGCTGGCATGCCGCGGGGACGTACCGTATCGAGGACGGCCGAGGCGGCGGCGGCACGGGCGCTCAGCGATTCGCCCCCCTCAACAGTTGGCCGGACAACGCGAGCCTCGACAAGGCGCGCCGTTTGCTCTGGCCGGTCAAGCAGAAGTACGGCCGGAAAATCTCCTGGGCCGACCTTCTGATCTTCACCGGCAACTGCGCCATGGAATCGATGGGGTTCAAGACCTTCGGGTTCGGCTTCGGGCGAGAAGACATCTGGGAGCCCGAGGAGATCTTCTGGGGACCCGAGGACACCTGGCTCGGAGACGAGCGTTACAGCGGCGACAGGGAGCTCACCGGGACTCTGGCCTCCGTGCAGATGGGACTGATCTACGTCAATCCGGAAGGGCCCAACGGCAACCCGGATCCGGTGGCCGCCGCCAGGGATATTCGCGAGACGTTCGGGCGCATGGCGATGAACGATGAGGAGACGCTTGCGCTCATCGTCGGCGGCCATACCTTCGGCAAGTGCCACGGTGCGGTCGATCCCGAGTACATCGGCCCGGAGCCCGAGGCCGGCCCGCTGGAGCAGCAGGGTCTCGGCTGGAAGAACTCGTACGGCAGCGGCAAGGGAGGCGACGCGCTCACCAGCGGGCTTGAAGGCGCATGGACTTACGAGCCGACGAAGTGGGACAACGGCTTCCTGGACAACCTGTTCAAGTACGACTGGGAGCTGACGACGAGCCCCGCCGGCGCCAAGCAGTGGACTCCCACGGATCCGGCGGCCAAGAACACTGTGCCTGATGCTCATGATCCGTCGAAGAGGCACGCTCCCATCATGCTGACGACGGACCTCGCGCTGAAGGTCGATCCGATCTATGCGCCGATCGCGAAGCGCTTCCACGAGAACCCGGACGAGCTCGCGGTGGCGTTCGGCAAGGCGTGGTACAAGCTGCTGCACCGCGACATGGGGCCCCTCTCCCGTTACCTCGGCCCGTGGGTTCCCGAGGCCCAGCTGTGGCAGGATCCCGTCCCCGACGTCGATCACGAGCTGGTCGCGGACGAGGACGTCGCCGCTCTCAAGGCCAGGATCCTCGCCTCGGGATCGTCCGTCTCTCAGCTGGCCACCACCGCCTGGGCGGCGGCGGCGAGCTTCCGCGGCACCGACAAGCGCGGTGGGGCCAACGGAGCAAGGATTCGGCTCGAGCCGCAACGGAGCTGGGAGGTCAACGACCTGCCCGAGGTGACCGAGGTGGTGCGGACTCTCGAGCAGATCCGGCAGGACTTCAACGGCTCGCAGGCTGGCGGAACGAAGGTCTCGCTCGCGGATTTGATCGTCTTGGGCGGGTGCGCGGCCGTCGAGCAAGCCGCGAAGAACGCCGGGTACGACATCACGGTCCCGTTCGCACCGGGACGCACGGACGCCTCGCAGGAGCAGACCGATGTGGACTCGTTCGCCGTGCTCGAACCCAAAGCGGACGGGTTCCGCAATTACCTCCGAGCGGGAGAGAAACTGTCGCCGGAGACCCTCCTGCTGGACCGCGCCAACCTGCTGATGCTCACCGCTCCCGAGATGACGGTTCTGATCGGCGGTATGCGGGTTCTGAACACCGGCTTCCAGCAGTCCCCGCACGGCGTCTTCACCCACCGGCCAGAGACACTGACCAACGACTTCTTCGTCAACCTGCTCGACATGGGCACGGAGTGGAAGGCATCGGCCTCTGATGACAATGTGTTCGACGGCCGGGATCGCGCCACGGGCGAGATCAAGTGGACCGCCACCGCCGTCGATCTCGTCTTCGGTTCGCACTCCCAGCTCCGAGCCATCGCGGAGGTCTACGCGTACCAGGACGCGGGGGAGAAGTTCGTGCGTGACTTCGTGGCGGCGTGGGACAAGGTGATGAACCTCGATCGGTTCGATCTTGTTTGAGCAGAGAACATGACTTATGTACTGATTCGGGAGAGCTTCTTATAGCAGATCAAAGCGGCTGCGATGGTGAGGAAGGCGACGGACAGGTGGCGGTGGCGCTCGTAGCGCACGGCCAAGCGGTGGTGGCCCGGCAACCAGGAGGACGGGTCGGCTGAGCGGCGAGGTGCCCGCGCGGAGCACGGGTCCTTTTCCGCTCGGCCTCCCGAGGCTTCCCCAGGCAGAGCGGAGGGGGGTCACCAAGGGCCGGATCTCCGCCTACGCGCGTCTTAATCCGGGTGAATCGGCCATGATGGAACATCCCGACAACAGGCTTCCTCATCCTTCGGGAGCGTGTATGACCGCCTCGCCCATCCCCGCTCGCGCGGCTTCCTGCCAAGTCATTGCAGGATCGGCCATTCTGCACATCACGCTTCGGCACCGTCGGGAAGCTGTGTTGTTCGGTCAGGTCGACGACGGGGCCTTGGCGACGCGTTGCATCATCGAGGCGCGCTGCTGGGTCTGTGGACAGCCGCACGCGGATAAGGTCGTGATCTTCGCCCGGCCTTTCGACATGGCTCAGGAATTTGGGCCCGCGAGGAGGATCGAAACGGATTCGGCGGTAGCGGGCTGAGGCTGGCGGTTCGGTGACGAAGCCGGGGTATGAGCAGCAATGGAACGGCCGCGGCTATGGGCTGTGCTCCGCGGCGGTGGCGGCCGAGGACGGCGGCGCGTTTGTCGTCGTCGACGGGTCGGCGACCGCCGACCTTGCCTTGGTGCGGCCGACGTTCTCGCGGCGCCGATCGGCGTCGGCAGGAACTGAGGGGGCGATCCACTTCTTCTTCGCGGTGCACCAGGTGAGCCAGGAGGAGTCAGAGGAGACCGGCCGGGCGGCGTTGGAACATCTCCTTGATGAGGTGCTCAGGACTGGTGGCCCGCTGCCGGGCGAATGGCTTGGGCCGTTCGACCCAGAGGTAGCGGCGTACCGGCTCGCGACGAAAGCGCACCCCGGACGAGAAGTGCCCGGCCGGCTGAACCTGGAGATCCACGTTGGGATCGCCTCCATCGCCGAGTCGGTCTTCGAGGCTGACCCAGACGGTGAACACGGGATCTGGGGTTGTGACCTCCTGGCGACGATCACGCTGAGCGGCGGTGTCCCGGACTGGGCGCTGGTCCATCGGATCTGGGCGGCGCCGGCCAAGCTCTGGGCGGCGGTCGCGTGGGATGAGATGCCGGGCTTCGCGATCGGCGTGGGCGGGCCGGAGGCATGAGCACGCTGGAGTTCGCGATCGACGTCGTGGTGCGGGGAGCGGTCTTGGGCGCCGACCACACCAGCAGCCCCGAAGACGTCGACCGGATCCTCGGCGCCACCCCGGCGGTGAACCGGAGCAAGGGGCAGATGTGGCGCGACCACGGCCTGGTCGACTTCTTCTGGGAGCGCGGCCCCGGCCGGACGACGTGGCGGGGCACCCATTTCACCGTGCAGCTGCACCGGTTGCGCTCTGCCGGACCCGAGGTCGCAGCCGTGCCGATCCGGGAGCGCTACGGCCCGCTCCAGGCTTCCCTCCGCTTCGCCGACCTGCAAGCGGCCCTGACGGACCTCGGCGTCGACTTGGCCGAGTTGCCGAGCACGGGCGAGGGATATCAGGAGTACTGGCAGCCGGACTCCGCCGTCCACATCCTCGTCGCCGACGGCGAAGTGGACCACATCATCGCCCCGTTGCGCGCCGAGGCCGTGGCGAGCATGTCCCGGGGCTTCCCCATCGACCGGCAGCGCGTCAGGCACCTGCTTCAGGCGTCCGAGCAGCAGCGCCTGGCATGGATCAGCCGCCACCAGCCGAGCTCGCAGGACGCGGCCAACTGGTGGCTTCGGCTGTTCCTCCAGATCGAGCACGCGATCCACAGCCGGGCCGATCAACGCCTCGACGCCGCGCACCTCTACCTGTGGGCTATCCGTCGTGCCCAGGAGCAAGGTGCCTTTTCGCCCGAGGAGACGGCCATCCGTATCGCTGCCTTCACCTCGTCTCTCCGCTCCCGCGGTTATACCTCCGCTCTCACCGAAGTCCTGCCGACCGCGGACCAGGTCGTCCGCGACTGCATCGACGCCCTCCCGATCACTCTCGACCAAGCACGGACACCTTGCGTCCTCAGCGCCGAGAACCTCCCGGCGATGCGGACTTCACGTCGGGCCAAGAACCTGATCAACGCTGCCGCCCACCACCTGCCCGACCTCCACGACCAGGCCCTCATCGAACAGCTCCGAGCCTGGATCGCAGTGAAGCCCGACCTCGTCTGACCTCCTGAGGGGCGGATCCGTTCGGCCAAGCACTCCCGGTGGACGATGACGGTGTGGCTGCCCGGTCCGTCGTTGCTGCGCACGTCCAGGACCAAGCCGTCTCCGCCCGAGCTTGGCACTGCAACGGCAGGTCGACAAGATCGTTTGTGAAGTCGCTGGTCACAGGCTCGAGCACAGCGCCGAAATTCAGATACCGGTGGACATCACCGCTGGTCGGAGCCTTGGCGTGTTCGATGCGCGATGTCGATACCGGGGTGAGGGGAATCGAGGAGCTTTCCTTCGGTGGGCTCAGCCGGCTCTTCGTGGCATCAGTCGGGTGATGGCTCAGGTCGTTGTGGGCGGCTTGGGCAAGACCTCGCCCACTCCCGTACGTGAGAGTGCGTCGAGGACTTGCCCAGCGCATCCAGTCCGTTGGCCGGCAAGCAGCGAACTCGGCCCCGCACGCGCGGGGAGAACACAATATGGGTAGGGCTGCTGAGCGCAGGCGGCCTGTGGACGACCTGGGAGTGTGCTCATGGGTGTCGGGTCGGCGAGGCGGGAAGACGAGAGGCCGGTGGTCAAGGCCGCGTTGGGGCGGCTGCGCCAGGTGACCGGAGTTCCGGTGGCGTTCGGAGGCGGCGTGGAAGGCCGGACCGGGGCGGTGCGGTTCCGGCTCTCCGAGCTCGCGGGAGCCTCGACGAACGCGCTGCGGGGGCTGCTGATCGAGCCCCAAGCCGGGCTGGGGGGCAAGGCGGCCTCGTTGGGCCGGGTGCTGGCGGTGCAGGACTACTGCGCCTCCCGGAGCATCAGCCATGACTATGACGTGGCGGTTCGGTCCGAGGGCCTGCGTGCGGTGGCGGCGGTGCCGGTCGTGGTCCGGGGGACGGCGCGGGCCGTGCTTTACGCGGCCTTGCGCGACGCGGTGAACATAGGGGATGACGTGCTGCGCGGGTTGGTCGACGCGGCGCGGTGGATGGAGCAGGAACTCGTGGTCTCCGACGAAGTGGATCGGCGGATCGCGCTGATGGAAGGGATCGCGGACGCGGACGAGCGCCCGTCGACCGCGGAGTGGGAGGCGGTCCGGCTGGCGCATGCGGAACTGCGGCTGCTGGCACTGCGGGCCGACTCGCCTGCGCTGCGTGCGGAGCTGCTGGGGATATCGGAGCTGCTCTCGCCGGAGCGCTCGGCTGAAGCATCGGTACGGCTGACGCCCCGGGAGGTGGACGTGCTGAGCTGCGCGGCGCTGGGGTGCGGCAACGCGGAGATCGCCCGGCGTCTGGGGGTGGGAGCGGAGACCGTGAAGAGCTATCTCCGGTCGGCCATGGTCAAGCTCGGCGCGCACAGCCGGGCGGAGGCGGTGATGGCCGCCCGGCTGGCGGGACAACTGCCGTAGCTCAAGGTCCGCCGGTCAGGCGTGTTCGCTGGACGCGACGGTGTGGAGGCCGAGGAGTTCGATGGACTCCTCGCGCATCTGGACCTTGCGGATCTTGCCGGTGACGGTCATGGGGAACTCCTCGACGATGCGCACGTATCGGGGGATCTTGTAGTGGGCGAGGCGGCCGGTGCAGTGGTCGCGCAGCTGCTCGGCCGTGAGGCCGGCGGCGCCGGGACGGAGCCGGATCCAGGCCATGAGCTCCTCGCCGTACTTCTCATCGGGGACGCCGATGACCTGGGCGTCGAGGACGTCGGGATGGGTGTAGAGGAACTCCTCGATCTCGCGCGGGTAGATGTTCTCGCCGCCGCGGATGACCATGTCCTTGATGCGGCCGGTGACGTTGAGATAGCCGTGCTCGTCCATGACGGCGAGGTCGCCGGTGTGCATCCAGCGGGCGGTGTCGACGGCCTCGGCGGTCTTCTCGGGCTCGTTCCAGTATCCGAGCATGACCGAGTAGCCGCGGGTGCACAGCTCACCGGGGACGCCTCGAGGCAGCGTCACGCCGGTCGCCGGATCGGTGATCTTCACCTCGAGGTGCGGGTGGACGCGTCCGATGGTCGACACCCGCCGTTCGAGTGAGTCGCCGACGGAGGTCTGGGTCGAGACGGGTGAGGTCTCGGTCATGCCGTAGCAGATCGACACCTCCCGCATGCCCATCCTCTCGATGACCTGCTTCATCACCTCGACCGGGCAGGGCGACCCGGCCATGATCCCGGTGCGGAGGCCGGACAGGTCGTGGTCGTCGAAGGACGGGTCGTTGAGCTCGGCGATGAACATGGTCGGCACCCCGTACAACGACGTGCACCGCTCCTGCGCCACCGCGCGCAGCGTGGCGGAGGGGTCGAAGGCGGGGGCGGGGACGACCATGCAGGCGCCGTGGCTGGTCGCGGCGAGGTTGCCCATCACCATGCCGAAGCAGTGGTAGAAGGGCACGGGGATGCAGATCCGGTCGGCTTCGGTGTAACCACACATCTCGCCCACGAAGAATCCGTTGTTCAGGATGTTGTGGTGGGACAGGGTCGCGCCCTTGGGAAAGCCCGTGGTGCCCGAGGTGTACTGGATGTTGATCGGGTCGTCGGCGGACAGCGATTCCCCGGCCTGGGCGAGCCGCGCGGCGTCGGCGCGCCGGCCGCGGGCCACCAGGGCGTCCCACGACTCCTCCCCGATGAGGACGACGTCCCGCAGCTCCGGGCAGCGCGGACGGACTTCAGCGATCATGCCCGTGTAGTCGGACGTCTTGAAGCCCGGCGTGGCGATGAGCGTCCTGATCCCGGCCTGCTGGAGCACGAATTCCAGCTCGTGCAGGCGGTAGGCGGGGTTGACGTTGACGAGGATCGCGCCGATCTTGGCCGTGGCGTACTGGACGAAGACCCATTCGGCCCGGTTCGGCGACCAGATTCCCACCCGGTCCCCTTGCCCGACACCCGACTCCAGCAGCCCGAGCGCCACCGCGTCCACTTCCGCGGCCAGTTCCCCGTAGGTCCAGCGCCGTCCCGCTGCGCAGTCGACGAGCGCCTCCCGGTCGGGGTGGGCGGCGGCCGTCCGGTCGAAGTTCACCCCGATCGTGTCCCCTAGCAGCGGCGCCGATGAGACTCCGGAACTGTAGCTCGGCAGTGCGGTCATGCCGCGTCACCTTCCTTCTGGTCGCCTTGATGGGAAAGCTCCCGGCAGCGCGTCGGTCCGCAGGACCCATGGCCGTGCCGGGATCGGCCGGCGGAGGCTCGGTCTCGAAGATAGGAGCCGGATGTGACCTGCGCCACCCCCATTCGGGGGTGGAATCCTGGCGGCGCCTCTCGGGAGGGGCAGGCCGCCGCAGTCGGAGAGCGAAGCCTCGTGGCGCTGATCTCGCTTCCGAATGGACGGGTGCGGCGAAGAGAAATCCCCCCGTTCGGGTGTGCCGGTGACGGGATCCTTTCTGGAAAAGCCCGGAGGCACGCCGCCAGCCCACCCTCGGTAGAGGAGGTGCTCCATGCCCGACGTGACGGTCGAACACAACGTTCCTGTCCGCGCCGATCGCCGAGGCCGAGCATCACGGTCACGCTCGCCGACCCCGAAACAGCGGTCCATCTGAGCCGCGCCGTCGGCACCCTCTGCTGCGCATCGACCGCCTCTACCTCGACACCGCGGGCACTCCCGTCGAACCGGCCATCAGCTGGTTCCTGCCGGAGCCGTACTCCTACCGCACCCACCTGCGCCACAGCGTGACCTGACCTGGCACCGAGGGCAGACGCGCTCACGCTCTCGCGGCGCCACCGGTCAGGAGTAATAGCGGCTGACCGCCTCGGCCACGCAGGCGGGCTTGGCACCTCCTTCGATCTCGATCATCGTGCGGGTGGCGAACTGGACGGCGCCTTCGCCGATCGTGTCGAGTTCGATTGGGCGGGGAAGCAGACCTTGTCCAGACCGCAGCTGATGGGCATGCTGCGGGGCAGCTTGAGGAAGGACGAGACGAGGGACCACGTGAGATGGCCGTGGGGCGATCGGTTCGTTGAACGGTCCCGAGGCCGACCGGTGGTTCCCGGCCTGCAGATGGGGGTCTCGTGGTTGCCCGGAGAAGATTCAGGGCGCCCTCTTCAAGGATCTTGTCGGTCTCGTTCTCCGGCACGTTCGCGAGCAGCTTCTCCAGGATGGTCCGGCCGGGCGGTCAGCAGGTCGAACAGGCACCCACCACAGTGGGACGGCACTGGCCCAGCGGCGTGGACGAACACGGGGCGCTCGCCGCTCTGACGACGCCGCGCCCAAGGGCCACCTGGAGTTCCCGAATGAGTCGGTAGGAGTTGCGGCCGAGCTTCGATAGCCGTGCTCAAGATCGCGATCGCAGGGCGCGGCGAAGACGTCCATAGCGGGATCTCCCGCTCCGATCAGGACGGGGAGTGCACTGAGATCATCTTCAGACAGGCCTGCACCTGGGCTGGTGCCGTCCGATCGATAAGACGCACGAGATCGGCCTTGGACAACGCCGCGTGCTCTACCCACCACTGGGCGCCTGGCCTGAGCACGGCCGTCTCGCCGGGTTGTCGAGCTTGTGGTGGCCTTGGCGTTGCTTCGGCTGGCCGGTGCCGATATGGCGGGCGATCCGGGTGCATCCGACGGTTCTTCTGCTTTGTTCACGTAGCCTGCTGCGTATCTTGGTGATGTTGGGTGGTAATGCCCGTGGGTATGCTTCGGCTATGTCGGATGGGCTGCTGGTGGACGCGGATCATGAGGCTGTCGAGCGCTTCGTGAACGCCGCGCGGCGGCGGCTGTCCAGAGAGGCTGAGCGGTCGCTGTGGTTGAACCGCGCTGTCGTCTCGGCTCTGGAATCCGATCCCGATCGTGTGCTGGCCATCGCTCGTCGCAACCTTCAGCGCATGCGGGACGGGCAGGGCTGGGGTCGCAATCCCTGGCTGGTTCGATGGTCGATCATTCTCGACGCCGGAGTCGATGCGGTGATCGAGGTACTCCTGTCGCGTGATCCCGAGGCGGTTGAGCTGCGGCAGAACGCGCCGTTCGCCGGGGTGCTCGAGCAGGAGCATCGCGAGCGTCTTCTTGAGGAGTTCCGAAGGCACTGGGCTCGCGCGAACGGCTGATCAGTCGGGTCGGTGGAGGCTAGTGTCAGGGCGTGAAGCGCAGGGAACTGGATGAACTCCTCACATTGATCGGCAGCAGGCTCGGCGGCGAGATCCTGGTGATCGGCAGCCAGGCCATCCTCGCAGCAGTACCGGAGGCGAGGCTGCCCGCAGAGGCGACGGCGTCGATCGAGGTGGATGTGACCTTCCTCGACGGGGACGAAGAGAAGTCGGACATCGTCGACGGAGCGCTCGGCGAATACTCGCGCTACCACGAAGAACACGACGTCTACGCCCAAGGCGTTGGCCTGGAGACGGCCAAGCTCCCTGCCGGCTGGAGAGACAGGCTTGTTCGGTTCGAAGGATTGCCCGATGACGTTCTTGCCTTCGCCCCGGATCCGCATGATCTCGCCGTGGCCAAGGCTGTCGCCGGCCGGGAGAAGGACACGGTCTACGTCTTGTCCTTGATCAAGTCAGGCATTCTGGATGTCGCCCTCCTCCTCGAGCGTCTCCAGCAGATGCCGGCCGAGGTACCTTCCGAAATGATCGACATGGTGAGCGGTTATCTGGTCGATTTGCGTTCGGCCACCAATGAACCAACCGAGCGAAGTCCATATGGATCCTGAGCCCGGAACACTGAGCCCGATGGCTGCGGACGGTGGTCTCCGTCCGCAGCCATCGGGGTGGTTAGCGGTTGATCCAGTAGGGGATGAGGGCGGCGCCGAGGGCGCCGGAGGTACCGCGGGTGAAAGCCAGGAGTGCGATCCGGCCGAGTTGGCCGGATGCCCAGACGGCCTGCTCGCCGAGCTGAACGGCATTAATCCTTCGGAGGAATCAAACCGTGCATGAGTTTCCGTTGTTCGGCGCTTCCATTGCCACCGCTAGTGGGTATATCCCCGCTGGGACCTGCTCGCTGTGTGGGCGCTCGGGCTCAGACCGCCTGAGGCTCGGCACCGGAACGGATGTCATTCACACCTGCGGTGGCTGCAAGCGTGAGTTCGCAGTTCCCGCGAATAAGCACGAAGGCGTCAGTGTGAAATGTCCCGGTTGTGCGGCGGCTGCGCCGATCCGGCCGCTCGGCGATCGACCCGCGACATGTGTGCCCTGCCTGCGAAACGGTAGGGCAGCGTTCACCAAGGACACCGAGTACGGGATGGTCCGCTGGGAAGGCGCGATCCACGGAGTCACCCACGGCGCGCCCGGACTCAGGGCCGCCGGACCGGGACTTGCGTTGACCGACCCGAACGGCGAAGGGTGGGTCGGCGTGATGATCCCGACAACCGTCCTGCTCGAACTGGTGCGGACCCCGACATACGTGACCTGGCAGGGCGACCAGTGGCTCTTCTGCTGCGCGGCGGCGATGGTCTACATCGGCGAATGGAGTCAGGCCGAGTTCATCTCCCGCGCCCCATCCGATCCGCAGGCCTGCTTTCTGGAAGTCGTCGAGGGCGCCGAGCCGTGGATGTGGGGCCGCGTTCCGAAACAGATCCAGCCGAACTCGGAGTGGGGCTTCTACATCTTTACCTGCTACACCTGCGGCCGCGTCCGCGGCCACTTCGACATGACGTAGGAGCCTGCCAGTCAGCACCTCAAGCAGCACCACCAGCGCAAGGTGCGAGCGCCGGCACCTTCTGGGACGGCTTCTACTCTTAGCTAACGATCACACAACGCCGCGCACAGGAGTTCGAGAATCTGCGCAACCGACTTCGGAAATCGACGCACCGATTGTCGGTGTGGCGGTGACCAACGAGTTGGTGGGGCTCGTTGAACGGGGTGTGATGAAAACCGGCGCACCGTTGGCCCGGGTGAGAGACTTCGACCACCCCCATGCGCGAAGAGTCACTCTAGGAGCCGGCGATGGACAGCGAGATTCAGTGGATCAGCGACGACGAGGGCCTGTTGCTCACCGGGGATTCGGTCGCTGTCAAGAAACTCCTCCTCTCAGAGGGCCTGTGGTCGTCGTCGTTGGACCTTACCCAGCGGCTCAAACCCTTCCTTGGAATCGGCACCACAGCAGCGCAGGCGGCCTCCGAGATCGCCGCCAACTCGAGCCTCTGGGTGAAGCTGACCAGAGAATCGGCGCACCTGGCCAAGAAACACGGGCTGAGGGAGTCCTCGAAGACCGGAAACCTCACCGGCGTGGTCCGGGGGGAGGCGGGCGGCCAAATCAGGACGTTCGTCGAATTCGCAAAGGGACCCGGATCGCCGCTGAACCCGGCGATGCTCTCCGGTGTCGCGGGCATCATGGCGCAGACGGCGCTGCAGCAGTCCCTGGCCGAGATCACCGCCTACCTCGCCAGGATCGACGCGAAGGTCGACGACATACTGCGCAAGCTTGATGACACCGTGCGGAAGGACATGATCGGAGCAGGCTTCCAGATCCAGCGGGCCAAGACCATGCAAAAGCACGAGGGCCGGGTCACCGATGACTCGTGGTCGGAGGTGCAGAACGCGTCGGGGAAGATCGCGGACGTTCAGGGATACGCGTTGCTTCAACTGCAGGAGATCGCAAGGAAGACAGGGGAACAGACCAAGATCGGCGACCTCGCCGAGACGGCCGGGAAGGCAGAGGGCGAAGTCCAGGAGTGGCTCGCGATCCTGGCCCGCGGTCTCCAACTGCAGGTCGAGTTCGACCTGCTCGGCCTTGACCGGGCGCTGTACTCCTCTCCGGAGGACTTGGACGCGCGTCGTCGGGGGCTGCGGGCCGACCGGCAGAACCGGTTGGAGTCCATCTCACGGAACACCGAGTCCCTCTTGGCCTGCATGGATGCGGCTGCCCACAGGGCCAACACGAAGCTGCTATGGAACCCGACCACATCCCCGGCTGTGGTGCGTTCGAGAAACCATGTCGCGACCAGCGTCCATGATTTCCACGAGCTGCTCGGGATCGAATCCGAACACCAGCCCTTGGAGGCGAGAGGGTGGATGGACGCGGCAGCGGAGGCTGGGAACAAAGCGCTCGAGAAAGCGGGGTCCGCGGCGGCCGGCATCGCCTCTTCGAGCAAGACGTTGGAGAAGGCGGGCCCCGCAGCGGTCGGCATCGCCGCCGTGAGCACCACGATCGTCCTCAGGGTCTTGCAGAACCGGGGGGAGAAGGGCTGAATCAGGGCTCCGGTCGTCAGCCGCGTGGGCTTCCTGTCGTGCCGCCCCGGTAAGCCTGTGCAGGTCTCACCTGAGCCGTTCCCTCAGGCCGGCGGCCTTCGCCTGCAGTCCTTCCGATGCTCTCGATCGGTAAAACTTCAAGGCCGGGCCGGATGCCCAGAGCTTCCGGCAGCGAGGGACATACGGTTGGCTCCGATCTGGCGCGGGCGTGCTTCGCTCGGGCACCCGCAGGCCGGTGAACGTCGGCCTCTGGCTCGGAGGTCGAGTGATGAAGACGGCCACACGCTCCGTTCACAGGTTCGTGGGGGTCTCCGAGCCATCTCACCAGTCGGTGAGGTCGACCACGCGGGAGCAGTGCGGGTCGGTGTCGTCCTGCGTTCTGCGTTCCTCCTCGGTGATCAAGGATGGCGCCGCCGCCAGCAGGGCGGTGGCGGGGGTGGACGGCCGTAGGTCGACTGCGGTCACGCCGGGAACGTCCTCGGAAGTGAGGTAGAGGCGCAGGCGGTTTGGATCCCGGTACAAAAAGCCGCACAGGCGCGGGTCCGGCGTTTTCTCGGAGTAAGGGAACGTCAGGGAGCGCAGGATGGTCAGTGTCCGGTCGACAGGGGACGGGTCCGCCGGTTTCACGGTCGACGGGTCGACGCGGATGGTCCTGACCCCCATCACGGTGTCGACCTGGCCGCTGGAGACGATCTGAACCGTGGACAGTAGCCTGCGCAGCAGGCCGACGATGTCCTCCACCGTCAAGTAGTCCTCGCCCGCACGCAGGGGTATCTCGTGGGCTATCACGCTGTCGGGGTCCTGCCCGATCGGCGGGCCGACGACGACGCGCAGGGCCTCGGCCGGGGGCGGGACGGGGAGCACGCCCCGGATATGGGTGGATTCGGTGAAGGGCTCTTGGAGGTGGTAGAGCAGCAGGCTCGTGATCTCGGCCTGCTGCTTCCGGAGCTCGTCGTGCGCAGAAGTCATGGGTTCATCCAGTCAGGGCACTCGGTCATGCGGCGGCAGTAGGCCGTGACGACGCCGATCACCTGACCTTCGCCCGCATCATACTGGCGGTCTGCCGTCTTGCGCGTGTACTGGGCGATGACGACGAAGTCCACGATCTGCCTGCCTTTGTAGGCGACGCCCCAGTGCTCCAGGCGGCCCCCTTCCTTCTTGTCGACCTTGTCGCGGACGGCAGCGCTGATGATCTTGCAGGTCCGGATGTTGTGCTTGCTGGAGAAGTGGTTCCGGCCGAGCGCGGAGTTGCCGACGCGGGTGGGGATCACCCTGCCTTCCGGGTCCGTCTCCTGGCACTTGACGCTCTTGTTGAAGTAGGGCGCTGCGAGCGTGGGAGCGGCGGGAGCGAGGAAGGCTGCTGCCGCAACGATCGTCGTCGCGAGCACGGCGATCTTCATCATGCCCAGACTATGACACGTGCCATGACTTCACTGAGGTCATAGTCAAGGCGTGGCGCAGGTGAGTCGTCTCGCCGCTCGGCTCGCAGAACCCATCGGAGCATCTCCGCGCACGCGAGTATCGATGCGGAGGTCGCAGGCTTCTCCGGAGCGGGGCGGTCACCGCCGGTGAGGATCGGCGGCACTCCCTGTTCATGTGAGTGCTCAGCGCGGTCCGATTTCCGTGGCGGCGACGTAGGCGACCTGGTCCGCTCGCCGCAGCGCAGGCAGGAGTGCACCTCGTCCCGGACGCGGTTCTGGATGTGCTCACTGGTCGCTATGGCGAGTGCGGTATCCAGGTGGAAGCGAAGGTCGAAGACCTCGATCGGCTTCGCCTCGGTTCGTTCGGGGCGGCGGCCCAGCACGGTGAGGGCGGCCGCGAGATCAAGAGACGGTTCAGCATCGGGTGCCGGCTTCTTGCCGGGCGGAAGGTCGTGTTCATGGGGCACCTGGAGAACGGTCGCCCCAGTACCGCCGGCTGAGAGGCTTCAGTGGGCCGTCTGCTCGGCGAGCGTCCGCGGTTGGGCGGCCAGGGCGCGGGCCTGGTCGAAGGTCAGCTTCGCGCCGCGGGCGAACTCCGCGTCGAACAGTTGGGCGCCGAGCCCGGCGCGGGTCCGGCCGGTGATGCGGTCGAGATCGCCGCGTTCGGCGGGGGCGGGGGGAATCCCCGACGAGGCGCGGAAGGCGTCCGCGGCGCCGAGCAGGCGGGCGGCCTCGGCGTGCTCTCCGGCGGCGGCCAGGGCGCGGGCCGTGCCCTCGACGGCGCCGATCAGGTCACGTCCTCCCTCGATGAGCGCGGCGGCGGCGAGCGCGTCGAGGTGGTGGGCCAGGGCGCGCTCGGCCTGGCCGCGCTGCTCGGCGGCGAAGCCGAGTTCGACCAGGACCATCGGCAGGTGCAGCGGGGTCTCTCCGGGCTCCACCGCTTCGGCCAGGCCGCGCAGGTGGGCCTCGGCGCGGTCCAGGTCGCCGGCTTTGCGGGCGGCGAAGCCGAGGACGATCTCGATCAGGGTGCGGGTCGCGTGCACGCCCTGCTCGGAGGCGAGCCGCAGCGCCCGCTCGCAGTGCCGGCGGGCCAGGGCGTGCTCGCCGAGCTGGAGGTCGATCCAGCCGAGCCAGGCCAAGCAGCCCGCGACGTCCGGCCACAGCGCGAGCTCCTCGCCCAGGCGGAGGGCCTCGTTCTGCAGGGCCCGCGCCCGCCGGCGGTCTCCCGTCATCTCCGCCAGCCCGCTGAGCCATACGGTGGCCTGGAGCGTTCCCCAGCGGTCGCCCAGCTCCTCGAAGAGCGCGACGGCCTGCTCGCTGTCGCGTCCCAGGGCCGTGAAGTCGCCCTTGACGTGGGCGGTCTTGGCGCGGGCCAGGAGCGCGGCGGCCTCGATCCAGCGGTCGGGGCCCCCGCGGGAGGCGGCGAGCGCCCGTTCCACCATCTCCTCGCCGGCGGCCAGCTCGCCCGTGTCGATCCCGAGGTAGCCCAGGAACCACAGCGCCCGGGGGCAGCCGGGGTCGGTCCGCGGGTCGCGGTAGGCCTCCCAGGCGGTGCGGTCGCCCTCCAGCAGGGCGAACCCGGCCAGCCAGGCCCGCGCCCCGGCCTTCAGCTCCGCGGGGCCGTCATGGGTCAGCGCGGTCTCCAGTGAGCGCCTGGCCTCGGTGAGCCTGCCGCGCAGGAACCACGACCAGGCCAGGGCGTTGGCCGCGCGCAGGGCCTGCGGCCCTTCCATCGCGGTGCGCAGGTTGGCGGCCTCGGTGTCCAGGAGGTCCAGCCATCGCCGCTGCTCGGGCCCGTACAGGTGGGGTTCGGCCTGTTCGGCCAGGCGGGTGTAGTGGTCGCGGTACCGCTCGCGTACGGCCTCCAGCTCTCCGGCCTCGCGCATCCGCTCCATGCAGTAGGCGGCCACGGACTCCAGCAGCCGGTAGCGGGGGCCACGCCTCCCGTGGTCGGTCATGACGACCAGCGACCGGTCCACCAACCGCGCCAGCAGGTCCAGCATGTCGCCTTCGACCGCGCAGACCGCCTCGGCGGCCTCCAGGGTGCAGCCGTCGGCGTGCACGGCCAGCCTGCGCAGGGCGATGCGCTCCGGTTCGGTGAGCAGCTCCCAGCTCCAGTCGATCACCGCCAGCAGTGTCTGCTGGCGCGGCGGCGTCCCGCGGTTCCCGGTGGCCAGCAGCCGCAGCCGGTCGTCGAGCCGGTCGACCAGCCCGTGCACGCCCAGCGCCCGGATCCGGGTCGCGGCCAGTTCCAGCGCCAGCGGAATGCCGTCGAGGCGGCGGCACAGCACGGCGACCGGCTCGGCGGTGTCGGCGTCGAGTGCGAAGTCCCGGGCCGCGGCCGAGGCGCGCTCGACGAACAGCCGTACCGCCGCCACCCGTTCCAGCGCGGCCGGGTCGGTCGCCGCCCGGTCGGGCACGGCCAGCGGCGGCACGGCCCACACGACCTCGCCGGGCAGGCAGAGCGGTTCCCGGCTGGTGGCCAGGATCCGCAGCCCGGGGACGGCGCGCAGCAGCGTCCCGGCCAGTTCCGCCGCCGATTCGATCACGTGCTCGCAGTTGTCGAGCACCAGCAGTACGCGCCGGCCGCCGAGGGCTTCCACGAGCCGGTCGAGCGGGGCCTGGGCGCCGCTGTCGTGGACGTCCAGGGCCGCGGTCACCAGGCCGGCGAGGTCGGTCGTGCCCGCGGGCAGCGGCGCCAGTTCCACCAGCCACACGCCGTCGGGGTGGTCGCCGCCCGCGCGGGCGGCGACCTCCAGGGCCAGCCGGGTCTTGCCCACGCCGCCCGGCCCGGTGAGGGTGACCAGCCGGTCGGCGGCCAGTCGCCGGGCCGCCTCGGCGAAGGCGCCGGACCGGCCGATGAGCCTGGTGAGCGGTACCGGCAGGTTGGTGCGCGGCCGGGTGCGCGACGGTGCGGCGGGCAGATCCTGCGCCAGGATCGACTGGTGGAGCGCGG
>NZ_BAAAHH010000056.1:0-35481 GCF_039525175.1 Actinocorallia libanotica
AGGCCGCCGCGGCCGGCGCCGCGCACTGCGCGGCGGTCGGCCGGATCCCCGACGCCTTCGCCGCCGACCGGCGCG
Source organism: Actinocorallia libanotica (assembly GCF_039525175.1). Taxonomy (NCBI): domain Bacteria; kingdom Bacillati; phylum Actinomycetota; class Actinomycetes; order Streptosporangiales; family Thermomonosporaceae; genus Actinocorallia; species Actinocorallia libanotica. The sequence continues at coordinate 76 of NZ_BAAAHH010000056.1, forward strand.
CGCGGACGACGGCCGCGGTCGGCGAGCTGCTCGCGGCCGGCTGCGCCGAGTTCGCGCTGGAGGAGGGCGACGAGCCCGCCTCCCCGCTGGCGGTGCGCGAGGTCCTGGGCGACGTCGTGCCCCCGGCCGGCCGGACCCCGGTCCGGGTCGCGCTGACCGACCGGGCCGGGCTCGGCCTGGCCAACGCGCTGACCGCGATGAAGAGCGGCGTCCGGCACTTCGACGTGACGCTCGGCGGGCTCGACGACGGACTGTGCTCGGTCGACCTGCTCTTCCTGGCGTCCCGGCTCGGGGTCGAGGGCCCCGGCGACCGGGAGGCGCTGGCCGCCGCCGCGGCCGAACTGGAGAAGGACTGCGGGGAGCCGCTGCCCGGCCGCACCCGCGCGCTGGGAAGGACCGCCTCGTGACACCCGCCCCGCCCCCCGCGGGGATCCCCGCGACCGGCCGCGGGGGCAGCCCGTCGGTCGAGGCACCCCTCCGCATTCCCGCCCCCGCGCCCGAACCGGGGGTTCCCCTTTCCAAGGAGTTGCGATGACACTGATCGCCGAACGGCTGCTGACCAAGCTCACCGACGCCGAGCGCGTCCGCATGGAGAAGGTGGAGAGCGTCCTGCCCGCCCTGCGCGAGGCGGCGGCCAAGGCCGACGAGACCGGGGAGTTCCCCATCGGCCACATCGCGCTGATGCGCGAGGCCGGTCTCCTCGGCCTCATCATCCCCGAGGAGTTCGGCGGCCTCGGCGGCGGGCTGCGCGACCTGGCCGGAGCCACCTTCACCCTCGGCTCGGCCTGCCCGTCCACCGCGCTGGCCTACTTCTTCCACAACACCAGCGCCTCCCGCGGCCTGCTGCCGCTGGAGGCCATCGAGGCCGGGCTGTTCGCCGAGGACGAGGTCCCGGTCATCGACGCCTTCGCGCGCCGCCTGCTCACCAAGATGGCCGGCGGCACCTGGCTCGCCAACTTCGCCTCCGAGGAGGTCAAGAGCTCCAGCGCCAACATCGCCATCGCCACCATCGCCGCCCCGGTCGAGGGCGGCTGGTCCCTGAGCGGCGTCAAGTCCTTCGGCTGCGCCACCGGCGTCGCCGACTACTACCTGGTCACCGCCAAGGTCGACGGCACCGAGACCGCCGAGGGCCTGGCGCTGTTCCTGGTCGGCCGCGACTACGAGGGCGTCACCAACCGGCCCAAGTGGAACGGCCTGGGCATGCGCGCCTCGGCGAACGACGGCATCATCATGGAGAACGTGTTCGTCCCCGCCGAGGACTCCCTCACCGTGTCGGGCTCGTTCGTGAAGATGCTGCAGATGAGCCGCGGCAGCTTCGTCGGCAACCAGCTGGCCATCATGGCCACCTACCTGGGCGCCGCGCAGAACGTCTACGACTACGCGCTGGAGCGCACCACCGGCAAGACCTTCGCCGACACCGGCAGGACCATCGCCAGCTCCCCCATGCACCAGGTCATCATCGGCAACATGGCCGAGCGCCTGGAGACCGCCTACCTGTGGATCCGGCGGCAGATCGAGCTGGAGACCTCCGAGCCGCCGCTGCTGCCCAAGGCCGAGGTCTACAAGCAGTGGCGCATCGCCAAGGGCGACATCTCCGAGGCCTGCTTCCAGGTCGCGCTCGGCGCGCTCAAGGCGTGCGGCACCTCCGCGGCGACCATGGACGGCGTCATCGGCCGCACCCTGCGCGACCTCGCCATGGCGCTGGTGATGACCTTCCCCGCCGAGCGCGGCAGACTGGAGGCCGCCTCCATGATCACCCAGGACAAGGAGAACGAGCTGTTCGCGAGCGTGAAGTCGTGAAGACGCCCGAACCCCGCGACCTCGTCGCAGGGACGTGGGAGCCCGCCGGGGACGTCCTGGACCTGGTCCTGGAGAACCCCGCCACCGGCGAGGCGCTCGGCCCCGCCGCCGCCAGCACGGCCGGGCGGGTCGAGCTGGCGCTGGCGGCCGCCGACGCGGCCGCCGGGCCGTGGGCGGCCGTCCCGGTGGACGAGCGCGCCCGGATCCTGGAGGCCGCCGCCGCGGCGCTCGAGCCCAGGGTCGCCGAGATCGCCGCGCTGGAGTCGTTCGCGACCGGCGTGCCGATCCGGCAGACGCTGCCGCTCGGCATGATCGTCACCGGCTCGTTCCTGCTCGCCGCCGGCCAGCTGCGCGAGGGGTGGCTGTCACGGACCCTGGAGCGCGAGGACGGCAACACCACCGAGGTGCACCTGCTGCCCTGGGGCCCGGCGCTGTGCCTGACCGCCTGGAACGCGCCCGCGCCCACCGGCGCCCACAAGATCGCCAACGCGCTGGCCGCGGGCTGCCCCGTGCTGTTCAAGGCCAGCGAGTACGCGCCGTACGGCAGCCAGCTGATGTCGGAGGTGATCGCCGAGGCGCTGCGCGCCCAGGGCGTCCCCGACGGCGTCTTCCAGTTCCTGCACGGCGGTCCCGGCGTCGGCGGCGCCATGGTCAACGACCCCCGGGTGCGCGCCGTGTCCTTCACCGGCGGCGCCAAGGGCGGGCAGGCCATCGCCGCCGCCTGCGCCACCGGGCACAAGCCCGCCCAGCTCGAACTGGGCGGCAACAACCCGCTGGTGGTGCTGCCCGACACCGACGCCGAGACCGCCGCCCGCGCCGCCGTCGACCTGCTGACCACGCTCAACGGCCAGTGGTGCCGGGCGCTCGGCAGGCTCATCGTCCCGGCGGAGCGCCAGGACGAGATCGTCGCCGCGGTCGTCGCGCGGCTGGGCACGCTGCGGGCGGGCGACCCCCTGTCGGAGGACACCGACTACGGGCCGCTGGTGCACTCCCGGCACCGGGAGCTCGTCATCTCCCAGCGGGACGCGCTCGGCGGCATCGTGCACACCGGCACGCCGCTGCCCGGGGGCACCAACCACCTGGCCCCGGCCCTGGTCACCGGCGTGCCCGCCGAGGAGGCCGTGGAGGAGATCTTCGGCCCGGTCGCGACCGTCCACCCCTACACCTCCCTCGACGAGGCCGTGGCGCTGGCCAACGGCACCGTCTACGGGCTGGAGGCGTACGTGTTCGGCGCCGACGAGGAGCGGGCGCTGGCCGTCGCGCGCCGGATCCGCGCGGGCGAGGTGAAGGTGAACGGCTCGAGCGTCATGAGCCTGCACCTGTTCGCCCCGCGCCCGGCCTGGGGCCACTCGGGCCTGGGCGAGGAGGGCACCGCCGAGACGCTGCGCTTCTTCACCAACCCCCGGGTCGTGGGCGTGGAGAACGGCTTCGCCCTGCACTCCAGGGAGGCGTGATGGGCGTCCTCATCGCCGGAGCGGGCCCGGTCGGGCTGACCGCCGCGGTGGCGCTGGCCCGGCGCGGCTTCGAGGTGAAGGTGCTGGAGGCCGGCGAGGAGCTGGCCGCCGAGTCCCGCGCCTCGACCTACCACCCGCCGACGCTGGAGATGCTGGCCGAGCTCGGCGCGCTGGACGCGCTGATGGCCAGGGGCCTGGTCTCGCACACCTTCCAGTACCGCGAGCGCAGGGGCGGCGTCGTCGCCGAGCTCGACCTGCGGCTGCTGGAGGGCGACACGCCGTACCCGTACCGGGTGCAGTGCGAGCAGAGCAAGCTCACGCCGATCCTGCTGGAGCTGCTGCGGGCCGAGGGCGGCGACGTCGTCTTCGGCTCGGCGGTCACCGGCGCCGTCCAGGACGAGGCGGGCGTCGCGGTCACCACCGCGGACGGCTCCGTCCACCGGGGCGAGTGGCTGATCGGCGCGGACGGCGCGCACTCGCGGGTCCGCAAGGAGCTGGGCGTGCCCTTCGAGGGCATCACCTACCCCGAGCGCTTCCTCGTCGCCTCCACCGAGGAGGAGCTGGAGACGCTGATCCCGGGCATCGCCGCGGTCAACTACGTCTTCGACCCCGAGGAGTGGCTGGTCCTGCTGCGCACGCCCGACCACTGGCGGGTGCTGTTCCCGACCCCGGACGGCACCCCCGACGAGGTGGAGACGGCACGGCTGCCCGAACGGCTGCGCGGTGTCGTCGACGTCGAGTGGAAGGTCGCGCACGCCACCCTGTACCGGGTGCACCAGCGGGTCGCCGCGAACTTCCGCACCGGGCGCGTGGTGCTGGTGGGCGACGCCGCCCACGTCAACAACCCGCTCGGCGGCATGGGCCTCAACAGCGGCGTCCACGACGCCGTCGCCGTCGCCGCCGCGCTGGGCGACGAGGCGGCGCTGGACGCGGCGTGCGGACGCCGCCGCGAGGTGGCCGCCTCGTTCGTGCAGAAGATCACCCACTCCAACTGGGAGCAGCTGCGCGACCCCGACGCCCACAAGGCCGGGCTGCGCGAGCTGGCCGCCGACCCCGTCAAGGCCCGCGCGCACCTGCTGCGGACCTCGATGATCGCCTCGCTGCGCGCCCCGGAGCCCGGGAGGGCCGGATGAGCGCCTGGCTCGACCGGGAGAACCCCGCCCGGCTCGGTGAGCTGGTCGGGCGGGTTCCCGTCGCGGACGCCCCGGACGTCGCCGAGGCCGTCCGGGCCGCGGACGCGGCGCAGCGCTCCTGGGCGTCGCGCCCGCTCGCCGACCGGGCGGAGGCGCTGCGGGAGGCGGCCGCGGCCTTCGAAGACGAGGACCTGGCCGTCCTGCTGGCCCGGGAGAGCGGCAAACCGGTCGGCGACTGCCGCGGGGAGCTCCGGTTCTCCGGCGTCTTCCTGAACTGGGTCGCCGACCGCGCCCCCGAGGTGCTCGCCGACGTGGAGACCGACGACGCCTCCGGGCGGCTGCTGCTGCGGCGGCGGCCGTTCGGGGCGGTCGCGGCGATCACCCCGTGGAACGCGCCGGTGATCCTGGCGATGCTCAAGGTGGGCCCGGCGCTGGCGGCGGGCAACACCGTGGTGGTCAAACCGTCGCCGCTGGCCCCGCTGGCCGTCTCGGCGCTGCTGGAGCGCTTTCCGGACGACGTGGTCCGGGTGGTGCACGGGGAGGCCGGGACGGGCGCCGCGCTGGTCGGCCACCCGCTGGTCCGCAAGGTCGCCTTCACCGGGGGCGAGGGCGCGGGCCGGGCGATCGGCGCCCTCGCCGGGCGGATGATCACCCCGGCGGTGCTGGAACTGGGGGGCAACGACCCCGCGGTGTTCCTGCCGGACGCCGAGTTCACCGACGCCGCGATGGACCGGCTGGTGATGGGCTGCTTCCAGACGTCGGGGCAGGTGTGCATGGCCGCCAAGCGGCTCTACGTCCCCGCCGGGCGCGAGGAGGAGTTCCGTGCCGCCTTCACGGCGGCGGCCGCGCGCGTCGTCGTGCTGGGCGACCCGCTGGACGAGGAGACCACCGTCGGGCCCGTGATCACCGCGCGTGCGGCGGAGCGGATCCGGGCGCTGATCGGCTCGGGCGGCGAGCCCGTGCCGCTCGGCCGCGTCGCCTGCGACCTCGGGCGGGGGCACTACGTCCGGCCGACGCTGCTGACCGGGCTGGACGACTCCTCCCCCGTGGTGGCCGAGGAGCAGTTCGGGCCGGTGGTTCCGCTGCTGGCCTATACCGGCGTCGAGGAGGTCCTGGCCCGTGCCAACGCGGGCGAGCTGGGCCTGGGCGCCTCGGTCTGGTCGGCCGACGAGGACCGGGCGTTCGACTTCGCCCGCCGCTTCGAGGCGGGCTTCACCTTCGTCAACACCCACGGCCGCACCGGGATGGCGCTGCGGGCCCCGTTCGGCGGGGTCAAGCGCAGCGGCCACGGCCGCGAGTACGGCGACGAGGGGATACTGGAGTACGCCCAGACCTGCTCGGTGCACGCCCCAGCCGCCTTCCGCGCCGGCGGAGGCGGCATGGCCGCGGCGGCCTACCCGGGGTAGCCCCGCCGGGACGAGGGGGCCGCCGCGGATCCCGCGGCGGCCCCCTCGTTCCGGTAACCCGATTTTTACGGCGGGACTCTGTCCCCGCCTTTCGCCGGCCTCTAGGATCGCCACACCTTCGCAGGTCAGCGCGTTTCCCGAGGGGTGGTCCCCTGCCGGTCAGAAGTCGACCGAGGCGCGGGCGGCCAGGCGCTCGCGCAGCCAGCCCGCCGCCTTCAGGTGCTCCGGGTGCTGCTGGTATCCCCGCAGCCCGTCGAGGTCCGCGTGCTCGGTGACCAGCGCCAGGTCCCAGGAGACCTCCCCGCGCACCACGTCCAGGCCCACGGTCATGCCGCGGATCTGCCCGATCAGCGGCACGAGCTCCTCCAGCCTCCGCTTGGCCTCGGGGGCGTCGGCGGGATCGGTGAACTTCATCAGAACGACATGTGTCATCAAGGCGGCTCTCCCGGTGTGAAATCTCTTCCCATCCAGCGGCGCTGATTGTATGTTTTGGAAACAGCGTTTCGCTAGAGGTAACCAGGAGGCCATGAAGATGCGGGTCGCAGCGGTACAGTTCGCGGCGGGCGAGGACGTCACAGCCAACCTCGCCACCTGCCTGCGGATGATCGACGCGGCCTCCGCCGCGGGAGCCGAGCTCATCGTCCTGCCGGAGTTCTGCAACCACCTGTCCTGGTACCCGGACCGGGAGACCGCGCGCCTGCGCGCCTGCACCCTGGACGGCGGGTTCCTCCGCGCCGTCGCCGCACGGGCGGCACGGCACGGGGCGTACGTGAAGCTGAACGTCACCGTGGCCCGCGAGGACGGCCGCACCACGGTCACCAGCCTGCTGTACGGGCCGGACGGGAGCCTGCTCGGCCAGGCGGACAAGCTCACCCTGATGGGCGCCGAGGGCGACCACATGGACCCCGGCACCGAACGCGGCCCCGTCATCGACACCCCGCTCGGGCGGATCGGGCTGTACGCGTGCATGGAGGGCGTCACCTCCGACGTCTGCCGCGACCTCACCCTGCGCGGCGCCCAGCTGCTGCTCAACAGCCTGAACTCCTTCGCCACCGACGAGGCGAGCCTGCACATCCCGGTGCGCGCGGCGGAGAACAAGGTGTGGGTGGTCGCCGCCAACAAGGTGGGCCCGCTGCTGCCCGAGGCGCTCACCCCCGCCATCGCCGAGCGGCTGGGCGTGCCGCCGGAGCAGGTGCACGGCGCCGGGGAGAGCCAGATCGTCGCCCCGGACGGCACCGTGGTGGCCAAGGGGCCGCGCACCGGCGAGGCCGTGGTCGTCGCCGACATCGACCTCTCCCTGGCCGACGTGAAGACCCGGCCGGACGGCACCGACATCCTCGCCGTGCGGAGGCCCTCCCTCTACCGGCCGATCGCCTCTCCCCCGGTCGAGCGGACCGCGCCCCCCGGAGCCGCCGAGTGCCGGGTCGCGGTCGTCGCCGACGCCGACCCGCTGCCCGGGACCGCCGAGGCCGCCGCGGCCGGCGCCGAGCTGATCGTCCTCCCCGAGCTGGCCTTCGGCGCGGCGGACCGCGCCGAGGTCGCCGGGCTGCTGGCCAAGGCGCTCTCGGGGACCCCGGCGTACGCCGTCACCAGCGTCCGCGACGGCGACGCCCACGCCGGACTGGTGGTCTCGGCCCAGGGCGAGGCCGGCGTCCAGCTCCAGCTGCACCGCACCGGACGCCACCCCTGGGCCGTCCGGCTGGGCGAGGAGGTGGCGGTCCTCGAACTGCCCTTCGGCCGGCTCGCGGTGGTGGTCGGCGACGACGCGGTGACGGTGGAGACCTTCCGGCTCGCCGCGATCGCCGACGCCGACGTGGTGGCGGTGCCGCGCAGCTCCGGCGAGGCCTGGGAGACCTCCCTCGGGCTGCCCGAACGGTCCGCGGAGAACCGGCTGAACATCGTCTCCGCCTGGACCGAGGGCGGCCTCGTCCTCGACCTCACCGGCGACTTCACCCTCTGGACGGCCTGGGAGGGGCCCTTCACCGGCCGGATCAGCCACCCGGTCGTCACCGAGGCGGGCCCGGGGCTCACCACGGGCACCGTACGCCCCGCCCAGGCCGTCAACCGGTTCGTGTCCAAGAACACCGATCTGGTCAACGGGCGGGCCTGGCGGGCCCTGGGTGCGCTGACGGAGACCGCACCGTGACGGCGCAGCCGTTGACAGCCGCCCCTTGGGGTCGAAAAATGGAAACAGCGTTTCCCCTAGCGAACCAGGACGGAAGATTCGATGACTGAGACCATCCGCAACGTCGAGCAGATGCTCGACAGTTCGCCCGTCGTCGACGTGACGGAAGCGTTCGGCAAGTACCAGAACCTGCTCGAGGACCTGAAGGCGAAGATCGACGCCCGGTTCGAGACCACCCGCGACCCCTCCACGGTGGAGCTGGAGTCCTACGGCGCCTACCCGGACGGCCCCGGCGGCAAGGTCGCCGGCTACAGCGGCCCCGAGGTCGACTGGATGGTGCACTCCTGGCTCGGCAACCCCGGCGCGAGCTTCGTCAACCTGCACCTGACCGTCTGGCTCGGCCCCCAGGTGCGCGTCCCCCACCTGGGCATCGCCCTGCTGCTGTGGCCCGAGGGCTGGTTCTTCTGCGACTCGGTGCCGCGCACCAGCCTCGTCATCGACGCGGAGTACTACGACGAGTACTACGCGCCCGTCAACGAGGACTGGCTGAAGTTCCAGGCCGACCACCCGGACTTCGAGTGGTTCACCAGCCCGTCGGCGTTCATCCGCACCAGCCTCTCCCCCACCGCCCAGTGCTACTCCTTCAAGTGGTCGGAGGAGAACTTCCAGGCCGTCAGCGACTGGATGCACGCCCACGTCGACCGCTGGCTGACCTGGGTCGACGAGGCCGAGGAGGTGCCGGAGGCCGAGCGCGAGGCGCTGCGCGAGACCGACCTGAAGATCCGCCGCAACATCGCCGACCGCGACCCCGCCAACTCCATGGGCGTGCGCTACTTCGGTGAGGAGCTCACCGACAAGCTCGTCCGCGCCCTGTGGGGCGGCGACCGGGAACTGCCGCGCCCATGACGACCGCTCCCCTGATCCGCTCCCTGTGGTGGGCGGCCCGCACGCACGGCGAGCCGCCGTTCGACACCGCCCACCTCAAGGTCTACTACCCCGCCCGCGCCGAGGGCACCGACGCCGAGCGCCTCACCGGCGTCTTCCCGCCGGCCCCCGGAAAGCACCCCGTCGTGCTCTTCTTCTCCGGCGTCAACGTCGCCCAGGACTCCTACCGGACCCTGGCCGTCGCGATCGCCGAGGCCGGATACGCCGTGGTCACCTTCGACCGGGTGGCCGAGCTGTTCGGCGGCCAGTACGGGCTGACCCCCGGCGTCGACCTGGAGGCCGCCAAGCCCGGCGTGTACGGCACCCGGCCGACCTGCCCCACCGTCCCGGCGATCCTCGACGCGCTGCGCGGGATCGACCTGCTGAAGGACGCGCTGGACTTCGACCGCGTCGCCCTCGGCGGGCACTCCGCGGGCGGGACCGTCGTGCTGCAGTCCGCGCGCTTCTTCCCCGGTGTGAAGGCCGCCTTCGGCTTCGGCACCCACACCATGGTCGCCACCATGCTCGGCTGGCCCGCCGGCACCGTGCTGCCCGCCCAGGTCGACTGCCCCGTGTTCCTGTCCGTCGGCACCCGCGACGGCGTGATCATGGGCAGCAGCGACCGGTACGGCCAGGACGGCTTCGCCGATCCCGTCACCCGGACCTTCGACGAGGCGCTGCCCGGCGAGGGCCACCTCCTCGCCGTCCTGGACGGCGCCAACCACTTCGCGGTCGCGGACCCCGTGGACCCGACCGCCGCGCGGGCCTTCCTGGACCTGGAGCCCGGACGCGACACCGCCGAGAGCCGCGCCGCCTACCTGGAGGTGCTGCTCGCCTTCCTGAAGGCCCGGTTGGACGGCGACCCCGAACCCCTGGAGAACGTGCGGAAGAACCCGCCTCCCTCCGTGTCACTGCGGGAGCACTGATGCTGAAGAACTTCTGGTACGCGGTCGAGACCTCCGACCAGGTCACCGGGAAGCCCAAGAAGATCACCTGCCTGGGCCAGGACTTCGTCCTGTACCGCAAGCGCGACGGCGAGGTCGTCTGCCTGTCCGACCTGTGCCCGCACCGCGGCGCCGCGCTGTCGGGCGGCTGGGTCAAGGACGACAAGATGGTCTGTCCCTACCACGGCTGGGAGTTCGTGCCCGACGGCACCTGCGTGAAGATCCCGGCCAACATGGAGGGCCGGGGCATGCCGAAGAAGGCGCGCGTCGACTCCTACCCCGCCACCGAGAAGTACGGCTTCGTGTGGGTCTTCATGGGCGACCTGGCCGAGGAGGACCGCCCCCCGATCCCCCACTGGCCCGAGTTCGACGACCTGAAGAAGGACGGCGGGCGCTGGAAGCCGGTCTACGGCGAGTACCTCTGGAACTCCAACTACGAGCGCATCCTGGAGAACGGCTGCGACATCGCGCACACCCCGTTCGTCCACGCGGGCAGGTTCGGCAACCCCGAGCGGCCCGAGGTGGAGGAGTACGAGGTCGAGATGCCCGACGAGTGGTCGGCGTTCGCGACCGTGAAGCTCTACCCGCCGCAGGCCAAGGGGCTGTGGGGGCGGCTGAGCGGCAGCACGAAGAACCTCAGGGAGCGGCCGCCGGTCGAGACCAGCGCCGGCTGGATGCTGCCGAACATGATCAAGCTGCACGTGCGGCTGCCCATGGGCAACATCATCATCTACGACAGCAACGTGCCGATCGACGAGACGACCACCCTGGTGAAGTTCGTGGCGCTGCGCGACTTCTTCACCGGCGACTGGGCCGACAAGAACGCTCTCAAGCGCATCTACGGCATCTTCGAGCAGGACGTCCCCGTCGTGGACGGCACCCGGCCCGAGTTGCTGCCCGCCGACCTCGCCGCCGAGCTGCACGTCAAGTCCGACCTCATCGCGGTGCACTACCGGCGCCGCCGCCAGGAGCTGGCCGACAAGGGCTGGATGCTCGGCGACGAGGACCGCATCATGGGCGACGTGCCGCGCCGCGAGGCGACCGTCATCCCCTCGCCCGCCCGCAAGAACAACCCCGAACTGGCCCGCGCCTGGGTGCACAAGGCCAAGGGCGAGCACCCGCGGGTCGACGACTCCATCCTCAAGGGCGAGGCCGAACGGGCCGCCGCCAAGGCGGCCGCCGAGGCGAACGCCGAGACCCCCTCCGCAGACAAGGAAGAGCAGTCATGACCTCACTGCCCAAGGCCCTGTTCGACCGCACCCTCGCCAAGCTCGAGGGCCTGGAGGAGCTCGAGCTCGTCCGCGGTGAGGACCTCTTCAGCGTGATGGGCCCCGACCCCGTCGGCCGGCTCGAGGTGCGCACCGGCACGAAGGTCGCCAAGGTCGTGACGATCAGCCTGGTCGTGCCGCAGATCGGCATGGACAGCCACATGGTCTTCGCCTTCTCCCCGGACGACTCGGCGCTGCCGCACTTCACCCTCGACTCCGTCGAGGCCGGCGGCAACCTCGCCTTCCACCTCGACCTCGTCCCGCGCGCCGAGCTCGCCTCCCACCTGGCCTACGTGAACACCGTGTTCGAGCCGCTCAGCCCGGTCTTCGAGCGGTCCAAGGAGGTCTTCGGCTCGCTGCGCGCCGCGATCGGCCCCCGCCAGTACGCGATGATGTCGCCCTGGATGCTGGTGAACCGCGCCAGCGAGGAGCAGTTCAAGGCGTTCGACGCGTTCGTCGACGACTACTTCGCGCACTGGTCGGCGCTGGTGGAGTCCGGCCTGCCGCCGGAGGTCCTGGCGACCCTCGCCGACACCGACCTGGCCGCCCGCGACCGGGCCAACCGGGAGAACCTGTTCAGCCCCGAAGTCGACCCGGTCTGGGAGCGGGTCACCCGCCTCGTCGGCCAGGAGACCTCCGACCGGCTGCGCGCCGAGCTGATCTCCAACGAGGTCGCGGCATGAGCGAGCCCAGCGAATGGCAGAACCGGATCGCCGGCGAGTGGCACGGCCGCCCCTCCCTCTTCGACGCCAAGGGCGTCTGGTGCGGCTACGAGGACATCCGGCGCTCGTCGGTGTTCGAGGACGGCAGGACGACGTACTACATGGACGGCGGCCTCGAGGGCGGCGGTGAGCTCGCCGGGCGGTTCCGGCTGGGCGCCCCGTTCGCGTTCGGGGTCATCGACTCCGACAGCGACCGCGTCTACACCGGTCCGGACTTCTACGGAACGGGCCAGCCGTACGGCGGGTTCGTCGACGCCCACTACTACGGGCCGGGCTGGCAGGTCGACCTCAACACCTGGAACCACAACCTGCCCGACGGCGAGACCCAGGTGTACTCCTCGGTGCTCTACCAGGGCTGGACGGTCGTCGGCTGCTTCAACGGCGTCTACAAGCGCCGCGGGGAGCCGCCGGTGGAGTTCCTGGAGGCCGAGACCCGCAACGGCCCGGTGCCCTTCATCCTGCCGACCAAGAAGGCCGGCGGGTACGAGGGCGTCTGCGAGCTGTGGGGCGCCGACCAGAAGCTCATCGGCGACGTCACCGTCACGCTCGAACTGGAGCCGATCGACCTGCTGCGCACCCGCGCGCACGTCACCTGGTCCGGCGCGCTCGAGCGGTCCTACACCGTCGAGCAGCGGCGCAACGGCACGCAGCTGTTCTACGAGGGCCCGGACGCCTGGGGCAACGCGCAGGCGTTCGGCCGGGCGAACTTCACCAGCGTGCACCTCTCGACCGGCACCGCCGTCACCAAGGTCAAGGGACGCGAGTTCATGATCGACGCGACGCCGGGCATGAACGCGGGCGAGACCCTCGCCGTCACCTACGAGGTGTTCGACGGCGGCACCCTCTCGGGCGTCGTCCACGGGGTGCTCACATGGCGGTGATCGTGGTCACCGGCGGGACCCGCGGCATCGGCCGCGGGCTCGCCGAGCAGCTCATCGCGCGCGGCGCGCAGGTCGTCATCTGCGGGCGGAGCGGGGTCGCCGAGGCCGCCGCCGAGCTCGGAGCCACCGGCGTCGTCTGCGACATGGCCGACCGCGCCCAGGTCGAGGCGCTGTGGGAGAAGGCCGCCTCGCTCGGCGCCGTCGCCCACTGGGTCAACAACGCGGGCGTCTCCACCGCGCGCAAGCCGCTCACCGAACTGCCGCCAGAGCAGATCGAGACGGTCGTCAAGGCCAACCTGCTCGGCGTGCTCAACGGCAGCGCCGTCGCGGCCCGGCACATGCTGGAGCAGGGCTCGGGCACCGTCTGGAACATGGAGGGCTTCGGCAGCGACGGGCGCACCATGCCCGGCCTCGTCGCCTACGGCGCCACCAAGCGGGGCGTCACCTACGTGACGGACGGGCTGGCCAAGGAGCTGAAGGACACTCCCGTCAAGGCCGCGCACCTCTCCCCCGGCATGGTCGTCACCGACCTGCTGACCCAGGAGTACACGCCCGAGGAGCTGGAGAAGGCCAAGAAGATCTTCAACATCCTCGCCGACAGGGTCGAGACGGTCACCCCGTTCCTGGCCGAGGGCATCCTCAAGGGCGTCAAGAACGGCGGGCGCGTCGCCTGGCTGACCGGGCCGAAGATCGCCTTCCGGTTCGCCACGGCGGCGTTCAACAAGCGGGACCTGTTCTCGTGAGCCCCGAGGAGTATCCCGTCATCCTGGCCCTGGAGGACTTCGTCCCGGTGGCGTTCACCACCGCCGGAGCGCTCCTCTTGGCCCGGGTCGAGGGCGTCGACACCCGGCTGGCGCGGATCGCCGCGCTGCTGCTGGGCGTCGGCGGGGTCGCCAAGGCCGGCTGGAAGACCATCATCGCCACCACCCACGTCGACCTGTGGATGGTGCCGCTGGCGCTCTTCCCGTTCCTGTCGGCCGGTTTCCTCGTGCTCATCAAGGCCATCGAACCCCGCGTGCCCGTCCCGGCCATCGCGGGCCTGTGGATGGCCTGCCTGGGCACCGCCTTCGCCATCGGCGACACCCTGCCGATGCTCATCCTCACCATCGCGGCCAGCACCGCCGCGGCGGTCATCCTGAGCCGCCGGCACAAGCTGTTCATCGTCTGGATCATCGGCCAGTACCTGCTGGGACCGCTCAGCTCGGGTGAGCAGACCATCGCCCGCCAGTGGGTCGAGCAGTCCATCAACACCGTCAGCCAGGGGATGTTCCTCCTCGCCGCCTGGCGGCTCGCCTCCCTCCAGGACCGACAGAAACGACAGGAGATCCCCTCATGACCGACGCGCTGGGCTGGCGCCGCAAGTTCGGCGTGATCGCCCCGTCCACCAACACCATCGTCGAGCCGGACTTCTACCGGATGACGGTGCCCGGCGTGACCTCCCACTTCTCCCGCATCCACATCCGCGACCAGAACATGGCCGGGGACGCGGGCATGGAGCGCCTGCTGGAGCAGATCCGCGACGAGATCGGCGCGGCCTGCGAGCGGGTCATGACCTGCGAGCCCGACTACATGGTCATGGGCATGTCCGCCGAGACCTTCTGGGGCGGTGTCGAGGGCAACCGGGCGTTCATCAAGCAGATCCACGACCTGACCGGCCTGCAGGTCGCCACCGGCGCCGAGGCGTGCGAGCGGGCCCTGAAGCTGTACGGGGCGCGGCGCATCGGCGTCGTCACCCCCTACCAGCCGATCGGCGACGCGAACGTGCGCACCTTCTTCAACGAGCTGGGCTTCGAGGTCGACAAGATCATCGGCCTGAAGTGCCCGACGGCCGTCTCCATCGCCCACGTCACCGAGGACGAGCTGCGCAACGCCCTGAGCGAGCTGGCCGAAGGCGAGGTGGACGCGCTGATCCAGTGCGGCACCAACCTGTCCATGGTCGGCCTCGCCGACGAGGCCGAACGCTGGCTCGGCCTGCCCACCATCGCCATCAACGCCGCCACCTGGTGGATGGCCCTGCGCGAGAACGGCATCGACGACCGCGTCGAGGGCGCCGGAAGCCTCCTGCGCGAACACTGACACCCCCTGCCCCACCCGCCCGACGGCGGCGCGACCCCCCTCCCGCGCCGCCGTCGTTCTTTTTCCACCCGATGGAAAGCATGTTTTACATTTCGAGCGCATCGCCACCGCCGGCTGGACACCGCCTTCGAGCCGGCGCTCTGCGGCCGCACGAAGCCCGGTTCCCCCGCCAAGAGGTACGTGTTCAAGAGGAGTGTCGGAGGCGGATCGTAGGCTGGGGGCATGGCACGGGCCAACGAGGCAGCGGCCGAAGCGCTGCGCGAATACGCCGACCTCTTCGCCCTGGAGGGCGGGGATCCCTTCCGGGTGCGCAGCTACCAGCGTGCCGCCAAGGCGATCGCGGGGCATCCGGAGGATCTCCGCCCCGGCCACGCGCGGGACGTGCCGGGGGTGGGCTCGGCGATCGCGGCGAAGGTCGAGGAGTTCCTCGGCCGCGGCGGTTTCCGGCAGCTCGACGAGCTGCGGGCGAAGGTCCCGCCGGGGGTGCGGCGGCTGATGGCCGTGCCCTCCCTGGGCCCCAAGACCGCGCTGTTCCTCTACCGGGAGCTGGGGATCGACTCGGTCGAGTCCCTCGCGCAGGCGATCGACGGGGGCCGCCTGCGCGGGGTGCGCGGCATGGGCCCCAAGACCGTCGAGAACCTGCGGCGCGGGATCGAGCGGCAGCGCCAGGCCGGTGAGCGGGTCCATCTCGGCGTCGCGTGCGCGCTGGCCGACCAGGTGGTGGAGTCCCTGCCGGGCGCCGAGCGCGTCGCCGTCGCCGGGTCCGTGCGCCGCATGTGCGAGACCGTCGGCGACATCGACGTCCTCGTGGCGGGACCCGCCGAGCTGATGAGCGTCTTCACCGCCCAGCCGTACGTCGCCGAGGTGCTGGCCTCGGGCGACGACAAGACCTCGGTCCGCACCGAACAGGGCCTCCAGGTCGATCTGAGGCGTGTACCGGTCGGGTCCTGGGGTTCCGCGCTCCTCTACTTCACCGGAAGCGCCGACCACAACGTGCGGCTGCGCGAGCTGGCCGTCCGGAAGGGCTGGAAGCTCTCCGAGTACGGCCTGTCCGACGGCGACCGGGTGCTCGCCTCGCGCACCGAGGAGGAGGTCTACGCCGCGCTGGGCATGCAGTGGGTGCCGCCGCCGCTGCGCGAGGACCGCGGGGAGGTCGAGGCGGCCCTGCGCCACGAGCTGCCCGTCCTGGTGGAGCAGGCCGACCTGCGCGGCGACCTGCACACCCACACCGACCTCACCGACGGGATCGCCTCCCTGGAGGACATGGCCGCGGCCGCGGCGGCCCGCGGGCTGGCGTACTACGCCGTCACCGACCACGCGCCCGACCTGGCGATGCAGCGCATGACGCTGGAGAAGGCGCTGGCCCAGCGGGAGAGCCTGGCGCGGCTGCAGGAGCGCTACCCCGGCATGAGGCTGCTGCACGGCACCGAGCTCAACATCGGCCCCGACGGCTCGGTCGACTGGCCCCTGGAGGTCCTGGAGGGCTTCGACGTCCGGGTCGCCAGCGTGCACTCCCACTTCACCCAGTCCCGCGCGGAGATGACCCGCCGCCTCATCGCCGCCTGCGAGAACCCGGGCGTGCAGATCATCGGCCATCCCACCACCCGCAAGATCGGCAGGCGACCCATGGTGGACGCCGACTGGACCGCGGTCTTCCAGGCCGCGGCGCGCACCGGCACCGTGCTGGAGATCGACTCCTACCCCGACCGCGCCGACCTCCCGTCGGACCTGGTGCGGCTCGCCCGCCACCAGGGTGCGCGCTTCTCCATCGACAGCGACGCCCACGCCGTCCCCCACCTGGCCCACACCCGCTTCGGCGTCGGCGTCGCCCAGCGCGCGGGCCTCACCCGCGAGGACGTCGTCAACACCTGGCCGCTGGAGCGGCTCCTGGCCTTCCTGAAGGGCTCCGCCGACGGGCGCTGAGGCCCGCGGGAAGCCCTCTACGGGACCGGGGCGCTCTTGCCCAGGTCGCCCGAGCGGTAGTGGCGGCGGCACAGCACCTGGTAGCGCACGGGCGCCTGGTCGGTGTCGGCGATGACGACCTGCTCGCCGGCGCGCACCAGCTCGCCGCCGACGGTGCGGGCGTTGAGCTGCCCGGGGCGGCCGCACCAGCACAGCACCTCCACCTGCAGCCTGCACACCTCGTCGGCGAGCTCGAAGAGGCGGCGGGTGGCGGGGAAGAGCTCGGAGCGGAAGTCCGAGGCCAGGCCGAAGGCGTAGACGTCGACGTCGCAGTCGTCGACGAGGTCGGCGAGCTGCTCGATCTGCGCCACCGAGTAGAACTGCACCTCGTCGCAGATGAGGTAGTCCAGCCGTGGCGCGGTGCGGCGCACCAGGGAGCCGAAGTCGAAGCCGTCGTGCACCTCGACCGCCTCGTCGCCCAGCCCTATCCTGCTGGTGACGCGCGGACCGCCGGAGCGGTCGTGCTTGGTCATGACCAGACCGTGGCGGCCCTGCCTGCGGTGGTTGTAGTTGATCTGCAGCGCCAGGGTGGACTTGCCGCAGTCCATCGGACCATAGAAGAACTTGAGCACCGCGTCGCGGTGCAGTCCGCTCACTCCGGCGGGCGGGACAGAGGACAGGGCCGACAGATCACTCACGGGGCGCCAGTCTAGAGTGAACGGCGGGCGAGCAGAACGTGACGAACAACGCGCTCCGCCGGGAGAGACGGGAGGCGGCGCGTGATACGCACGGCGCGCCCTCCGGCACGCGCCGGGGGACGCGGACGGATGCGTCCGCGCCCCCCGAGGTCCGTGCCCTACTCCTCGGGCCGGGCCTCCACGGGCCTGTCCTTGGAGGACCGTTTCTCCTGCTTGGCAGCGCGTGTCGCCTTGAGCGCGGCCTTCTTGGCCTTGCCGGTGGTCTTGGCCGGCTTCTTTCTGGTGTCTCCCATGAGATCCTCCCGAATCGCTTGGGACGCCCGAAATTGGGCCCAACTCACACGTTGCCGTTCTTCCCGCCGAAACGACAGCCAGAACCACTAAAGAAAGACCAAAACGGTGAAAGATCCCGATCTCATCTGCTCGGCCAAGGACTGCCGCGCCGCCGCCGTCTGGGGCCTGCGCTGGAACAACCCGAAGCTCCACACCCCCGAGCGGCGCAAGGTGTGGCTGGCGTGCGACGAGCACCGCGAGAGCCTGACGTCGTTCCTCGACCGCCGCGGCTTCTTCAAGGAGGCGGTCCCGGTGGCGGAGCTCACCCCCGCCGACGGCTGAGGCGCTACCGCGGCTCGCGCGCCAGCGCGGCGAGCCGGTCCGCCAGCGCCGCGGCGTCCCCGCCCCGCCCCACCGCCACGCCCAGAAGGTAGGCGGTCAGCGGCGCGGCGGGGCGCGCCACGCCGTGGGCGACGTCGCGGGTCAGGTCGAGCACCAGGTCGCGGTCCAGCGCCCCCGGCTCCAGGCCCAGCTCGGCACAGGCGGTCTCGATCCACTCGTTCACTTCAGCATCTCCTCGGCGCGCGCCAGGTCCTCTGGGGTGTCGCAGTCGGTCCAATCATCGCCCGCCGGCACCCGCACCGGGTCCAGCGGTCCCAGCAGGCCCCGCAGCGACCGGCCCGGATAGCCCTCCAGCGCGGCCCTGAGGGCGTCCGTGCGCCACGCGCCGGTCAGCCACTGGTCCGCGCCACCGCCGTCGACCAGAACGGCGTTCGGGTGCGCCAGGAGCGCCGCGACGATCCGCGGGGTCAGGAGCGGGAGGTCGGCGGCGAGCAGGACGAGCCGCGGCGCCGCGACCAGCGCGAGACCGGCCCGCAGCGCGGGCACCGGCCCTCCTCCCGGCGGGTCCTCCCGGACGAACACCGCGTCCAGCCCCGGGCGTCCGGGCCCCACCACGACGGTGCGCGCGGCGTCCGCCACGGCCGCGGCCACCCGTGCGACCATCGGCACGCCGCCGACCAGGGCGCCGGGCTTGTCGCCGCCGAAGCGCCGCGCCGCGCCGCCCGCGAGGATCACCGCGTCGTAGGGCTCCACGCCGCCCCTCATCCCCCGATGGCGGACATGGGCCGGTCGGGCTGCAGGAAAGCCGGGTCGTCGATCCCGTGCCCGGCGCGCTTGGCGCGGACCGCCGCCGTCCAGCGCTCGGCCAGCTCGTCGTCGTCGGCGCCGGCGCGCATCGCGTCGCGCAGGTTGGACTCCTCGCGGGCGAACAGGCAGTTGCGGATCTGCCCGTCGGCGGTCAGCCGGACGCGGTCGCACGCGCCGCAGAACGGCCGGGTGACCGAGGCGATGATGCCGACGGTCGAGCCCTCCACCGCGAAGAGCTCGGCGGGCGCGCTGCCCCGCTCGGCGGACGGCAGCGGCTCCAGCGCGAACTCCGCGGCCAGCCGCTCCTGGATCTCGTCCGCGGTGATCATGTTCTCCCGCTGCCAGCCGTGCTGGGCGTCCAGCGGCATCTGCTCGATGAAGCGCAGCCGGTAGCCGTGGTCCAGGCAGAACCGCAGCAGCGGCGCCGCCTCCTCCTCGTTGACCCCGCGCATGAGCACCGTGTTCACCTTGACCGGGGCGAGCCCCGCCGCCGCGGCGGCGGCCAGGCCCTCCAGCACGTCGGGCAGCCGGTCGCGGAAGGCCAGCTTGCGGAACAGCTCCGGGTCCAGGGTGTCCAGGGAGACGTTGACGCGGTCGAGCCCCGCCTCGCGCAGCGGCGCGGCCAGCCGGGCCAGCCCGATCCCGTTGGTGGTCAGCGAGATCTCCGGCCGCGGGTCCAGCGCCGCGGTGGCCGCGATGACGCCGGGCAGGCCGCGGCGCAGCAGCGGCTCGCCCCCGGTGTAGCGCACCTCGGTGACGCCCAGGCGCTCCACACCGATCCGCACCAGCCGCAGGACCTCCTCGTCGGTGAGCAGTTCCGGCTTGGGCAGCCAGTCCAGCCCCTCGGGCGGCATGCAGTAGGAGCAGCGCAGGTTGCAGCGGTCGGTGAGCGACACGCGGAGGTCCGTGGCCTGGCGTCCGTATCCGTCGAGCAAACGCACCTTCACTCCTCTCGGCGCCCTTCACCTTACTTACGATCTTCGGTGGACCGAACGGCGGCAGGGCATCGGATTCAGCCGGTGCGTCTGCGGGCCCGGTACGCGGCGACGTGCGCGCGGTTGCCGCACGTCCTGCTGTCGCAGAAACGGCGGCAGCGGTTGCGGGACAGGTCGACCAGGACGCGGTCGCAGCCGTCGGCCGCGCACGCGCTCAGCCGGTCCAGCTCCCCGGCGGCCAGCACGTACGCCAGGGCCATCCCGCACTCGACGGCCAGGTGCTCGCCCACCCGGCTGCCGGGCGCGAAGAAGTGCACGTGCCAGTCGTAGCCGTCGTGGTCGGTCAGGTGGGGGGTGACGCGGACCGCGCCGAGCAGCGTGTTGACCAGCGGGACGGCGGCCGCGGGGTCCGGCGCGAGGAAGACCTCCCGGAACGCCGCGCGCAGCCGCCGCACCTGGGCCAGGTCCTCCTCCCGCAGGGAGGGCACCCCGCTCATCCGCGAGGCGGCCACGAAGGAGCGCAGCGCCGTCAGGTCGGGCAGTCCCTCGCGGCCGCCCTCGGCGCTGTTGACCAGGTCCACCATGATGCCGAGGGCGTGCTCGGTGTCATGGGTGAAAATCATGCGGAGAGCCTAGCGCCCCGCTCATATGGAGTAATGCGGATCGGCCACCACCGGGTAGGCGGCGCCCTCGTGCGGGACGCGCATCACGATCGTGTTGCCGTCCAGCTCGTAGCGCGCCTTGATGGAGCGGAAGAGCGCGTCGCAGGCCCAGGGGCTGTAGAAGCGGCCGACCGTGGCGCCGTAGCGGAGGTTGACCACGTCGAAGCCGCCCGAGGGCATCGCCTCCAGGGCCAGGCCCTCGGGCAGCGAGACCGTGAAGCGGAAGGACGTGGGGGCCTCGGGCCCGTGCACGACCGTCACCAGGCGGATGCCGTCCGCGAGCGTCTGGGCCACGATGTCGGTGTCGACGTCGATCCCGGCGAACACCCGCAGGCTCGGCCGCAGCACGGTGGCCGCGCGGTCGCCGGCCGCGCAGTCCAGGGACACGTGGATGCGCTGCTTGTCCCGGGTGGGCGTCCACACTCCCTCACGGGCCCGCATCGCCCACTGGACGTCGGCGTTGTCGAACTCCTGGGGTTCGGCCTTGCCCCGGACGGCGAGCACCTGTGCGGCGGCGTTCATCGCCGCCGTCGCCCCGTCGAGCGCGTGCCTCTTCGGCACCAGCCACCTCCGCCTTTTTTCCTGACGGCCAACATCCCGCGGTTGGCGCTCTTTGGTTTATCACGTGGGGGAAGACCACGATGTACTTCGGGTGGTTCCGGCATCAGCCCGTGAAAGGATGTGCACGGAGAGTCGCCATCGTCCGCTCCGGGTGACGGAGCGGCTCGGCGGACACCGCATCATCGCACGGCCGCCCCCGCGCGGGCACCCGGTATGGACCGTGCCGATAATGGTCCCCCCGCGGAAAGCCACCCGGGACGGAGAGGAGCCGACCATGAGCGAGTGGACACCGGGCGACGGGACCATCAGGGTCGCCGACCTTCCCGAGCCCGACCAGGAGTTCATCCGCGCGCAGCTGCGCCGCAACACCCCGCTCCACCACCTGCTGGGCCTGGAGCTCGTGGAGATCGGCGAGCGGCACTCGGTCGTGGCGATGCCCGTGCGCGAGGAGGCCTTCAACAGCACGGCCAACCTGCACGGCGGGGCGATCGCCACCCTCATCGACGTGGCGGCCGGCAGCGCGGCGGCCCGCGGCAGCGGCTTCACCCCGGGCGAGCAGAGCCTCGTCACCGCCGACCTGCACGTGCGCTACCTCGGCCGCCCCCACGGCGACGTCGTCCACGCCCGCGCCGAAGTGATCAAGGTCGGCCGGCAGCTGGTGATCGTGGAGTGCCGGGTCACCGACCTGGAGGAGCGCATCATCGCCACCGCGGACTTCTCGATGATGATCGTCCCGCAGCGCCAGGCCCTGCGGCCGATGGAGGGCACCCAGCCGCACGATCCGGACCTGTAGGGCGGAATGAAAACCATTTGATCATTCGTTACCGGTTGTGTCTCCATAGTTCCTGCACATTCTCGCAGAAACCAAGACGAAGGAGCCGGTGTTGTCCCCTCAGGTGCTGCCGGGAGGCACCGTCCCGATCCGGATGTGGGCCGATCCCGCGGAGGTCGAGGAACAGGCGCTCGCCCAGCTGGAGAACGTGGCGGCCCTCCCGTGGATCCACGGGCTCGCCGTCATGCCCGACGTGCACTACGGCAAGGGCGCCACGGTCGGGTCGGTCATCGCCATGCGCGACGCGGTCTGCCCCGCGGCGGTCGGCGTGGACATCGGCTGCGGCATGACCGCGGTGCGCAGCGACCTCGACACCGCCGACCTGCCCGCCGACCTGGGGCGGCTGCGCTCCCGGGTGGAGCGGGTCCTGCCCGTGGGCCGCGGCGCGCACCGCACGCCGGTCGACCCGTCGGGGGTGCGGGGGCTGCGCGAGCGCAGCTGGTACGAGTTCTGGAAGGGCTTCGAGGAACTGCACCCGGCCGTGCGCGGCAGGTCCGATAAATTCGGCAAGGCCCGGTCGCAAATGGGCTCGCTGGGTTCGGGAAACCATTTCTGGGAACTGTGCTCCGACAGTTCCGGAGCCGTGTGGATCGTGCTCCACTCCGGTTCCCGGGGAATCGGCAACGAACTGGCCCAGTACCATATCGAGGCCGCCGGAAAACTGCCGCACAACCAGGATCTGCCCGACCGGGACCTCGCGGTGTTCCTCACCGGCACCCCGGAGATGGACGCCTACCGGCGCGACCTGTACTGGGCCCAGGAGTACGCCCGGCGCAACCGCGCGGTGATGCTCGCGCTCACCGTCAACGCCGTCGAGGAGTGCTTCCCGGGGCGCCGGGTGCGCTGGGACCAGCCGATCTCGTGCCACCACAACTACGTGGCGGAGGAGGCCTACGGCGGCGTCGACGTCATCGTCACCCGCAAGGGCGCCATCCGGGCCGGCCGGGGCGACCTGGGGATCATCCCCGGCTCCATGGCGACGGGCACGTACATCGTGCGCGGCCTGGGCAACGAGGAGTCGTTCAACTCCGCCTCGCACGGGGCGGGCCGCAGGATGAGCCGCACCCAGGCGCGCAAGCGCTTCACCGTGGCCGATCTGGAGGCGCAGACGCTGGGCGTGGAGTGCCGCAAGGACTCCGGCGTCCTGGACGAGATCCCCGGCGCCTACAAGGACCTGGAGTCGGTCATCGAGGCGCAGGGAGACCTGGTCGAGGTCGTCGCCCACCTGCGGCAGCTGGTGTGCGTCAAGGGCTGATCCGGGAGCGGTAGCGGGCCCTGGCCTGCTCCAGCAGGTCGAACAGGGAGCGGTCGGGCTCGGCGCCGTGCTCCCGGATCAGCGCCTCCAGCCGGTCCAGCCACTCCAGGCACCAGCGCACGTCCTCCGCCCGCGCCACGGAGCGCCCCGACACGGCGAGCTGGACGGGGCTGGTGTGCGCGTAGCGCCCCCGGGGGTCGAGGTCGTCGGGGCGCGCCTCCCCGTCGGCCTCGGCCACCAGGTAGGTGGGTTCGGCCACCCGGTAGGCGAACTCCACCCGGCCCGAGCCCTCGGCGACGACTCCGGCGGCGTCGTAGACGCGCAGGCGGTCGGCTCCGACGGCGGTGGCGACGACCCGTACGGTCCGCCCTCGTTCGACGTCCAGCAGGGAGCCCGGCCCCTGCCCGTCGGCCTCCAAAGTCAGCCATGGCCCGTTGGTGGCGAAGGTGCGTCCGGCCCGGACGGCGTCCTGGAAGGCCGGGACGCTCAGCGGCCCCTCCAGGCGGGCGTAGACCCGTGCCCAGCCCGGCGGGTTGGAGTAGGTGCCCAGGCGGCCGTAGGAGAGCATCACGTCCGTGCCCGCGGTGGCCGCGAGCCGGACGCCCGCGCCCAGCAGCCGCCGGTAGATGCGGGCGGTGCCGGTGCAGGACAGGTGGTTGAGCACGTCCAGCCCGTCGACCAGGTCCAGCGCCGCGTCGACCACCAGCTCGCGCGCCTCGCAGGAGCGGCTGCCCCAGCCGAACAGCACGTCCAGCGGGTCCTCGGCGTCCGCGGTCAGGGGGTGCGCCCAGATGATGACGGCGCCCCTGCGGCGCAGCTCGGCGCACATGTGGGCGTTGGACGGCGAGTCGGCGGGGGCGTCCGACTCGGCGTGCCCCGCGTAGTAGCGGGACGGCTCGGACAGCGGTCCGAAGGCGGCGAAATGGCCGAGCAGGTCGTTGCGGTACTCCGTGCCCATGCGGGCGACCAGGTCCGGGGTCGACCACGGCAGGTCGCGGCCGAGCCACTCGGTGAACGCCTCCCGGTCGTAGACGAAGGAGGTGGTGGCGTTGGCGGCCAGCGGGTTCATCATGTGCAGCGCCTCTCCCCGCTGCATGAGAGCCGCCTCCGCGGGGCCCGCCACCTGGTCCCCGGCGAAGTTGAAGTGCAGGTGCAGATCGCCCCCGTACCAGCCGTCGGCGGCGGGGTCGCGCACCGGCGCGGGGTCGAGTTCGACCACGGCCTCCCCGCCCGGCTCCAGGACGACCCGGACCCGCCGCACCTCGTGGTCCATCCCCCGGGCGGCGACGACCTCCAACTCGCCCGCGGGGACGTCGAGGATCGCCTCTTCGGCGTGGAAGTAGGCGCGGCCCCGGGCGTCCCACTTGCGCAGCGACTCCTCGGGGAACCAGCCGCGCCCCTGCGGGCTGAGCACCGACCAGCGGCACATGGCCGACGAGCGCACCCGCAGCGTGGCGGCCTCCGCCTCCCGGACGACGGCCGGCACCTCGACCGGTGCTCCGTCGACGGCGAGGAAACCCGGGTCCGCGCCGACCAGGACCTCCCAGACCGCGCATCCGCCGGGCGGCACCCTGCCGAACGGCTCGACGAGGGCCTCGGCGTCCAGCCGCGACTCCACGAGGAGCAGGTGCTCCAGCCGCTCCCCCCGCAGGACGGGCTGGACGGCGCCGGGGACGGCGAACCGCGGGCCCTCGGGGGTCAGCCGCAGCACGATCACCCCGTCGGGGACCCGGCCGCGCAGGGCGTCCCGGAACGCCGCGGCCAGGTCGCCCCGCGCCGCGCCGTCGACCGCCTCGGTCGGCGAACGCCCCTCGGCCAGCGCCGCGGCGACCGGCCCGGCCAGCAGCTCGGCGTGCCGCACGTGCCGCAGGTAGGGCACGAGCGGTCCGTAGAGCGACCGGTCGGACTCCCTCCAGTTGGCGCCGTGCTCGGCGACGACGGCCCGGTAGGCCTCCAGCGTCCGGGCCACCGCCGCGGGGAGTTCATGATCGATGCACATGCCCCCACGCTGCGGGAGCGCTCCGCGGAGGGACAAGCCGCTGGCCGATGGGGGCCAGCGCGGTATCAGGAACCTTCTACCGTCACCAGTGCTCGGGGCTGAAAGGTTCCGCCTCGGGGCGGTTGGAGAAGGACAGCAGCGCCAGGTCCGACTCGACCATCATCGCCACCAGCTCCTCGAACGTCACCTCGGGCTCCCAGCCGAGCTGCTCGCGCGCCTTCTTGGGGTCGGCGCACAGCAGGTCGACCTCGGCGGGCCGGGTGTAGCGGGAGTCCAGGACGACGTGGTCTTCCCAGTTCAGCCCGACGGTGGCGAAGGCCAGCTCGACCAGCTCGCGCACCGAGCGGGTGACGCCGGTGCCGATCACGTAGTCCTCGGGGGTCTCCTGGGCCAGCATCATCCGCATCGCCTTGGCGTAGTCGCCGGCGAAGCCCCAGTCGCGGCGCGCGTCGAGGTTGCCCAGCCGCAGCTCCGTGGCGAGCCCCAGCTTGATCCGGGCGGCGCCGAGGCTGACCTTGCGGGTGACGAACTCCGCGCCCCGCCGCGGCGACTCGTGGTTGAACAGGATGCCGCTGACGGCGAACATCCCGTACGACTCGCGGTAGTTCATCGTGATGAAGTGGCCGTAGGTCTTGGCCACCCCGTACGGGCTGCGCGGGTGGAAGGGCGTCAGCTCGTTCTGCGGGGTCTCGCGCACCTGGCCGAACATCTCCGAGGACGAGGCCTGGTAGAAGCGGATCTGGGAGCGCGGGTCCACGGTGCGCGATCCGCCGATCCCGCTGACGACCCGGATGGCCTCCAGCATCCGCAGCGCGCCCATGCCGGTGACCCCGGCGGTCAGCTCCGCCTGCTGCCACGACATCGGCACGTAGGAGATGGCGCCGAGGTTGTACACCTCGTCGGGCTGGACCTGCTCGACGGCGGAGATGAGCGACCCCTGGTCCAGCAGGTCGCCGGTGATGATCTGCACCTCGCCGATGTGCTTGCGCAGCCTCGCCACATGGGGGTTGGCCTGCCCGCGTACCAGTCCCCAGACCTCGTACCCCTGCTCGAGCAGGTGCTCGGCGAGGTAGGAGCCGTCTTGGCCGGTGATACCGGTGATGAGCGCTCGCCTGGTCAGCGGGAACCCCCCTCTGATGTACCCGAAGGCACGGCCTATCTGGAAGAACAGAATAAATCGTGTGAAAGAGAGGTTATCCACACATAGATACTTCTGAGTAGACCGGGGGCTCGTTAAGCCGAATGAGATTCATGGCGGAAGGCACGATTCGCGCTCCGGCGGCCGGTTGTGTGACCCTCTGACGATCGGCGAAAGACGACTTCGGGAGTGGCCATGGAAGGCGACGGGCGCACCGCGCCGCTCAGGCTCGGCGGGCGTGACCTGGGCGAACACTCGATCATGGCGGTGCTCAACCGGACCCCCGACTCCTTCTACGACCGGGGCGCCACCTACGCCTTCGACGCCGCGCTGGCCGCCGTCGACCGGGCGGTCGCCGAGGGCGCCGACATCATCGACATCGGCGGGGTGAAGGCCGGGCCCGGCGACGACGTGGACGTCGCCGAGGAGCTGCGGCGGGTGGTGGACACCGTCGCCGCCGTCCGCGAGCGCCACCCCGGCGTCATCATCAGCGTCGACACCTGGCGCGCCGAGGTCGGCGACGCGGTCGCCAGAGCCGGAGCCGACCTGCTGAACGACACCTGGGGCGGCCCCGACCCCGAGCTGGCCGCCGTCGCCGCCGAGCACGGCCTGGGCCTGGTCTGCGCGCACGCCGGGCGGCAGGTCCCCCGCACCCGCCCGCACCGGGTCGGCTACGACGACGTGGTGGCCGCGGTCATCGCGCACGTCACCGCCGAGGCCGAGCGCGCCCTGGCCCTGGGCGTGCCGCGGGAGTCGCTGCTCATCGACCCCGCCCACGACTTCGGCAAGAACACCCGCCAGTCGCTGGAGATCAGCCGCCGGCTCGGCGAGCTGGTCGCCACCGGCTGGCCCGTGCTGGTGGCGGTGTCCAACAAGGACTTCATCGGCGAGGCCCTGGGCCGCCCGGTGGACAAGCGGGGCGTGGGCACGATGGCCGTGCTGGGCGTCTCGGCCTGGCAGGGCGCCCGCGTCTTCCGGGTGCACGACGTGGCCGGTGCGCGCGGGGCGCTGACCCGGGTGGCGGCGCTGCGCGACGGCGCGCGCTGACCGCCACCCGTCCGCCGCCGTCAGCCGGCGTGCTCCTTGGCGTAGGCCAGGAACTCGCGGGCCACCGGGGTGAGCGCGCGGTGGGCGTGCACCAGCCCGATGGTACGGGTGATCGGCGGCATCAGCGAGCGCACCACCAGCCCCTCGGTGTCCTCGATCTGGTTGCGGTACCACAGCAGGGATCCGCGGCCCGCCCGCACCCAGCCGGGCCAGGCGCCGCGCTCGTCGGACTCCACCGCGGTCACCGCGCTCGCGCCGATCCGGGCCAGCATGGCGTCGAGCTCGGCCCGCCGGGCGGTGCCCCGGGTCGGCATGATCAGCCGCAGCCCGTCCAGGGCCGCCAGCGGCACCGGGTCGCGCAGCTTGAGGGCGGGCGCCGAGACCAGGACCACCTCCCGCTGCTCCAGGGGGTGGGCCGCCAGGTCGCCGGGGACGGGCAAATCCGTCACCGCCAGGTCGGCGCGGCCGGTGCGGACCGCCGCCCCGACCGCCTCCCTGCCCTCGCAGCGCACCACCCTGACCCGCACGGCGGGCTGCTCCCGGGCGAAGCGCGGCAGCAGCCTGCCGGTCAGCTCGGGCTCCAGCGTGGGGGTGGCGGCGATGCGCAGCTCCGCGCCCCTGCCGCCGGAGCGGCTCACCGCCTCGATGGCGTCGACCGCTCCCAGCGCGATCCGGGCCTGGCGCACCACCTGCTCCCCCGCCGTGGTCAGCACCACCCCCCGCCCGGACCGCGCGAACAGCTCCGTCCCCAGTTCGCGTTCCAGCTCCCGCACGGCCCGGGAAAGAGCTGGCTGAGCGACGTAAAGCGCCTGTGCCGCCGACGTCATCGTGCCGTGGTCGGCGGTGGCCACGACGTAGCGCAACTGCCGCAGATTCATGCTCCGACGGTATGGCAACCGCGGCCTCGTAGCTGGTACATGCCGGAAAGTCACCGGTTGTAACTAGTTACGTGGACGATTGACGCGACTACCGGTCGGGGAGGTCGACGGCGTAGGACTCCTTCACGATGTCCAGCACGTGCCATGAGTCCAGGTCCTGCACCCCCTCCACGGAGCGCACGGCGTCCAGCGCGTCCACCAGGGCCGCGGGCGAGCCCGCCTCGATCCGCCCGATGAGGTCGAACCTGCCGAAGCCCGACGACAGGTAGCGCACCGCGTCCAGCTCCCCCAGCTCGCGCGCCACCCGGCGGGCCGCGGAGCCGGCCACCACGCCGAACGCGGCGAGCTCCAGATTGCCCAGGGCGGCCGGGGCCGCCAGGCCGGTCACCTGGATCACCCCCGAGCGCATCAGCCGCACCACGCGGGCCCTGGTGGCCGCCTGGGAGAGCCCGATCACCCCGGCGAGCCTGGTGTAGGGGGCGCGGCCGTCCCGTTGCAGCTCCTGCAACAGGCGCCAGTCGATGTCGTCGAGCACCACCTCGCCGAGCGGACGCACCACCGAGTGGGTGTCCTTGACCACGTCGACCGAGCGGAAGACCTCCACCGAGGAGACCCCCGGCAGCTGTCTGATGTCGTCGACGACGGCCGCGAGGGCCCCGTCGTCGCGGGCTCGCGCCTCGGCGACGACGGCATGCGGGCCGGTTGTCAGGCCGGCGAAGCAGACCGCGGGCTGCTTGGCCAGCTCCTGGGCGACGTCGCGGGCGGCTCCGGCACTGACCACGGTCAGGTGGCCGACCGCGCCGGCCCCGATGACCTGGGCGTGCACGATGCCCACCACACGGACGATGCCTTCTTCGAGCAGTCCTTGCACGCGGGCACGGACGGCGGTGCGAGAGAGCCCGACGCGATCGGCGAGAGCCTGGAACGTCGCCCGGCCGTCCCGCTGGAGCTCGCGGACCAGCACGGAGTCCACTGCATCCAGCACGGGGAGTCCTCCTGTCGTGGGGGTTCGAGGCCGGTCGGACCTTGAAAGAAGCGATGCAAGATCCTTACATTTTCCGGCCGTTCGTGGGAAATTTTGATCTTGCTCGTGTTTGCCCCGTTCCACTACCGCCGAAGCGGGGGTCCGGAGCGGTTGGATATCCGAAAAAGCGGTGAGGGCGGAGTCCGCCGCAGCGGAACAGCACCGGAGATCAGCCTCGGTCATCGGTGGCGTTTCCCACTTCTGTCCTCGGGGACAGCCCGCGCGCGAAACACCGCACCAGTCCCGGCGGCCGGAAGCTCATCCGACCGCTGTCCTCGCACCGGACCACCTCCAGCAACCGCGCGTCGACCAGCTCCTCCAGGAGGTCGTCCGGCTCCCCCCGGTCGAAGGACCCGTCGGCCAGCCGCGCGAAGGATCCGTCGGCCAGCCGGGCGAACACCCGCCGCGCCCGCGCCGAGAGCCGCGCGTGGCTGGCCGCCAGGCCCGGCCGCACGTCCAGGTCGCCGTGCGCCAGCTCGCCCAGCCGCCGGTCCTCGTCGGCCAGCCGGAAGACCAGGTCGGCCAGCCGCCAGTGCGGCTTGCCCGCCAGCCGGGCGGCGGCGGAGCGCACCGCCAGCGGGAGCCTGTCGCACAGCTCCACCAGCCGCCGCGCCGCCTCGGGCGCGGCGGCGACCCTGCCGTACCCGGCGACCCGCGCCAGCAGCTCCAGCGCCTCCCCGGGCGGCAGCGGCGCCAACTCCACGTGGACGGCGCCGGGCAGCGCGCTGAGCCTGCTGCGCCCGGTGACGAGCACGCCGGGCCCCTCGCCGCCCGGCAGCAGCGGCAGCACCTGCCGCTCGGCGGAGGCGTCGTTGAGGATGACCAGCAGCCGCCGCCCGCGGGTGCGCGCCCGGTACAGCTCGGCGCGCTCGGCGAGTCCCGGCGGCGGCTCGGCCACGCCCAGCATGCGCAGCAGCCTGCCGAGCACCTCCAGGGGCTCGGCGGTGAAGTGCAGGTCGGCGTAGAGGCAGCCGTCGGGGAAGCGGCGGCGCAGCTGGTGGGCGGCGTGCACGGCCAGGGAGGTGGAGCCCGCCCCGGGCCTGCCGCTGATCACCACGATCGGCAGCGCCGCCGAGGTGACGGCCTCGGCCACGCGGAGCGTCTCGGCCGCCCGGCCGGTGAAGTCCGCCGGATCGTACGGCAGCGTCGTCTCCGCCGGCTCGGGGCCGGCCAGCACGTCGCGCTGGATACGGCGTAGCTCCTGGCCCGGCTCCAGGCCCAGCTCGCCGACGAGCGCCTCGCGCACCCGGCGGTAGGCCTCCCGCGCGGCGGGTTTCCGCCCCGAACGGGCCAGCGCCGTCATGAGCTGGCCGTGGAAGCGTTCGCGCAGCGGGTGCGCGGCGCACAGCGCCGTCAGCTCGGGCACCAGGCCGGCGGCCATCCCCCGGGCCAGGTCGGCCTGGAGGCGCGCCTCCAGGGCGAGCAGCCGCTGCTCCTCCAGCTGCGCGGCCTCGGCGTACAGCCCGGGGACGCCCTCCAGCGCCGGGCCGCGCCAGCCGCTCAGCGCCTGGCGCAGCAGCAGCGCGGCCCGCTCGCCGTCGCCGAGCCGCGCGGCCGTGCGGGCCAGTCCCGCCTTGCGCGCGAAGTCCAGGGCGTCCACCGCGTCGGCGTCCAGGGCCAGCAGGTAGCCCGGAGGGCAGGTCACCAGCAGCTCCCGCGCCGGCCCGAACGCCCGGCGCAGCGCCGACACGCAGCCCTGGATCTGGGTGGTCGCGGTCGCCGGAGGCGAGGGCGGCCACACCGCGCGCGCCAGGCGCTGGACGCCCACCGGCCGGCCCGCCTCCAGCGCCAGCGCGGCCAGCACCGCCCGGGCGCGCGGGCCCACCGGCACCGCCCCGTGCTCGCCGCACAGCTCGACCGGGCCGAGGAGCCTCACCCGCATGACGCGTTCTCCGTGTCCCAACCTCGACTCCCCCGTCAGCCGTCCTGTAAGACGGCCATGTAAGAAAAGTGCAATGATCTAACAAAGGATGTCAAGGTCTTCCGGCGGTATTTCCCGCCACGCGCCGCCCGGCCCCATCGAAACCGGCCGCCGCGGGTAGGTAGACCCAGCAGTGTCCCCGGACGATTGGCAGGGCCTTGCGGTTGCTCAACGCGGAGCGGATAGCTCACGACCTCACCTACAACGACGTCTTCATGGTCCCGGCGCGCTCGTCGGTCGGGTCCCGGCTGGACGTGGACCTGGCCACCCGCGACGGCAGCGGGGCGACGGTCCCGCTCGTGGTCGCCAACATGACCGCCGTCTCCGGCCGCCGGATGGCCGAGACCGTCGCACGGCGCGGCGGGATCACGGTCATCCCCCAGGACATCCCGATCGAGGTGGTCGCCGACGTCGTGCGCTGGGTGAAGTCACGCCACCTGGTGTTCGACACGCCCCTCACGCTGGGGCCCGGCGACACCGTCGGGGAGGCGCTGGGCCTGCTGCCCAAGCGCGCGCACAACGCGGTCATCGTGGTGCAGGACGGCGAGCCGGTCGGCATCGTCACCGAGGCCGACTGCCAGGGCGTCGACCGCTTCTCCCAGCTGCGCGACGTCATGTCCCGCGACCTGCTGACGCTGCCTGACGCGGTGGAGGCCAAGGAGGCCTTCGAGGTCCTGCACGGGCGCGGGCACCGGCTGGCGCCCGTGGTCGACGGGCAGCGGCGGCTGGTGGGCGTGCTCACCCGCACCGGGGCGCTGCGGGCCACCCTCTACCAGCCCGCGGTCGACGACGCCGGACGGCTGCGGATCGCGGTGGCCGTCGGCGTCAACGGCGACGTCGCGGGCAAGGCCAAGGCCCTCCTGGAGGCCGGGGCCGACCTGCTGGTGGTGGACACCGCGCACGGCCACCAGGAGAAGATGATCAGCGCCCTGGAGGCGGTGCGCGGGCTGGACCCGCAGGTGCCCGTCGCGGCCGGGAACGTCGTCACCGCCGAGGGCGTGCGCGACCTGGTGGCCGCGGGCGCCGACATCGTCAAGGTCGGCGTCGGCCCCGGCGCCATGTGCACCACCCGGATGATGACGGGCGTGGGCAGGCCGCAGTTCTCGGCCGTCCTGGAGTGCGCGGCCGAGGCGCGCCGCCTGGGCCGGCACGTCTGGGCCGACGGGGGCGTGCGGCACCCGCGCGACGTGGCGCTGGCGCTGGCCGCCGGCGCCTCCAGCGTGATGGTCGGCTCCTGGTTCGCCGGCACGTACGAGTCGCCCGGCGACATGCAGCACGACGCCGACGGGCGGCTGTACAAGGAGAGCTTCGGCATGGCCTCCGCCCGCGCGGTGCGGCTGCGCACCAGCGAGGACAGCCCCTTCGACCGCGCCCGCAAGGCGTTGTTCGAGGAGGGCATCTCCACCTCGAAGATGCACCTCGACCCGCAGCGCCCCGGCGTGGAGGACCTCATCGACTGGATCGTCGCCGGGCTGCGCAGCTCCTGCACCTACGCGGGCGCCTCGACGCTGGAGGAGTTCCACGAGCGCGCCGTCGTCGGGGTGCAGAGCGCCTCGGGCTACGCCGAGGGGATGCCGCTGTCAAGCAGCTGGTGAACGCCTCCTTCGGTGACACGCCGTGACGTGACTGGCACACCGCGCCCGGATGGCTCACGCTGATCTTCCCGAATTCGATCTTGCGGGAGGGGGGAACCGGGCATGGCACGGCGCCGAAGGCACGGACTGGGGCGCGCGCTGGCGCTGACCGCCGCGTCCGCCCTGGTCTGGGGCGTGGCCCACCTGCGCACGGGACGGCGGCTGACCGGCGCGGCCCTCCTCGCCTCCCACACGCTGCTCGCGGGGCTGGTCGTCAGCGTGCCCTTCGGTCCCCGGCCGGAGCTGCTCAGGCTGGCGTTCAGCCCCGGCTGGCTGGCCTTCACCACGGCCGCCGGCCTCCTGCTGGCCGCGGTGTGGGCGGGCGTCGTCGCCCGCTCCTGGTTCCTCGTGCGGCCCGCGGGCCTGCACGCCCCGGCACGGGCCGCGGGCGCCTGCGCGGTGGTCCTGCTGTGCCTGGCCGTCTCCGCGCCGTTCCTCGTCGCCGCCCACGCCGCCTTCCTCTACCGCGGCGCCCTGCTGTCCATCTTCGGCTCGGCCGACCACGCCCGCGCCGAGGGGCGCGCGAACCCCTGGGCCGGCCTGCCCCGGCTGAACGTCCTGCTGCTGGGCGGCGACGCCGGCCGCAACCGGTTCGGGGTGCGCACCGACAGCATCACGCTCGCCAGCATCGACACCCGCACCGGCGACACCGTCCTGCTGAGCCTCCCCCGCAACCTCGAACGCGTTCCGATGCCCCCCGGGCCCGCCCTCGAACGCTTCCCCGACGGGTTCACCGGCGACGGGCCGATGACCCCGGGCATGCTGAACGAGGTGTACCAGTACGCCGAGGACCACCCGGAGGTCGTGCCCGGCGTGCCGCCCGGCAGGCGCGGCCCCGCCCTCCTGCGCCCCGCCGTCGAAGCGGCGCTCGGCCAGCCGGTGCACTACCACGTCCTCGTCGACATGCGGGGGTTCGCCAGGCTCATCGACGCGATGGGCGGGGTCGAGGTGGTGATCCCGGAGGACATCGCCTACGGCGCGCGGGACGAGGGGCTGCTCCCCGCCGGGCGCCACCGCCTGAGCGGGACCCAGGCCCTGTGGTACGGGCGGTCCCGGACCGGCAGCGACGACTACACCCGCATGGCCCGCCAGAAGTGCCTGATGCGCGCCATGGCCCGCCAGGCTGAGCCGTACCGGATCCTTCCGCGCTTCCAGCAGCTGGCCGCGGCCGCGCGGCGCACCGTCTCCACCGACATCCCACCCTCCCTGCTGCCCGCCTTCCTGGAGCTGGCCGAGAAGGTGAAGAGCCGGGGCCGGATCACCAGCCTCCCGTTCGTCCCCCCGCTCATCACCTCGGCCGACCCGGACTACGGCCTCATCCGGGCGCGGGCCGACCACGCCCTCTGGGGCGGGGAGGCGAAGGCCTCGCACAAGGCGGCGGCCACGCGCAAGGCCGCGGCCTCCGCGGCGCCGACCGCGTCCGCGAACGCCGCGCGGCCTTCGGCGTCGCCCGACGCCGCCCGGCCCGTCTCCCTGGACGAGACGTGCCCGTCCTGACCACATTCTCCCGGCCGCTCGCCGGGCGGCGGGCGCGGAACGTGAGATCATGAAAGGCGAGTGAACCGCGGCGAGGAACCGAAAGGCGTGAACTGTGCCCACCATCGTGGAGTTCCGGGCCTACCGTGTCGCGCTGCACCGCGGCCGCCGCCCCGAGAGCGCCCTGGTGTGCCTCACCGCCGAGGACGGCACCGTCGGCTGGGGCGAGAGCGCCCTCCTGGACGGCGAGACGTGGAACGACCTCGCGCGGCGGCTCGGCCCCGCCCTGCCCGGCCTGGACTGGGAGCGGCCCGAGGACCTCGGCGGGCTCGCCGCCCTCGGCGGGCCGCGCGCCACCGCCGCCGTCGAGATCGCCGCCTGGGACCTGTGGGGCCGCGCCCACCAGGTCCCCGTCGCGCACGCCCTCGGCGGCACCCGCACGTCCGTCGTCACCGGCGCCCGCATCCCCTGCCAGCAGCACCTCGACGGGCTCCCCTCCCTGGTCAACCGGTACATCGGCAGCGGCCAGACCCGCGTCACCCTGGAGGTGCGCCCCGGCTGGGACGTCGAGCCGCTGCGCGTCGTCCGGCAGGCCTATCCGGCCCTCGCCCTCCAGATCGACGGCGCCTGCTCCTACACCGACTCCCCCGAGCACCTCACCGCGCTGGAGACCCTCGACGACTACGGCCTCGTCGCCATCGAGCGCCCCTTCGCCGAGCTCGCCCCGCACGCGGTGCTGCAGCGCTCCGTCCACGCCGCCGTCGCGCCCGACATAGGCGACCTCGACGCCCTCGACGCCGCGATCTCCATGGACGCCGGCCGCGCCCTCAGCCTCCGCGTCAGCCGCCTCGGCGGCCTCACCACCGCCCGCAGCGCCCACGACCGCGCCTACGCGGCGGGCTGGGACGTCTGGTGCGGCGGCTCGGGCGTCTTCGGCATCGGCAAGGCCGCCTCCGTCGCCCTGGCCAGCCTGCCCGGCTGCACCCTCCCCAGCGACATCACCGAGTTCGTGGGCGGCCCCGAATACCTCACGCCGCCGCTGCGCGCCCACGGCGGCGTCGTCGCCGTCCCGCTCACCCAGCCGGGCCTCGGCCACGACATCGACGGGCCGCGCCTCATCCGCCTCGCCACCGACCAGCTCCACTTCGCCACCCGCTGACCCGCCGCCCCGCACGTCGGGGGCTGCGGGAAACGGCCGTGGGGAAACACTCCGGAAATGCGGAAAGGCCCCGGACGAATGTCCAGGGCCTTTCCTCACAATGATTGCGGCGGTGACCTACTCTCCCACA
>NZ_BAAAHH010000057.1:0-33529 GCF_039525175.1 Actinocorallia libanotica
ATCGAGCCAAAATTAAACACCTTCCGGACAATCCCATTGTAGTGGGACCATTGTCCGGAACCTTCGGGGCGCTTCAGAGACGACAGGTGATCACTCATGGTGATCATCTGCGTTCGCTCGGGCGGCCGCACCACCAGAAGGAGCCCTTTTCCATGCGCCTGTTCCTCGCTGCTGCGGCCGTGAGCATGTTCCCCGCCTCCGCTGCCCTCATCTCGCCCGCCTCCGCCCTGCCCGCGGCCCCCGACCAGCAGAACCTCCATTGCGCCACCGTCGGTAAAGCCGATGATCCGCAGATCGCCGCTCTCCTGGGCCTCCTGGGGATCACTCCTCCGAGTTCGGATGTGGGGGTGGGCCTGAACTGCTCACCCTCTGGGCTCGGCGGAGAGGCCAACTTCTGCAGCGACAACAACTTCAACGGCCTCGTCGCCTTCGGCAAGCCCGGGGCCTGCACCACCCCGTGACCTGATAGGCGCGTTGACGCCGGCGACGTCGAGGAGCGGATCCGCGAGGCCGTCAACGCCGAGCTGCGCCGCTTGGAGCGCCTGGCCGACGTCGGCCTCGTGCCCGAGGCCGACCAGAAGCGCCGGATTTCAAGCGTTAGAAGTGGCCCCAGGACGCGCGGGTGTCGGCCCCACTGAGTGATCGTCGTGGTGGGGTTTCGCGCGGGAATCGGCCCCACCTTCTGATCGTTTGCAGGTGGTCTCGCATGGCATTTGGCCCCGCCATGGGGGGGGGTAGCTGCTTGTGGCTGTTTAGGGGGTGCCGGTGGCTTGTTCGCGTAGCCAGTCGGCGTAGGCGGGGTCGAGGTCGGCGGCGACGCGGTCGAACTTCCTGAGGTCTCCGGCTTTGCCGGTGAGTCTGGCGTGGTGTGCGGCGTGAGCAGTGAGGAGCTTGGGCTGGTCGGGGGCGTGGCGCAGTCCTTCTTCGGCGGAGGCGAGTGCGGCGGTGGGGTCGCCCATGGTGGCGTGCAGGTCGGACAGATCCAGGTGGAGCGACCAGTTGTCCGGTTCGAGCAGGAGCGCGCGCTGGAACGCGGCGGCGGTCTGGTCGAGGTCGCCCAGGACGCGCCATGTGCCGGCGCGGGCGACTTCGGCCAGGACGGTCCGGCCGAGGGTGTCGGCTCGGTCGCAGAGGGCCAGGGACTCACTGGTCTTGCCGAAAGTGCGCAGGAGGACCGCCATCTTGGCCAGGTCTTCCGGCCCTGCGGAGGAGCGGGCGGCCAGCGTTTCGGTTGCTGTCAGCCATGGCTGGAGGGCGGCTTCGTCGGGCCCGGGTCCGTGGTCATAGAGCCGGTGTCCGGCCTCGCTGAGTGCCTCTGTGCTGATCTGGCTGAGGAAAGCCGGATCGGAGAACCAGGGTGCGTCGGCCCAGGAGAAGCGCGAGCTGACGCCGCCGAGCGTGCCGAGGGCCAGCACGGCCTCATCCATCCGCCCGGCCAGGAAGTGGCGGTAGGCCAGCACCGGAAGGACGTGCGCGTCGTTGTCGGGCAGGGTTCCGAGGGCGGGCAGGAGCTCGGCGACCGCAGCGTAGGCGGCTGGGTCGCCGGGCGCGGCCGCGATCGCCCGGCCCAGGTGATGCACGGCCTGATGCGGGTCGCCACCGCAGTGGGCGAGCACTTTGGCCAGGGTGATCTCTACGGACATTCGAGGAATGTAGCGATCAATTCCGGTTGGGGAAAAGTGATCGTCTGCGACGAGCCGGCCTCCACCCTGGACCTGTCCACCCAGGCCCGCGTCCTGGACCTCCTGCTGGACCTCCAGCGCCGCACCGGCGTGGCCTACCTGTTCATCTCCCACGACCTGTCCGGGGTGCGCCACATATGCCACCGCGTCAGCGTCATCCACCGCGGCGACATCGCCGAGACCCGCCCCGCCGGACCCGTCACCTCCGCTCCCGAGCACACTTACACCCGGCGCCTCATGCTCGCCTCGCCCGTCGCCGACCCCGCCGAACAGGCCGGACGGCGCGCGGAGCGGCGCCGCCTGGCCGAGGCCGAACGGGGCCGCCCCGTCCGCGTGAGCGGCGGCGGTCACACCTGCCGGTAGGGGAGGCCGAGGAGGTCGGCGGCGGCACGGTAGTCGGCGGCGTGGTGGCCCACGGACAGGGACCAGTGGTGGCCCACGCCGGTGGCGCTCCACGCGTCGACCCATTCGCCGGGGTCGCGGGCGAAGTCGACGCGGCTGGTGGTGTTGCCGATCTCCAGGAGGGGGCCGGGCACGACGGTGCCCTCGGAGGCGATGAAGGACAGGGTGCCGTCGGCGTCCTGGCCGAGTCCCAGGACGGTGACGGGGCCGTGCCTGACATCGAACTCGACGCTGACGCCCCAGCCGCGCTTGCCGTGGTAGACGCCCAGGCCGCGCAGGAGCGGGTCGCGGGCGCTGACGGCCAGGTGGGCCGGCCCGTCGTGGCCCATCTCCACGACCCCGGCCTCGAAGTCCAGGGCCTGGATCTCGGTGAAGGAGCCGCCCGCGCCGACGGCCTGGGAGGCCAGCTGGGCGACGGTGGTGCGCAGCTCGTACTCGCCCGTCGTCGGGACGCCGCGGGCGGTGAGCAGGGACGCGCCGAGGATCATGCCGGCGCCGAGCCGCTCGTGCTGCTCGCCGTCCAGACCGCGGTGGTAGTAGGCCAGGGTGTCGAGCCCGAAGTCCTCGACGAGGCGGTCCAGGGCGACCGAGACGGCCGCGCCCCAGGCGAAGTCCTCCTCGACGACGGTGTCGTCGAGGGTGAAGATCTGGCGGGCGAGGTCCATGCGGGCGCGCGTCTCGGCGTCGGTGACCTTCTCGACGCGGTGGCGCAGGTCGTCGAACTCCACGACCTCCACGTGCGAGCCGAAGGCGGCGGGCAGCAGGGTCAGGTCGGTGGAGACGTCGAGCATGCCCGGGTAGAGGTGGCCCATGAGGCCGTGGCGGGCATGGCGCAGCGCGGCGCGCACGTGCGCGGCCTTGATCCACCGGCCGATCCGCTCCCACGCCGACTCCTGGCGCAGCCATCCGGAGACCGACCGGAACGGGATGCCCGCCCGCCGGAACACGTTGCCGACCTCCGGGACGGGGCACTGGCCGCAGTAGGCGAGCCACGCGCCGGTGTCGAAGGAGGCGTGGTCCATCTTCTCCGTGGGCTGCAGGTCGATGACCAGGATCGGGGTGTGGGAGCGCTGCGCGATCGGCAGGACCATGGAGGAGGTCAGGTAGGTGGTGAGGAACAGCACGATGAGGTCGCAGTCGGCCTGCCGCAGCCGCTCGGCCGCGGCCGCGCCCTCCTGGGCGTCGGAGATGAAACCGACGTCGGTGACCTCGGCGTCCATCTGCTGGAATCTCTCGGCGACGTAGCGCGCGCTCTCCTGCAACTGGGGCAGCAGCCCGGGGAACTGCGGCCAGTAGGTGCCGAGCCCTCCGGCCACCAGGCCGATGCGCGTCTTGCGGCGCGTGGCGGGGGCCAGCAGGTCCAGGACCGGTGTGCGGGGTCCGGTGGAGGTCATCGTCGAGTTCCCTTCGTGCGGGAGGGCGGGGTCGCGCCCGGGGTGCCGCGGTCGTACCGGTGCGACGATAAGACCTTATGAAACGTTTTACAAGCCTCCAAGCGCACATATGAATCCAGATAACAACTAATGGTGATTAATTAGATACATTCGGTGAGAATATCTGCGGACAAGCCCCCGCCAGCGGTGCTCGATCCCTGCGGAAACCGGCTTCGAGCTGCCGTGCAGGTCGGCGACCGCAGGGAGCGGCCCTGGCGTAAAACGTTTCAGGCTGGGTCGGCCGCGGGTGTCAGGCCGTCTCCCGGACGACGAGCGACGAGGCGAGGACGCGGGCCTCGTGGACGTGGTCGGCCCCGGCCTCCACCTCGTCGAGCAGGAGCTCGATCGCGGCGGACCCGAGCTCCTCCACCGGCTGGCGGACCGTGGTGAGGGCCGCCAGGCCCGCGACGTCCAGGTCGCCGTACCCCACCACCCGGACGTCCCCTGGGACGGACGCGCCGCGTTCGGCCAGGCCGCGGCAGAAACCGGCGGCGAGGAAGTCGTTGGTGCAGAAGACGCCGTCCGGCAGCCGGTTCAGGCGCCGGGCGGCCTCCGCACCGCACTCGATGGTCATGCTCTCCACGACGACCTGCTCCAGTGCGGCACCGCGAAAACGCCGCGCCGCCTGGCGCGCCCCCTGGTAGCGGTCGGCGCACTGGCGGATGCCGCGGGGCCCGTTCACCACGAGGACGGACCGGGCACCGCCCTCCAGCAGGTGCCGCACCGCGAGCGCGCCGCCGGCGACGTCGTCCACGGAGACCGAGCAGCCCTCCGCCGTGGGCCTGGCCCGGTCGGCCAGCACCAGCGGCACGCCGCGCCGCCGCAGCCGCTCCAGCCTCCCCGTGGCGGCGCCCAGGGGCACGACGACCGCTCCGCCCGCGCGCTGCTCGACGAGCATCGACAGGTATCCCTGTTCGCGTTCGGGATCGTCGCCGCTGTGGCAGAGGGACAGCGCGTAGCCCTGCCGGTAGGCGGCGTCCGCGGCGCCCTTGGCGATGCGGGCGTAGAAGGAGTTCGCGATGTCCGGCAGGACCAGGCCGATCGACCTGGCGTGCGCCGCCCGCAGGCCGGCGGCCCCCGGGTGCCGCACGTAGTCGAGTTCCGCGATGACGGACCTGACCTTCTCGACCGTCCGGGCGTTGACCCGCTCCGGTCGGTTCAGCACGTTCGAGACCGTCGCCACTGAGACCCCCGCGGCCGCGGCCACGTCCTGGATGCGCGCGGGACGGTCCATGCTCGCCGCCCTCCCGTCCGTGCCGCCTGCGATCGGGGCCGGGACCCGGAGGCCTCCGCCCGTGCCAGGGAATTCTAGTCGCCCACGGCGGGGACGAAGGTCACCGGGAAGGCGTGCAGGGAGCCCGCCATGTCGACGGTGCCGCGGTCGTGGAGCCACTGCGCCTGGAGGCCGTTGAGCAGGGAGATCGTCATGGTCGCCAGGACGGCCGGAGCGACCGGCGAGCGGAGTTCGCCGCGTTCGGCCAGGGCGGTGAAGACAGCCGTGTAGAACCGGCGGAGGTTGCGGTACCGCTCGGTGTAGTAGGCGTGGGCGGGATGCTCCGGTGAGGTGGCCTCGCCCGACATCACGCAGTGGAACTCCCGCCCCGACGCCATCGGCTGGGGCATCGCCGCCTTCAGCGGCCGCAGCCGGGAACCGGCCGACCGCCTGGCCGCGCAAGACGGCCTCTACACACTGACCACCCGAGCACCGGACGGAGACCACCACGGAGTGGTCAGCACGATCAGCGCCGTGCACGCGGGCGACGACCACGCCGCATGGCTGGAGTACTGACGGCACCCGGAACTGGCCGGGGTCCTGGTCGGACGGCGGGGTGGACGCGGCAGCAGCTCCGGATAGTCGATGCGCGGCAGCGTCGCCGCGACCGCGTACGGTCCGGGTTCAGGCAGGTGCAACGACCTCTGCCTGGCAGGCGAAGCACATCAGTGTGTGCTCCACCACGTGGCCCTGCTCAAACCGCTGCCCCGACTCGACGGTGTACTCGTCGCACTCAGGGCACGTCCAAGGGCCGGATTCGCCCTGCTTCGCCGAACGGATGATGTGATTCCACTCATCGTCACTCATCCCGGGATCTTACTCTCTCCGGGGCGTCGGCTGAGGCTGAGATATCGGCTCCCATGAGCGACGGCCTCGTGTACGTCGATCTGGTGGGCGGGCGATCCGCGACCGCAAGTATCCCGGGCGGCTCGTGCGACGCTACTTCGAGGCGATGGTGTTCACCTCCTTGGTGAGGAACTGCGCACCGGCGACATCGCCGTCAAGTGCACCGCGGAGTACGGGACTGGCCCCAGCACCTGCTGTCGTGGGCGTACTGCCAGCCGCTCCTGGCCGACTACTGCACCGAGGCGGGCCCGCCCGACACCGCTGCGGCGTTCGTCACCCACTAGCAAGCCCTCCGCCATCAAGACGAGGGGCGCCCCCACGTGCGCGGGGAACACTCTCCTCAGCAGACCGGCCACGCCCCGGGAGTGGGACCATCCCCGCGCGGGGGTGGTCCGCGTCCTTTGGCCCGCCTTCTCTGCTCGTCGTCGTTCTCCCCGCGCAGGCGGGGTGGTCCGGGTGCCTAGGCAGTGTCCTGTGAATCTTGGTGTTCGGCTGAGGTGGATCTTGTGGTCGGGGTGTGGTGCGTCGTCATGAGCTGACCGATGCCGCGTGGGCGCGGGTTCAGCCTCTTCTGCCTGCTCAGAACGCTCGTGGCGGCCGGTGGCTGGATCACCGTCAGGTGTTGAACGGGATCTTGCGGAAGCTCGCGACGGGTGTTCCGTGGCGGGATCTGCCGGAGCGTTACGGCAGCTGGAAGACCGTCTACGAGCGCTACCGCAGGTGGGCGGGCGATGGCACGTTCGACCGGCTGCTGGAGCACGTCCAGGTCTACGACGACTCGCTCGGCCGCCTCGACTGGAGCGTGAGCGTCGACTCCACGATCGTGCGCGCTCACCAGCACGCGGCCGGCGCCCGCAAAAAGGGGAACGCCCAGGGACAAACCGCCACGCCCTCGGCCGGTCCCGAGGCGGGCTGACCAGCAAAGTCCACCTGGCCGTCGACGGGAGCGGGCTGTCTCTCGCCCCGGTCGTCACGGCCGGGAACGTCAACGACTGCACCGTCTTCCCGCAGCTGATGAACACACTGCGGGTGCCGCGGCCGGGAGTGGGAAGGCCCCGCGCCCGACCCGAGCGCGTCATCGCGGACAAGGCCTACAGCAGCCGCGCCATCCGCACCCACCTGCGAGGCCGCGGCGTCGCCACCCGCTACGACAAACTCGCCCACCACTACCAAGCAGGTATCACCCTGGTCAGCGCACTTTTGTGGATCAACCAAGATCCACCGGATCGGCCTGATTCCAGCAGGGCCAGGGCACGCCGCCGGAACTCCGGCGGGTAGGGCTTTGGGCACGACGAACGATCTCCTTCAGCGTGGGTGAAGACACAACAGCCGAGGAAGCTGATCTGCCGCACCACCGCGTTCAACGCCGACTTGAGAACACCGGGCTGACCTTTCATCTGGGTCGGAAAGCCGACAAGCGCCCCGGCAGCCGGCGTGGTGCCGGGGCTGCATGTGGAACTCGGCTATGGGGAGGGGGTGAGCTGCGGGGCCGCGGCCGGCCGGGGAAGCCGGCCGGTGCGGCGGGCCCATATCTCGAATGCCACGGTCATGAACGGTGGTATGGCGGCCATCAGAGCGAGGAACGTCGTCCGGCCCAGCCTCCACCTCAGTCGGATCGCCACCAGGACCGTCAGAAGTACGTAGACGATGAAGGCGGCGCCATGGAGCGCCCCGAAGATCCGTACGCCGAGTTCGGTGGTCTCGGGAACGTACTTGAAGTACATCCCGATCAACAGGCCTGCCCAAGTGCACGCTTCGATGACCGCGATCCAGGTGAACGCGCGCAGCAGGCGCGCTGTTCGGACGGAGGCTTCGACGTCCTGCGCATCAGGGGCGGCGGGTGTGGAAGGCGTCGTGGACCGTGTCGGGCGTGCGGGCCACAGGGCGTGGTCGCCGAGCAGGCGGACGATGGCGGGGACCAGGAGCGAGCGGATGAGGAAGGTGTCCAGCAGGATGCCGAAGGCCATGGCGAAGCCGAACTGGAACAGTTCGCGGATCGGCTGGGTCATCAGGACGGCGAAGGTCGCTGCGAGGATGAGGCCCGCGGAGGAGACGACGCCGCCGGTGCGGGTGAGGGCGGCGCTGATGGCCTCGGCCGGAGGCAGGGAGCGCAGTTCCTGCTTGAACCGGCTCATGATGAAGATGTTGTAGTCAACGCCGAGCGCGACGAGGAAGACGAAGATGTAAGCGGTGACGCGGTTGCCGATGCCGTCGTCGCCCAGGACGGTCAGGGTGAAGAAGGTGGTGGCGCCCAGGGTGGCCAGGAACGACAGGATGAGGGTCGCGACCAGGTAGAGCGGTGCGAGGAGCGAGCGCAGCAGGAGGATGAGGACCGCTGTGACGATGGCCAGGACCAGGAGCACGATGAAGGTCGTGTCGCGGTCGAGGGCGGAGCGGATGTCGGCGTTCTGCGCCGTCTCCCCGCCGATGAACACCGTGGCGTCCTGCACTCCGGCCGCTTCGGCCGCGGCCTGCGCGGCTTCCTTGAGCGGGGCGATCGCATCGAGCGCCTCGGAGCTGTAGGGGTCGAGGTCGAGGACGACGTCGTAGAAGACGGTCCTGCCGTCTGCGCCGAGACGGGGACGCTCTGCGACCCGGCCGACATCATCGGCGTCGGCGAGCGCGGCGGCGATGGCGGCGGGTGCGGGACTGGAGCGCAGATCGTCCTGGGAGCGGATGACGACGGTGCTGGGCGCGATCTCTCCCGGACCGAACTCCTCCTGGATGAGTTGCTGTCCGCGTTCCGACTCGGTGGCGGCGCGGAAGCCGCTGAGGGTGTTGAAGCTCTCCTGGTAGCCGATCAGTCCCGCGCTCAGCACCAGGAGCAGCACGATCACGGCTGAGGCGACCCGGACCGGAGCCCGGACGACGAGAGCGGCGATGCGGTGCCAGACGCCTGCGCCACGGCTGCGTTCAGCGGCCTTGTCCACGCCCCCCGGCCAGAAGACGCCCTTGCCCAGCAGGAGGATCAGCGCAGGGATGAAGGTGAATGCCACCAGCGCCATGACGGCCACGCCGAGAGCGAGGTACGGTCCGAAGCCGCGCAGCGCGGGGGAGGCGGCCACGAGCAGGGCGAACATGGCGAGCACGATGGTGGAGGCGCTGGCGAGGACCGATTCGGCGGTCTGGTGCACTGCGGTCCGCATCGCGCGCGAACGGTCCGGCTCGTCGAGGAGGGCCTCGCGGTAGCGGGCAGTGATGATCAGTGCGTAGTCCGTGCCCACCCCGAACAGCAGCACGGTCATGATCGAGGCGGTCTGGGAGCTGACC
This sequence comes from Actinocorallia libanotica, assembly GCF_039525175.1. Lineage (NCBI taxonomy): Bacteria > Bacillati > Actinomycetota > Actinomycetes > Streptosporangiales > Thermomonosporaceae > Actinocorallia > Actinocorallia libanotica. The sequence goes on from NZ_BAAAHH010000057.1 coordinate 8,907, forward strand.
GTGATGATTCCGGCATCCGCGAGGAGCGCGCCGACCGTCTCCGACACGCGCATCGCCACGCCGACGGCGAGGAGCGGCACGAGCGCCATCAGAGGCGAGCGGTAGATGGCCAGGAGGATGACGAGGACGAGCAGGATGGTGGCCAGGAGCAGGACCTTGTCACCGCCGCTGAAGACCTTCACCGTGTCGGTGGCGATCCCGGCGGGGCCGGTCACGGCGACTTCGGTGGGCCCCGCACGCTCGGACGCCAGAGCGCGCACCTCGTCGACGGCGTTCTGGAAGGACTCCTCCGAAGGGCTTCCGGTCATGGGCACGATGACCAGCTGAGCGCCGCGGTCCCGCGAGACCAGCTCGGCCGCGGCGTCGGGCGCGGTCACCGTGGAGATCACGCTCGCGACCCGGTCGGGCCGGGTGGATTCCGAGAGGACCGAGGTGATACGTGCGACGGCTTCCCCAGCGCTCGCCGCGGCGTCGGCGCCCTCACCGCGCACCACGATGATCGCCGGCGTCGCGTCCTGGCCTGGAAGCTGCGCGCGGACGAGGTCGCGAGCCTTCATGGAGTCCGAAGCGGCGGGTGGAAGATTGGCCGAGGCGTTGTCCTCGACGGATTCCAGAGCAGGGGCGACCCCGGCGAGGAGTCCCGCGATCAGTACCCAGAACACCACCACCACGGCGGCGCGTTTTCTCGACCCCAGAAGACATCGGAGCAGGCGGGAGTTCATCGGTCGCATCGGGATGCCTTACGAATAGGAAGCAGGAACACAACTTAGAGACAGGGTGTCGCTAAGTATCGCCAAGCTAACATGACCCATCGGCACCCCGGACGCAGGGGTGGATCGGCGCAGCGCCCGAGGTGGAGCGGAGAGAATGCCCAAGATCGAAGCCGGTAGTGTCCGTGAGCACCGGGCCCAGCGGCTCGCTCAGCTGATCGACGCGGCCGAGGCGATACTGAACGAGGGCGGCCTGGAGAGCCTCACCGCCGGCGCGGTCGCCGCGCGGGTCGGCATCGCCCGCAACAGCATCTACCGTTACTTCGACTCCATCGAAGACCTGCTCGAACTCGTCGTGACCCGGGAGTTCCCCGCCTGGATCGACGCCGTGGAGCGGACCGTCGCGGCCGAGACCACACCCGAGGATCAGGCGGTCGCCTATGTCAGGGCCAATCTCGAACAGGCTGCTCGCGGCACCCATGGTTGGCGGGCCTCGCTCTCGCGCGGCTCGCTCTCCCCGTCGGCACGGGAACGTGTGCGGAATCTGCACACCTCACTGCACGAGACGCTCGCCCGGGTCGTGCGTGAACTGGAGCAGCCGCAGCCAGAACTGACCGTCGCCGTACTCCAGGCCGTCGTCGACGCGTGCATCCGCAGAATCGACCAGGGCGACGAACTGACGACCGTGTCCGATTTCGCAGAGGGTGCCGCACGTCGGCTGCTCGCGCACGACCACCGCTGACTGCTCGGCCGCATCCCTGCCCGAGCAGGACGAGGCGGATTCAACCGGTCGTCGCAACGCTTTGATCGCGGAGATGTTGCTGGGCAGGCCGGCAGGGTGAATGCAGGCGTTGACGGGGCGGTCGGCGATGAAGTCGCCGGGGGCTCCGGCTCTTCGGCGGGAGGTCGAGCGCGAGTTCTGGCGTGAGATCGCCAAGGGTCGCTTGCGGAGGAGGTCGCGGCTGCGGTCGGGGTATCGCAGGCTGCGGGTGGCCGTTGGTTCCGGCATGGTGGCGGCATGGTGGCGGCATGCCGCCGATGGATCTTGCCGCTTTGTCCGGCCGGTACCTGTCTTTCTGCGAGCGTGAGGAGATAGCGATCCTCAACGCCCGGGGTGTGGGGGTTCGGGAGACCGCACGGCGGCTCGGCCGTCATCCCTCGACGATCTCCCGTGAGCTCCGGCGCAACGCCGCGACCCGGGGCGGCCGGTTGGACTACCGCGCATCCGTCGCGCAGTGGAAGGCCGATCTGATGGCCCGGCGTCCGAAGGAGGCGAAGCTGGTCGTGAACGAGCGGCTGCGCCGGTATGTGCAGGACCGGTTGTCGGGCCGGGTCCATGGCCCGGACGGGACCGTGGTCGGACCGGTGGCTGAAGTGTGGAAGGGCCGCAACAAGCCGCATCGAGGGGACCGCCGGTGGGCGACGGCGTGGAGCCCTGAGCAGATCGCAGGCCGACTGAAGGTCGACTTCCCCAATGATCAGTCCATGCGGATCAACCATGAAGCGATCTACCAGGCTCTCTACGTCGAGGCCCGGGGCGCGCTCAAGCGTGAACTCGTCGCCTGCCTGCGCACCGGCAGGGCGTTGCGTGTTCCCCGGGCACGCTCCAGGCGCAAAGCGTGGGCACACGTCACGCCGGAGGTGATGATCAGTGAGCGGCCGGCCAAGGCCGACGACCGTGCCGTGCCAGGGCATTGGGAGGGCCATCTACTGATCGGGTTGGAGCGGCCTGCGATCGGCACGCTGGTCGAGCGCACGACCCGATTCACGATGCTGGTTCACCTGCCGCGCGAGGACGGCTACGGCACCGTTCCGCGCACCAAGAACGGGCCGCCGCTGGCCGGCTACGGGGCCGTGACGATGAAGAACACGCTCTCCTCCACCATCGCCACCCTGCCCGAGCAGTCGTGCCGCTCGCTGACGTGGGCCCGCGGCAAGGATCTCTCAGCGCACGCCCAGTTCACGGTCGAGACCAGCGTCCCGGTCTATTTCGCCGACCCGCACAGCCCCTGGCAGCGCGGCACGAACGAGAACACCAACGATCTGCTGCGCCAGTACTTTCCAAAAGGCACCGGCCTGTCCCGCTGGAGCGCCCAGGAGATCGAAGCAGTCGCCACCACACTCAACACCCGACCGCGCAAGACCCTCGGCTGGAAGACACCCGCCGAAGCCCTCACCGATCACCTACGATCACTCCAACAAGCCGGTGTTGCGACGACCGGTTGAATCCGCCAGTGCGAATTTCGACGTTGCCGCAGTGGCGACGGCCAAGGTTCCACTGGGCGTGCTCGCTCACGAGCAGACCGCCTCGTCGCAGAGACGGACACAGAAGCATCGAAGCGCTGCCACAGAGCATGACCGAATAGTCATACTCGCTGCATGAGCTGGGAGATCAACCTGCACCCGGAGGCCGAGGGGTAGTACCTGCAGCTCTGCAAGGCCGACCCGGAGAGCGCAGACCTGATCAAAGACGCGATCGACCAGCTCGCCGAGGACGGGCCCACCGCACGTCGCCCGCCAGCGAACCGGGTGCAAAGTAGCCGCTACCACCACATGAAGGAATTGCGTCCTCTTCGACCCCGACCAGGGAATCGATCTTCCTGCTCGCCGACGACAAGCCTGCGACTGGAACCGCTGGTATCGAGAGGCGATACCGCTGGCCGATGAACGGTTCACCGAGCACCTGATCGCGCTCAAGGAAGAAGAGCAGGAGGAGCAATGAACGCCCGCTACAGCAAGTGGTCAGACGTCAAAGCCAAGGGAGCCTCGCTCGACCCCCGCACTGAGGAAGAGCAGGCCTCCGGAGCCACCGCCGCGCGCGAACGGCGCGAAGCCCATGTCCGCGGATTCCAGCCCGCCGAGATCCGACAGGCCGCCGACCTCACCCAGGCCGAACTCGCCCGGACCCTGGGGGTCAGCCGGGCACGCATCTCCAAAATCGAACACGGCGAGGTCTCCGGCATCAACGTCGCACGCGACTACATCACCGCACTCGGCGGCCACCTCGACCTCGTGGCCACCCTGGGCGACCGCACCTGGAAAGTCAGGTGACCACCCCGGATCAACAACCCTGAAAGCCCAACATTCAACCGATGAACGTCTTCACGATCCCGTTGGAGCCAGCCGAGGCTCCTCTCCCCCTCCCCGGCATGGAGCACCACCGAACTGGATATCCGACAGACGAAGGTGGGTGCAGATCTGGAGACAACCACTATGGGAGGTAGAGGATTTGCTAAACTCGCTCCGTGGAGGAGTGGGAGATCCGTGTCACCGACGAGTTCCTGAGCTGGATCAAGGCTTTGGACGACAGATCCAAAGCCCAGGTCGTCGATGCCATCGACAGGCTGGCCGAAGGCGGTCCCGGCCTGGGGCGTCCGCTGGTCGATCGACTGGAGGGCTCACAGGTCCACAATCTGAAGGAGCTGCGACCTGGTTCGGCGGGCCGCTCCGAGGTCAGGATCCTCTTCGTCTTCGATCCATGGAGATCGGCGATCCTCCTGGTAGGCGGAGACAAATCCGGCGACTGGTCCGGCTGGTACCGGCGAGCCATCCCACTCGCCGAGGAGTTGTACGCCCAGTACGTAAAGGAACGAGAGGCCGAGGAGGGGCAGCGATGACGAACTTTCCCAAATGGAGTGACGTGCGGGCCGGCATCGTCACCGAAGCCGGCGGAGAACAGGCCGTGACCGAGGCCCGCAAGCGCAACCAGGCCTACATCGACGGCCACCGCCTCGCCGAACGCCGCGCTTCACTCGGCCTGACCCAAAGCGAGGTCGCCGAGCGGATGGGCGTCACCAAAGGCCGCATCTCCCAGATCGAACGCGGTGAGGTCTCCACCGTGGACGCCATCGCCCGCTACGTCCAAGCCCTCGGCGGCCACCTCCAGATCTCCGCCGTCTTCGGCGACGACCTGTACATCCTGCGCGGCACCGACACCGACGCCGCATGACCTGACACCACATCATCTGCGTCCACGCTACGAGAAACCGCCCCCACCCGGCAGATAGCCATAGCAAGTCGCCCTGCCACATACCCGGCACCGGCAAACCGAGCCACCGCCCGGACACCCGGCGCAACACAGAGGACTAGTGGCGTGTCACGCAACCTTGGCCGGTGCCCTGATGCCGGTCCCGGTCTCCGCACCTGCCGGCTCCGTCGGCACGGCGCCGACTGCCGACTGGTATCAAGCGGTGCGCCGAACCGGGCGAACGCGGGGCGGCGAACGGCACTGACGATCACAGGACGCCAGGGGCGGGCTCAGCGAGTCCGCGGTTCGCGTCCCTGGCGGCGTGCGCCCCGAGTCAGGGCATCGGAGCCGCTGGGCCCCGCTCGCGAAGCGGCGCATGATGAAGCACGGTTCGCGGCATGAGCGCTCCCCTGCGGCTGGCCAGCGCCCCAATCGCGGCATGAGCGTGTGTGAGGTGCGTTCTCCGGCGGGCTCGGTTGATCAGCAGGTGCACGAACTGAGCGGCGGCGGACTGTCGGTCCCGTCTGCGATGGTGGCCTCATGACGGTGGTGTTCGATGCCGAACTTTGGATCTGGGAAGCCCGGCGCGACGACAGCTGGACCTTCGTCAGCCTGCCTGCTGAGGCATCCGAGGATATCCGTGACCTGGCGCCCGGATCCGCACGCGGCTTCGCCTCCCTCCGGGTACGGGCCACCATCGGTGGCATCAGCTGGAAAACCTCGATCTTCCCCGACAGCGCAAGCGGAAGCTACGTCCTGCCCATCAAGCGCGCCGTCCGTGCGGCTGAAGGCATCACCGCAGGAGACAGCACCACCGTGACCGTCGAGCTCATCGACCTCTGACGGCAGCGGCGACCGACAGACGGCATGAGCGGAAGTCTGCGGGTGGCGCGCATGAGCAGGGCTTGATCACTGCCGATCGGTTTCTCCGCCGGTCATCGTGTCCTCACGGCCGATGACCGCGGCTCTGCCGTTGCAGAGGTCGTGGTCGGCGCCGGGCGCGGCGAACTCCAGCAGCCGGGAGCCTTCGGCCTCGACCTCGGCGCGCTCGGTGGTGGTCAGCGGCCGGAACGGGTCGATCTCCAGAGTCGTTGACGCCTTGCCCCGATGGAGCCTCCAGGCACCCGTCACCTGCCCGTCCACCAAGAAGGTGGCGCGCATCCCGTTGCGCGTCATGACGCGTTTGCGGTCCTGCTCTGAGATCACGCGGGTGCGGTCGGTATGGGAGGCCAGCAGGTTGTCGTATTCGGGCAGGAAGCGAACCGGCGCGGGGGCGTCGGCGTCGGGGCGCGGCGCATCCGGCAGGTCGAACAGCTCGATCCCGTGCTCGTCGCGGAAGACCGCCAGTCGCGGTCGCAGCCTCTCCAGGACGGGACGCAGCCGGGTTCGGCCGGCCCATGCCTGCACGTCGGTGACCGAGGCCGGGCCGAACGCGGCGAGGTAGCGCAGCACCACGTGTCCGGAGTCGGCGGCGGGGGCGGGCTCGGCTCCGGTCCAGTCGGCCGCCGTCGCGTACCGGGTGGTGCCACCGACGCCCCAGACGGCGCGTGGTGGCACCTGCACCAGCGGCACCAGGTTGCGTACCACGGTGACGAGCGCGCGGGGCTCGCGATCGGGCCACCGCTCGTGCAGCGCTGCCCCGAGCTCCTTGGGGGTGAGGTGCCGTGCGTCGAGCAGCGCCCGGCCCGCCTCCGCCACGGCCGCACGGTCCAGGCCGGTGAGCATCGTCTTGAACGCGGTGTCCAGCTCACGGTCGAGTGCGGGCTGTGCCCATGGCCGCAACGAGCGGCAGTCCGCCGTGGTGACCAGATGGATGGTGCTGCGCATCAGCGCGACCCGCACCAGGCGGCGCTCGGTCAGCGCGCCCGCCAGGTCGGCGGTGCCGAACTTCTGCAATCTGCTCCAGAGCCCGAAGTAGGGTGCGTACGGCGCCTGCGCCTGCATGCCGACCAGCCGGGTGACCGCCTCCTCGGTGGTCGCGTCGGCCCGTTCCAGCAGCCACTGCCGGGCCAGCAGTGCTCGTCCCAACTCGCGTCGCCTCAGCACCCGTGCCACCGTGCCGTCCTTCCCGTCCATAGGGCAGGGGCGGCGGATACCGCCCCTGCCTCCTTGATCAACCGCCGAAGTCGGCCCGATGATCGGCGGTCCACCGGGCGTAGGTGCGCGCGGGGTGCCCCGTGATCTGCTCGATGACGTCGTTGACCGGCGCGGGCTTGCCGACCGCCTGCGCCATGAGACCGAACAGCGCCGCCAGGAACTCAGGGTCCATGAACCGGCTCATCTGCTCCAGCACCGGCTCCGGAGGCAGGTCCTCGACGGTGAGCGGGCGCCCCAGCATCTCGCCGAGGATGCGGACCTGCTGTGCCTGGGTCAGCGACTCGGGACCGGTCAGGTCGTAGGCCCGCCCCGCGTGCCCGCCGTCGGTCAACATCCGTGCGGCCACCTCGGCGACGTCCCTCTCGTGCACGGCGCTGAAGGCCGCTTCGGTGTACGGCGCGCGAATGACGTCACCGCCCTGGAGTTGCATCGCGAACGTCAGCGAGTTGATGGCGGGGAAGAGCAGCCGCAGGAACGTCCACTCGATCCCGGACGCCTCGATGGCCCGCTCGACATCGCGGTGGTACCGGGCGATCACGTCGGGCTGCCGCTCGGCGCCCGGGACGACCGCCCCCGAGGACAGGAACACCAGCCGCCGCACCCCGGCCCGGCCCGCGGCCGCCAGGAGCGGAGCGACATCCATCCCGTACTGCAGAACCAGGAAAGCGGCCTCGACCCCGGCCAGCACCGCCGGCAGCGTCTCGGGTTTGGTCAGATCGCCCCGGACGACGTCGACCTCCTGTGGGAGCCCGGCCCGCTCCGGAGTACGGGTCAGCGCCCGCACCGGCGCACCCGCGGCGACCAGCTCCTCGACCGCCTGACGTCCGAAGTGGGCCGTGGCACCGACGACGAGATACATGAGTGTTTCCTTTCGCGAAGACATGGGGGTTTAAGGAGGTCCGCCGACACCGCGGCGGCGGTCAGCGAACCTTGCGGAAGAACTGCCGGATGTCGTGGACGAGCAAATCGGGGGCGTCGTGCGCGGCGAAGTGGCTGCCCCGGTCGTAAACGTTCCAGGAGAGGATGTTCTTGTGGTCGCGGTCGGCGAACGTCCGGATCGACGGAAAGTCCCAGGCGAAATTGGCCAGGCCGAGGGGCACGGTGGTCGGTTCGGGCACGAAGGTGCCCCGGCCGTTCGACTTCTGCTGGACCGGGGCCGACGCCGCGTCCTCGTAGTAGAACCGGGCGGCTGAAGCGGCCGTGTTGGTCAGCCAGTAGATCATCACGTTCGTGAGCACGAAATCCGGGTCGAGCGAAGCACCGAGCAGCTGCGCGTGCCAGCCCAGCAGGCCGGCCGGTGAGTCGGCCAGAGCGTGCGCCAGATTCTGCGGCTCAGTGGACTGGAGCTTGTCGTACGCGCCCCGATTCTGGGTGAACCACTCGGCGAACGCGAGCTTGCCGCGCTCCTCCTCGGACAGACCGGTCAGCTCGGCGGGGTCGCCCGACGGGAACGAGAAGACCTGCGTCACGTGCACACCGCAGACGTGCCCGGGGTCGACCCGGCCCACCTCGGGCGAGATCAGCGATCCGCCGTCATTGCCGGCCGCGCCGTACCGGTCGTATCCGAGTCGGCGCATCAGCTCGGCCCAGGCCCGGGCCACCCGGTACCGGTCCCAACCGCGTTCCCGGGTCGGCCCTGAGAAGCCGAAGCCCGGCACCGACGGAATGACCAGATGGAACGCGTCCGCCGGGTCGCCGCCATGGGCCCGCGGGTCGGTGAGGGGGCCGATCACGTCCAGCCACTCCACCACGGAGGTCGGCCAGCCGTGGGTCAGGATCAGCGGCGTCGCGTCCGGCTCCGGCGACAGCACGTGCAGGAAGTGGATGTTCTGGCCGTCGATCTCAGCGGTGAACTGGGGGTAGGCGTTCAGTTTCCCCTCCCAGGCCCGCCAGTCGTACCCGGTGCGCCACCGCTCGACCAACTGCTTGACGTAGCCCACCGGGACGCCGTACTCCCAACCGGGCGGCACCGGGCCGGCCGGCGCCGACTCGCTCGCGGGCAACTCCTCCGCCCACCGGGTCCGGGCCAGCCGCTGCTGAAGATCGTCGAGCTCGGCCTGGGGGATGGCGATCCGGAACGGGGCGATCGTGCTGTCGTTCGTCATGGTCATCAGCGTAGGAACCGATTAGGAAGAGTTTGTTCCTAAGGAACGGGCAGACTCGAAGAATGTTGGAAACCTCGGCGCGCCTGCTGCGCCTGCTCTCGCTGCTCCAGACGCCTCGCGAGTGGACCGGCACCGAGCTGGCCGAACGGTTGTCGGTCAGCACCCGCACCGTCCGCAACGACGTGGAACGCCTGCGAAAACTCGGCTATCCGGTACACGGCAGCCGAGGCACGCCCGGCTACCGGCTCGGTGCCGGGGCCGCGCTGCCGCCGCTCCTCCTCGACGACGAAGAGGCGGTCGCGGTGGCGATCGGACTGCGCACCGCCGCGGGGGGAACGATCACCGGAGTTGAGGAGACCTCGCTACGCGCACTGGCCAAACTGGAGCAGGTGCTACCGGCCCGACTCCGGCGCCGTGTCAACGCCCTCCAGCAGTACGCCGTCGCGGTGCCCCGCGACGACCTGGGCCCACGGGTGGACGCGGACACGCTGAGCGCCCTCGCCGCCGCCTGCCGGGATCACGAACGCCTGCGATTCGACTACCGAAGCCACGACGGCTCCGAGAGCCGGCGCGAGGTGGAACCATACCGGCTGGTCAACTGGGGACGACGGTGGTACCTCGTCGGGTTCGACGTCGAGCGGGCCGACTGGCGGACGTTCCGGGTGGACCGGCTCCACCCACGCACACCGACGGGTCCCCGATTCACCCCCCGCGATCTCCCAGAGGAGGCCGTCGACCAGGTACGCCGGGGCGTGTCGTCGGCTGCCTGGCGATACCGGGCCCATGTCATGGTGCACGTGCCGGCCGAACAGCTCGCCGAACGGATCAACGCCGCCATCGGCACGATCACGCCGGTCGACGACACCCGCTGCCTGCTGGACACCGGCGCGGACAGCATCGAGGCGCTCGTCGTCCACCTCGGCCTGCTCGGCGTCGACTTCACCGTGACGGAGCCACCGGAACTCGTCGAACGCGTGCGTGCACTCGCCGACCGCTATCACCGCGCCACCGAGCCACAGCCGCAGCACACCTAGGCCAGGCACACGAGGACCACCCACCGCGGCCACTCAGCCTCCAGGTGGTTGCGCATCCGCTCATCGGCGTGAGAGGACGACCGAGAGCACCACACCCGCCGGCGGTTTCGTCTGCGGGACCGGACCACCGGCCGTTGAGCCGCGAGGGCTCAACGGCGACCGCTCGATGGTCAAAAGAAGCAGACGACAATAACCGCAGACAGGACACCCAGAGACGACAGCGGTCATCGTCCGGGCAGTCCACCACACGGTGCCTGACCGGCCCGACGAGCACATCTGGCCCACCATCCCACCTGCCGCCTCGGCCGAGGACGTGGGGTGTTCTGGACGGGGCGGCAGGGGGTGCTACGGGCTGCGAGGGGTGACTACGGGGGCACACGGGTGTCACCCGTCTAACATTTTTTCTAACTTTGTGTTGGCCTACGGTTCCAACGAGTTCGTGAAGGTGCTGGTCAGACTAGAGACCGAGGTCTCTGGAGATGATCAACTTCATGATCTCGTTGGAACCGGCCCAAATTGGGATTAGCGTTCTTTTGACTCCAACGAAAGCGTTAAGGCTCCAGTTCAGGCCAGCTTCCGTGTTAGTTGGTATCGCCCCGTAGCAGTTCCTGGTCGAGAGTCCCTCTAACTTTTGATCTAACAAATTCGGGGAATCCCACGCACGGACCAAAGCCCGAACATCTTCCCTCTGCCCCGAGGAGGAGCCTTGGCCTACGCGATCAAACGGACCTGCAAAAACGGCAAGACCCGATATGTCGGCATGTACAAATCAAAAGACGGGAAATACAAGTCGGCCGGCACCTACGACACACCCGAGCGCGCCGTCGAGGTCGCCGCCAAACAAGAGCGTCACCTGCCCAGTCTGCTACAGGAGACCGCACCGGCCAGCAAGGCCACGATGACCATCCACCGGTTCTGCACCGAGCGCTTCCTGCCCCTGCACAACATCGGCGCCGCCACCAGACAGGGCTACGCCTACACCGCCAAGAACCACATCCTCCCCTACATCGGCCACCTGCGCATCAGCGAAGCCGAGCGCGAGACCTTCTACAACCTCCTCGTCAAAGTCCTCCCCTCCCAAGAGGTCAGCCGAGGCGTCATCGTCGCCACCCGCAAAGTCCTCTCCGCCATGTGCCAGATGGCCCTGGACGAGGGCTACCGCAAAGACAACCCGCTGCGTACCATCCGACTCCCCCAGGCTCCCACCAAACGCATCCTGGTCGCCGACCACGACCAATGGCGCCGCCTCGAAGAAGCCCTCGCCCACCCACCCGCGCGCCTCTTCGCCCGCCTCAACGTCACCTCCTGGGCGCGGCGCTGCGAAATGATCAGCCTTCGCCCCTGCGACTTCGAATTCGACAAGCAAGTTCTTAACATCACTCGCTCCACCGTCTACGTCACCGCCAAGTACCACCCCTCAGGTAGGTCGGGCTGGCTCACCAAACCTCACCCCAAGAACGGAGACTGGCGCCGCTTCGCCATCTCCAAGCAGATGTGCGTATCCCTCCAAGACCACATCGAAGAACACAGCATCGGCCCAGAAGACCTGCTCTTCCCGCACTGGATGTTCGCCTACCAGAAGGACCATGCCGCTGCAGAGACAGAAGAGGAAGAGCTTCCGCCGCTGGTCTCCAAGTCCGGACTCATCTACCAGCACGGCACGAAGGCCGCTCGTTACGGCATGAAATGTACCTGCACGAAATGCAGAGCATTCGCGGCCGACTACCAGCGCGAATGGCGACGCAAGCGCGCCGAAGAATACAAAGCCAACGGACAGCTCCTCAAAACCGACGTGTGGCGGCGGGACGGCACCGAGTTCCTCGGCACCGACGTTTGGAACCGCTTCTGGCATAAAGCCCGCACAGCAGCAGGCCTCCCCGAAGGGTTCACCCCCTACAACGCCCGCCACACCGGCATCAGCTGGGCCATCGACAAAGGAGTCGACCTGCAGAAAGTCCGCCAACGAGCAGGGCACGGCAGCCTGTCCATCACCTCCCGCTACGCCGCCATCCTCAACGAGCAGGACACCACCCTCGCCGAAACCCTCGAAGAGATCTTCAACAACTTCGGCCACTGACCGACGACACCAGGAGAGCTCATGACGCCCAGCCCGGTAACGAGCCGCACCACCGCATCCCTCAGTCCCCGAGCAAACTTCTCACGAGCAGATCCCTGACCTATCAGTAAGACCACGTCTTACGTGGCTTTTTGGGTGGTCTGCTGGGATGATGTCGTGCTGTGTTGATGTCGACTTTGGGTCTGCGGCTGGTGCCCGATGAGCTGTGGGAGATCGTGGAGCCGCTGGTCCCGCAGTACCCGGCGCGCAAGCAAGGAGGCGGAACGGCTCCGGCGGATGATCGGGCGGTGTTCACCGCGGTCGTGTATGTGCTGACCGGCGGTTGCGCGTGGCGGAATCTGCCCACGGAGTTCGGGGCCTCGCCGGCCACGGTGCACCGCCGTTTCGTGTTCTGGACCAGGCAGGGCCTGTGGCAGCGCTTGCATCAGGCGGTGCTGGACGAGCTCGGCTCCAAGGCCGAGGTCGACTGGAGCAGCGCGATCGTGGACGCCGCGGTGGTGCGGGCGAAAAAGGGGGCGCGCTGACCGGGCCGAATCCGGTCGACCGGGGCAAGAAGGGCAGCAAACTCCACCTGCTCTGCGACGGGCAGGGCCTGCCGCTGGCCGTGCTCGTCACCGGCGCGAACGTCCACGACATCCACGGCTTCAGGCCGCTCATCGAAGCCATCCCGCCGATCCGCTCCCGCCGCGGGCCACGTCGGCGCCGCCCGGACAAGGTCCGCGCCGACAAAGCCTACGAGGCCGCTGAGCTGCGCAGATGGCTACGGCAACGGGGCATCGCCTCCCGCATCGCCCGCAAGGGCATCGAATCCAAAGAGCGGTTGGGCCGACACCGCTGGAAGATCGAACGCACCATCTCCTGGCTACTGAACTACCGCCGCCTGGCCGTGCGCTACGAGCGCCACGGCGACCTGTTCACTGCGTTCCTCACTCTCGCAGCAGCCTTGATCTGCTACAAGAAACTCTCCAGAAACACCACATAAGACATGCTCTAATACTGCAACGACAGGTTGTGTCTTTCGCGTCTTCGGTAGTGGCTGTCCCTGGCTCGTTTCTGGACGCGTCTTCGCCATTCAGACCATTCCATAACATGGTCGATGGAGCGTGTGGTGCGCATGACGACACGGTTCCACAGGCGGCGAATCTCGTTGATGCTCAGCGGGATGATACCTACCGGAAGGTATGCACTGTCTCCCCTTTTTGAGCCGCCTGCTGGAGTCGGAGCAGGAAAGCAGATGCGGCCATCGACAAGGTGATGTGCCGGTACCAGGCCTGGTAGCTGCGAACCTGGTAGTGGTCGAGTCCGGTTTCGTTCTTGGCGGCTTGAAAGCACTCCTCGACGGCCCATCTGCTGCCTGCCACCCGCACCAATTCCTCCAAGGTGGCCTGCGCCTCGGCGAAGCAGATGTAGTAAGCGATTTCCGTGGGGTGGCTGATGCTTCTGCGGGCCAGCAGCCAGTGCCCTGCTCCGGGTCTGCGCAGGGGTCTGATATCAACGGCCACCCAGTCGTACAAGCGTGGCCCGTGGGCGCCGTCTCCGCAGCTCAGCCGTCGCCACGCGCCCGGTTCCACCTCGTCGATCAGGTGGTGGGCGCGTTCCTTGCCCAGCTTCATCGAGATCACCATCTGCGTTCGGGGGACGGCGACCACATGGGCGATGCCGCGTTCTTCCATCCACCACCGCAACCGCCACACCTGCCCGTAGGCCTCGTCCGCGGTGACCCACCGGAAAGGGATTCCCGAAGCGACCACCCGCGCCAGTATGGCTTGACCCAGCTCGGGTTTAGTAGCGAACTCCACATCATCGCCGATACCGGCCTGTCGGCACCGTTCACGATCTGAAGTCCACGCTTTGGGCAGATACAGCTCCCGGTCGATCAGCGCGCGCCCTCTCGGGCTCACATAGGCGCAGAACACGCCGATCTGGCAGTTCTCGATCCTGCCGGCGGTCCCGGAATACTGGCGGGCCACACCCGCCGACCTCAGGCCTTTCTTCAGGAACCCGGTGTCATCGAGGATCAGCACACCCCGTTCCGGATCCCCGATGCATTCGGCGACCATGGTGCGGATATCATCCCGCAGGCCATTCGTATCCCAGGCATAGAAATTCAGCAGGCGCTGAAGACGCTCCGGCCCCTTCTCTCCCGACACCTCAGCCAGGGTCCAGCCGTTCTTGCGCTCCAGCTCGCTCAGGAGTCCGCGCAGGTAGGAGGCCGCTTGGCGGCGCGACTCCACCCGGGGAAAACGATGGGCGAACACCGCCAGAAAGTCCGAGAACTCCCGCGACCAGGCTTCGGCATCGATCGTGACCACCCGACATCATCTATCACCCACAGCGACAAGGTCACAACCTGTTGTTGCAGTACTAAGCGATCGCAGCATGAACGCACCCGATGAGTGAGCTGCCCCCGTTCGACGGCCAGGTGTGCCCGTCGAACGGGGCAACATCAGCCCGTTACATGGACGGCGTTGGCATGGAACAGCGGGCTGGCGGGATTGCGCTGCCACAGATCGGTGGCTCCGGACGACCTGGCGGTGGTCGGCGTGCACAACGCGCCCGCTACCGCGCTGTCCGAGCCGCCGTTGACGATGGTGGCCATCGACGCTCATGCCTCGCCCGCTATCTGGCCGAGGTCGTCACCGCACTGCTGGACGGACGGCGGAGCCCGAACCAGGGCCGAACGTCGTCGATCTGGCACCGCCCGCCGTGACGCAGCCGTGCCGTAAAGGCGTGGCGATGTCACAGCACGGTGCGGCTGCACTGCGTCGGGCCGCGCGACCCGGACGGGGCTGTGGTCAGGGCTGGGTCGGGGCGATGGTGGCTGCTTCGCCGGTCGGGGCGCAGCCCACGCTCCTGGAACACCGACGGACGCATCCCCCGCCACTGGTTCCGCGACCACATCTGGCGTCCCGTCCCACCGACTCCGGCCTGAAGTTCAAGATGCACGACCTCCGCCACGCCCATGCCTCCTGGCTCCTCGCAGGCGGCACCGACCTCCAAGTCGTCAAAGAACGCCTCGGCCACGGCGGCATCCCACCACCGAAAAATACCTACACACCGCCCTCGACGCCCGCACCCGTAGATGACCGGAGCACCCAGGTGCAGCCACAAGAACCATCAACTCGTGCCCGCATGCTAAGAGAAGAAGTTCACACCCTTCCCAGTGGACACAACCGATGCCATCAAGATCAACTAACAGTAGCGACTCCCTTAGTCCCTACATCTGGCAACATGATCCGCATGGGCTCAAGCATCGCCAACCAAATGTCTCAAATCGATAACGCGACTGCTTAGCCGCAGGTCGGTAAGGGTTCTCCCCGCGCAGGCGGGGGTGGTCCGCCTTCTGCCGACAGTTCGAGTGGGCGCGGCCGGTTCTCCCCGCGCAGGCGGGGGTGGTCCGCGCCATGCGCGTCAGCATCACCCCGACCGCCGGTTCTCCCCGCGCAGGCGAACTTCCTGCCCGAACACCCCACCCCGGACGCCATCGGGAAAGTCGTGACGCGCCGCGCCGCCCAGGCTGGCATCCCCGACATCACCGCGCACGACTTCCGGCACACCTTCATCAGCGACCTGCTCGCCGCCGGAGTCGACATCGCGACCGTCCAATCGCTCGCCGGGCAC
This sequence comes from Actinocorallia libanotica, assembly GCF_039525175.1. Lineage (NCBI taxonomy): Bacteria > Bacillati > Actinomycetota > Actinomycetes > Streptosporangiales > Thermomonosporaceae > Actinocorallia > Actinocorallia libanotica. The sequence continues at coordinate 24,518 of NZ_BAAAHH010000057.1, forward strand.
GAGTCCGCCACGACCACCGCGGGCTACGACCGTCGACCGGCCGCGGCCCGCCGGGCCGCTGTGGACCTGCTCGCCGCGTGACCAGCAACCACCCGAACCCCTGATTCCAGGTACCCAACAAAGGAGATCGCCATGACTGCCGCCCCGCCCCCTGGTAAGCGCTGTGCCTCGGCTGTGGACAGGCCGCCACCGTGTGGAACGACGACTGGATGGCCGCCGCGTGCGCGGCCCGGTACCCCAACCCCGGTAACCCCGCTGCCTGGTGCTGATCCATGCCCGTTCGGCATGAGCAGCGCATGCAGCATTCGCTACGTGTACATGAGAGAGCAAACAGAGGGTCGTCGTTCTTAACTGAAGGAACAGGGCGAATAAGAAGGGGTACCTCTGAGGAGCTGGAGTGCTTCTACGCCGAGATCGCCGAGACGAACAACAGCTGGACGGCGGGTACTTCGTCGTCGACTTTGAGCGGTTGTGCGTAGTCGGGAAGGCATTCAAGAGGAGCTCTCGGCCACCGCTCGCACGAACCGAGCGCACCTGGCGCGTGTCCAGGACCCAGCTCTCCGCCCGGAATGTGCGCGAGATGCTGGAAGGGGAAGACGAATAAGCAACTCAGCCACGATCACATCTCGCGACGCTGACCAGCCGAGCTGACCCACCACAACGAAGCCCCGTCCTCCTGAGGGAAGGCGGGGCGTTCGTGTTCCGGCGCAAGCTGGCTTCACCCCAGGAGAGCGCGCCCTACTTCTCCTTCGTCATCGTTAGCACGACCAGGTCCTTCGGCCCGACCCGCGTGCCCGGCTTCGGCGACTGCTTCACCACCGTCCAGTTCGTCACCAACAGCACGACCTTGTCTTCCTCGTCCTGCGACCCGAACTGCACGTTCTCCAGCCCGAGCTGCTCGAGCTTGTCCTGCGCGATCGCCCCGTTCAACCCGACGAGCTTCGGCAACCGCACCTTCTTCGCCGCGGGCTTGGCCGCAGGCGGCTGGTCCGCGGGCTGCTGCTTCTGCTGCCCGTTGGCCGGCGGCGTCGCCGTCACGGTCACCGTGACGGTCTCGACCGGGGAGGCGTTCGGTGCGGGCGCGGCACACGCAGCGAGGGGGAGGGCAGCCAGCAGGACGAGGGGGGTGATCCGCACAGGCGATCCTTCGGAGGAAGGCCGCGGCCTCCGGTGCCGCGGCATGCGGTGAATGATGGCACCGGCCCCATCAAGACCACCGGGAAAGAACCGAAACCCCTGTCACGATTCGGGCAGCGGCTGAATGAACAACGCCCCGCCAGGACGAACCCGGCGGGGCGAAGGCGTTGGTGCACGCGGAACTCAGACTACGTCCTTGGCCCCATGCCCGGCAGCAATCCTGTCGATCTGAGCAGCCAGCGCAAAATCCTTCTCAGTGAGCCGGCGCCCAGCGTCATGGGTGGTGATGTTGAAGCGGATCCGCTGCCACGTGATGTGGATATCGGGGTGATGGCCGACCTCGCGAGCCTTGGCCGCGACGTACATCGCCAGGTGCACGCACTCGTGATAGGTGTGCGCGAAGGTCTTGGTGAGCTCGTCGCCATTGCGCGCCCATCCATCGAGGGCGGTCAGGCGTTCGGCGATCTCGTCTTCGGTCAGCGGGGGAGGCACGTCCTCGGACACGGGGGTCTCCTTCGTCAGGTGATCGTCGCGATGATCTCACTCAGCTCGCGGCCGGCTGGTGTCTTGGCCCAGCTCGATGCCTTCCCGTTCAACGCCACCAGTTCGCGGCGCAGCCTCGCCGATCCAGTGTCGGAGGCGACAGCAGTGGTCGCTGCGGCGATCTCGACGACGCGCTCAGGTTCGGGCAATGCGGCCAATGCGGTGGCCTGTCGAGTCCAGAACACGCCGTTGTCGCGGCGGGCTGACTCCGGCGCCGAACCGAGGATGCGGTCCCATAGATCGACGGCCTCGCGGTGCGCGCCGAGACGCCCGTACGCGGTAGCACGCTGCACGTCGATGTACTCCCGGGTTCGGCGGCACGAGTTGCCCCACGGGTGTTCGTCATCGACCTGCGGAACCAGCCCGGCCGCACGGTCGAGAGCCGCATCGACCCTGTCACGTTCCCTGAGGAAGGCGTACCCGTGGGCCTGGTGAACCAGGCCCAACACCCGGACCTTGGGACACAGCCTGCCCTCGTCGGCCAGGGCCGCTTCCGCATAGTCGACGACGGCGCGCCCGTCGCTGACATCGATGGCGAGCATGGCCTTGTTCGTCAGCGCATAGGAGATGAGTTGAGGATCCGCCGAGCGGTGCGCCATGTCGAGGGAGATGTCTCGCCATCTGGCGGACTGGGCGAAGTCGCCGGCGTCCTGGTGCAGCCAGCCGAGCAAAGCTGAGTACGCCACGCCAGCGCCCAGCAGGCCGCGTCGGACCGGCCCATCGGCAGACCGGATCAAGCTGTCGATGAGCTGGGCTTGCGTGGCGACAGTCGGGATGAGGTGCCGCGGGCCGAGGAACATGTCGGCGCGGTAGTGACCGGGCAGCTGTTCGAGGAAGTACACAACGAGCTCCGGAGCGACAGGGCCGACGGGAGGCGGTGCAGACGGCAGGGGCTGCGTAAGCGCGAGCGGTAGAGGCGACTCGACGCTAGGAGACGGGCAGGATGCTTCGTCGTCCTCGGCCGACGTAAGTGGCCCGTCCGAGAAAAGGTTCGCTTCATCGACGCCGAGCGCCGTCGACAGGAGCATCCGATAGCGGGGGCCCGGCTTGTGCTTCCCCGTCTCCCAGTCGCTGCGGATCATGTGCGCGAGCGACTTCACCGCCGGCAGATCCGGGCGCAGCTTCTTCAGCTCGCGCGCCAGGTCCGCTTCGACCCAGCCGCGAGCACGCCGGTACTCCATCAAATGCTGCGACCACATGGGCAGCGTCGCATTGCTGTCCACCGCGTGCACCTTTCGCGATGCGTAGGAGCGCGTAGAAGAAGCCTTCTACCCGCGTCTACGTCTGTCTCCTCAGTATCCCCATCGCCTTGCAGCCCGCACGGTAATTGACTGGACGCGACCGAATCGCTACTGAACGGGAGCCCGCACGGTGCGCGCGGAGACGATCGAAGACCTGCAGAAAGACTGGCCCGGCTGGAAGCTGTGGCGAACCGAGACCATGTGGAACGCCACCCGCCGCGGCCTCAAGCCCCAAGAGCCGGCGGAGTTCTTCTCCCGCCGCGGCCACCTCGTGAGGACGATCCTCGAGGACAGCGCCCGCGAGCTGGCCGCCGCGCTGGAGAACCAAGCAGCGATCGAAGCCGAGCTCACCGCGTTCCTCGCCGACGACCACAGCATCGAGCACCCGATCATCCCGGCCTGCCCGATCGCCTGCCTCGCCCTGCAGCAGGGAACCGAAGACGCTCTGGTGATGCACTGGCGCAGCGACGGCCAGTACGCGCCCACCATCCGCGACCTCCTGCAGCTCCGCGAAGACCGCGACCTCACCGCCCTCTTCGGGATCAGCTACAGCCGCGCCGGCGAGATCGACCGCAAGCTCAAGGCACTCGAGCTGGTGACTGCATGAGCCTGCAGGCCGAGCTCGACCAGGCCGTCGATGCCGCGGCGCGGGCGCAGCTCAACCTGTGTGGACTGCTCGCCGCGCACGGCATTCCCGGCATCGCTGAGCTGCGCCTGCTCTTGGCTTGGCCAGCCGGGATGCGGGACGCCTACAACGGGTGGATGGCGGCGATGGTCACCGTCGTCAACGCCCTCGGCCACGTCGAGGGGATCCGCGACATGAGCGCCCTGTCGGAGAAGGACAAGACCCTGCTCATGGTCCGCGCATACGAGCGGGTGATGTCGAGCCCGTCGCCCGCCTCGACCCGCATGGCGGCCGCCGCTGCCAGGGCAGGCATGTGAACGCCAGCCCGCCAGCACGAAAGATCCAGGGACTCGGACAGGAAGGAAGGACAAGCGCATGACGAGCTGCGAGCCCGAGACCGACGAGGAGCAGGACGAGACCCCGACGCCCGAGGAGCTCGAGATGCGGCGCCGCCATTGGCTGCCGCCCGGATTCCTGGCATGAGCACCGGCTTGCTCGCCGCGCTCATCATCGCCGCCCCGGCCGCGCTCGTCCTCGCAGTCCTGCTGGTGTGGGCGCAGCGGGGCCGCGGCCGACACAGCGACAAGAAGATCTTGTAACGCCGAAACCCCGAGGAAGGAACACCGCCATGACCGTCATCCTCGAACCGCCCGCCCCCACCATCCGCCTGCTGTGGGTCGACCTGACCCGCAAGTGCCAGCTCAACTGCACCCACTGCCTCAACGACTCCGGCCCCACCGGCGACCACGGCACCATGACCAGCGCCGACTGGACCGCCGTCCTGGACCAGGCGTACGCCGCCGGGATCGAGGAGGTCCGCTTCTTCGGAGGCGAGCCGACCCTGCACCCCGACGCCCTTGACCTCGTCGGCCACGCCCTGGACATCGGCCTGTCGATCGAGGTGTTCTCCAACCTCGTCCACGTGTCCGACGCCTGGTGGGACCTGCTCGCCCGGCCGGGCGCCGCGCTGGCCACCTCCTACTACTCCGACGAGCCGGCCGAGCACGACGCCATCACCAGCCGGGCCAGCCACGCCCGTACCCGCGCGAACATCATCCGGGCTGTCGAGAGGGGGATCCTGCTGCGGGTGGAGGTCATCGCCATCTGCGAGGGTCAGCGCACCGCCGAGGCCGCGGCCGAGCTGCGCGGCCTGGGCGTCGAGAACGTCCGTGTCGCGTCGGTGAGGCCGTTCGGCCGGGCCGCCGACGGGCAGGACCCGGACACGGCGGAGCTGTGCGGCCGGTGCGGGACCGGGACGGCGTCGATCGGCCCGGACGGCGTCGTCTCCCCGTGCGTGTTCTCGACCTTCATCAGCGTGGGGAACACCCGAGACACCGCGCTCGCCGGTATCCTGCACAGCCCCGCCATGACCGAGGCCAACGCGACGATCCGTGCCGCGCACGGACCGGACGACGACGATGGCGGCGACGACAAGGACGCCGAGTGCTCCCCGGGATTCCCGGGCAGCGGATGCAGCCCCAGGAACTGACAACGAGATGAGCGGTGACGTGCCCGAGCCTGCGTACCTGGATCTGATCCGCCCGCACACCGGGCACGTCACCGCCGTGCGTTCTCCCTCCGGCGGCAACAGCACAGCCGACACCGTGCTGATCGAGGCCGAGCACGGGACGTTCTTCGTCAAGGCCGTCCCCAACCGGCCCGGCGGCCGCCGGGCCTCCCTCCTGCGCGAAGCCGCCATCAACCCCTACGTGGCGCCCGACCTGTCTCCGGTGATGCGCTGGCGGGCCCAAGACGAGACGTGGATCGTGCTCGGCTTCAACGTCATCGAAGCCCGGCCCGCAGACTTCACCCCCGGCTCGCCGGATCTCCCCGCGGTCGTCGACATCCTCAACCGGATCACCGCGCTGCCCCTGCCGGAGGTGGCGCGCGGCTGGACGGAGACCCGTTGGGACGCCCACGCCGACGATCCCGACTTCCTCCGCGGGGACGCGCTGCTCTACACCGACATCCACCCCGACAACCTCCTCATCGGCCAGACCCGCACATGGGCGATCGACTGGTCATGGCCCACCCGCGGCGCCGCGTTCATCGACCCGGCCCTGCTCGTCATCCAGCTCATCGCCGCCGGCCACACCCCGAAAGCCGCCGAGGACTGGGCCGCCGACTGCACCGCATGGAACGACGCCGATCCGCGGGCCGTCGACGCCTTCGCCATCGCGACCGCCCGCATGTGGCAGACCTTCTCCGAACGCCGCCCGGAGGAAGCGTGGATGCAGGCGATGGCAGAGGCAACCTGCCAGTGGACTGCCTACCGAGATCTCTGAGAGAGCAGAAAAATATGAAGAGGAGCCCGCTGCAGCGGGCTCCCCTTCTCAGCTCCATGCTGGATTGTCGCTTGCGATTACCGCACGACGGCCTGGGCGGAGAGGTTGAAGCGGTCGACGGCAGAACCTCGGCTGAGCGGTGTGGCGCCGAGCCCGAGAACAAGGCGGCGAGCTGGCTCGTTGTGACGCGGGCAGGCCAGTACCACCGAGGGGAAGCCGCGTCCGGCTGCGATCGGCAGCGCCGCCTCGAGCAGCCGGGTGCCGTGACCCTGGCGGCGGCGAGAGGGACGGACCGCGACGTGCAGATGGCCTTCGCGCGGACCGGGCTCCGGTTGCAGGACGACCCTGCCGATGTACTCCAGCCCCTCCTCACCGGGCTCGACCCACCACCATTCGCACGTCATGCCCGGGTCGGTGCCAGGCACTGCGGTCCCGGCCAGCAGAGACTGCACGATGGTCTCGATGCTGTCCCCGGACTCCAAGTCCTCGATGGACTGGCCGCCGGCCTCGGTGTGGCCGGCGCTGGAAGCACGCCCTGGGCGCCTTCGACCTCGCTTTCGACGGCCGTCTCACCCGACACCATCACTGACCAGCGACGACACCCTGTCCCACCGTTCGCTAAACACACCCTGCCGCCGGAACCGCAGGTCAGCGCTGTCCAATGGGCCGGGTGTATGTGATAACGGCCCCTTATCACATACATGGCTACATGATCACAGACAGTATGATCGGCCAAATAGCGCCAAAGAATCCCGGCCGTTTACCGATGCATCTCACAAGTACACCGCCAGCCATTCGGCAAGGCTGTTGGAGGCCGAGGGCGGGGGTCGGCGAGCACCATCGCCCGCCCTGCGGGCGGTCCGCTTTCCAGCTCTCCCAGCAGCCGACCCGCGGTGGCCGACCACGGCGCGGGGGCGAACCGCTCGTCCAGCGCCGTGGCGGCCTGTGCGGGATCGTCCCACTCCAGCACTCTACGGTCACTCACCCGACTGATCCTGCATGATCGGTTTCGCCCTGGCGGTGCAGCGGCGCGCGGGTGGGTGTTCTTGCCTACCTGCGGGGTGGGTTCGGGTTGATATCCGCCGCCTGTCGTATGTAGAGTACGCAACATGATGGGCTATGTAGAGTACGAGGGACGCTGGGGGTTGTTCATCTCCCAAAAGGCCTTGGCCCTGGCCGCGATCGCAGGAATCGCGCTGGGCATGGGCGCACTGGTCAAGCTGGTCCCCGGCCTGGCAGTGCCGGCCAGCGTGACGGCGGCGGTGGCGACACTGCTGTTCGGAGTGTGGACCTGGACCCAGCACACTTCCACCGACACCGACAAGGAGGACCGCCCGTGAGCCGGGAACCGAGAATGACGCTGCAGACGCAGATGGTGCTGCGCCAGGCGCTGCTAGAGCCCTCCCGCGAGTGGTACGGGCTGGAGATGGTGCAGGCCACCGGCCTGCCCACCGGCACCGTCTACCCGATCATCACCCGGCTGGAGCAGGCCCAGTGGATCATCTCCCGTTGGGAGGAGCCGGCCGAGCAGGCCGTCGACGGTCAAGGCCGGCCCCGCCGCCGCTACTACAAGCTCACCACCGAAGGCGCCGAAAGCGCGCGCCTGGCCTTGGCCAAAGCCCACGCCAACCGTGCCACCGCCCCCGTCCCCTGGGGCTCCCTAAACCCCCATCCAGGAGCCGCTTCGTGACCGATTCCCACATCCCCGAACCTCTGCGGGACTGCCTGGCTGAGGAGATCCCCGAAGCCGTACGCCAGGTGTTCAGCGCGGCGAAAGCACTGAGCGCAGCAGGCCAGCTGCAAAAAATAGAAGAAGCGTTGCGATACGTAACCCTGGCGAACCATCTGGCGGATTTGGCACTGGCCGCGCACGACCAGGCAGAGATGGCAACGTACACAAGGGAGGCCGCACAGTACGCCGCGCAGGCGGCGCGGGTCACGGTGAAGGCGGCAGCGGACCCCGAGGGCAGCGCGCCCTGGACGACGTTCGCAACGGTGCAGCTGACGCTACTGGCAAAGAGGAGCGCCGCACTTACCAGGAGAGCGATGATTGTGAGAGACACGCTGACTACGGCGCAGATGATGGATGAGGCAGCACTCGTTGCAAATGCGGCGGGTGCCGCATTGAACGCCACAGCCATGGTGCTCCGGGAAATGGCCAGGTTGTCGCCTCCGGCGCAGGAGACGACAGCGGACCGGCCGCGTAGGCCGGGCCGCACGGCCGCCGGGCTGACGCGCCTGGCGGCCGCGGTGCTTCCGGCCGGGTACCGAGCCCGCTACGCCGAGGAGTGGCTGGGCCTGTTGTGGGAACTGCCCACGCGCCGCCAGCGTGCCCGCCACCTGCTCTCCGTTCTGGCCGGAGCGCCCCGCCAGGCCTACGTGCTGCGCCGCCCCCTGCGCAAGACAGCGTGAGACCTTCGGTCAGCGGGAGACGCGCACCGCATACGGGCCACCGAAGACCTGGTCGCGCCTGACGGCCGCGGTGGAGACCACCGCAGCCGCGCCCGGTACCCGCAGCAGGTGGTAGGCCAGGTGCACCATGGCGTCCAGGTTGCCGGGGCGGTTCACTCCGTCCTACACCGGGAAACCGGTCCCGACCGCCTCGTCACCGTCATCAGCCACCTTCACCCTGTTACAGAAGCTGTCGACGACGTCCTCTGGATCGACGAACCCCCACCGGCTCTCAAGCCCGATGGCTCACCCCGCCCGAACGCGCCGCCCTCATCGACGACGCCGCCCACTCCGGCCTCCTCACCCTCCCGGCCGCGGATTCCTGATCAAAGACTCCCGGTGGTACACGGGATCGGCCGTGGATAACGCCGTGGCCGAATCCTTCAACTCCACTCTGGTGTTCGAGCTCCTCTTCCCAGCAGACCTTCACCGCCCGCGCCCAGGCCCGGCACACCGTCGCGGCCTGGCTCGAGGACTACGACCGATGGAGGGCAGGCATCGCTACGAAGAGGAATCTGTGGCATGACCTTTGCCAGTCTGGTCTAGCGGCAGGGCGAAGCGCATAGGTTCGCGGATCCCGGATGGGTCGTCTACGAACCGCACGTGGTACGCACGTCTTCCCTGGTGAGAAACGCGTTCGCTGAAGGATGAAAGAGCCTCTTTCATCCTCGGGCGGCTTGAGCGGTTCGGTGGTTCTGCAGGACGGCGATGGCTTTGACGAGGTGGCCGG